>JAQGOV010000299.1 GCA_028293425.1 Verrucomicrobiales bacterium
GATTTTGCTGGTGCGCCAAATGGAACAGCTCCCTGAAGAGGAAGCTCAAAAGCTTGTTTCCGGTGTCGCCAGCTCCAATGCGTCCCTTCCGATTAAAACTGTAATTGCTCCGCTCATGGCTTTCTCCACTTTCCTCATGCTGCGCACTTGGGCTGTAATGCACCACCTCGTGGCGCATCAATTTGCTGAAATGGCTTAAGTCATTCCAGCAAGCTCGGACTCCTGGTAGAACCCTTATTCAATCAACAACATTGCCGTGGGCAGGCGCCCTACGTTCTGGCTGGGCAGCCGCTCATCCATGGAATTTGGAGCAGGTTTCTCAGTGCCTACATGGCCATCGCAAAAAGCTACGGTGGCGCGTTGCTGATGACGAAAATGCACATTCGGGTAGTTGGAACTGTCTCCGGCATCGATGTAATACCACTCTTCTAGAAGCGGATTGTCTGGGGAAGCTGGAGCTTGAAAATCATTAATCTGGGCCGCATCCGCGAGCAGCGCAATCTCGGCGGGTTGCGTCACCCTCATCATGCTGATTGAATTTGACCCCAGGTAATGATTGTAGCCATAACCATAAGCAGCTCCTTTGGCCTTGTACTTGTAAAGGCTGCTGGAATAATTAAGCGACGGGCACACTTCCGGCCCTCGCTCCTGCAAATACGGGTAAAGCGCGCCCTGGGCCGCGTCGAATTCCCGTTCGCCTTCCGCTCCGTTTTTGATCCAGCCAAACCAATAAACCCGCCCCCCGTTGCTCGCTCCCAATTGATAGCGAAAGGTGAAGTTCTCATGATCGTCCCAATACATCTGCGCAGCCAGCCCGAGCTGCCGCAGGTTGCTGATGCATTGCGTTCTGCGGGCGGAGGACTTTGCTGCGCTTAACGATGGAAGCAGGATCGCTGAAAGAACAGCGATGATTGCCACAACCACGAGAAGCTCAATCAGGCTAAACCCGTTGCGGCTTGCGTTGCTGAATTCTGGTGGCTTCATCCTCATGGCCTTTCGGCGCGTACCCTGTAGAAAGCGCCAGCCGCGCTGTCAGCGGCATCTGGCAGGCTCAGGATCGCCCCGTTTCCATTTGTCATAGGATACGCGATCTCCCACGAAACGAAATCAGTTGATCGCTCCAGTGCGTAAAGCCAGTTTGTTTTGCTGGCAAATTCCAGTCGTGGCATTCCGTTTGTGCTTTTCAACGCCACATTGCCAAGCGCGGGCGACGGCACCGTGAGGCTTATATTGTCCACCACCCCGTGGGCGAGAATGGAACCCCATTCCTCCCGCGGTCCGACCTGCACCGCATCGCCGTAACTCGTGATGGCAAAGGCATCGACCCGAAAATCCGGCAGCGACGTCAGGATAACGTTCTGCAGTGAATTATTCGGTGGCAGCCCAAAAGGAAATCCATTCCTCATCGCGGTGGTTCGAAGCGTATGGTCGTTCGTCGTGTAGGTAAGTGTGATGCGGTAAAGGTCGCCAGTGGTTAGCTCGAGTGAAGCATTGTGGGCCAGCGCAAAATGCACGTTCGTGGACACAACAGTGGTCGCCCAGGTCGCGCCATAACCGTCATCTGGAAAGAAATCCCATTCCACAAAGTTGCGCATCCCATAGGAACTGGTGCCGGCCCCTCGATAATGAGCATTGTTCGTTGCCGATCTGTAATGGATCAGGCCGGCGGATATCTGGAAGGTGACCGGCTTGCTTGGATCGCTGCCGAATTGGATATCCTTCAACCGTAGGTCAAAGCTGAAAGAGAAATCGTCCGATTTGGCCAGCACCGTGCGCAATGGAAAATAAAAATAGCTGTTCGACTGTGACGAATCCCACGTCACCTCCAGGTTGGCGTTTGTGGCATTCCAACGAAACAGGTTCGTGTTGCCAAAGGTTCGCCAGCCATGGGCTGACGGGTTGGAGCTAAAATCCTCCTCGTAAACCGCCGCCCTTCCGAGAAGAGCGGCGGTCAGCCAAACAAGAAGTGAGCAAAGGAGTTTCACTACACGCAGCAGTTGAACTCTTAACGGCCCTTCCCGCGGGCGGGGCCCGGAACATTGCGGATCACTGCGGAGAAGGCATCCACCTCACTTTTGCCTGTCAGCACCTCCACGCGGACGAAGTTGATTTCAGGCAACTGCACTGCCCTGCCCAGGGCGTCCACCGCCCATGAAATGTCATAAGCCGCTCCACCAGCCGAACCGGCATAAGCCGCGCGGAGTCCTTCGAGGGTGGCCCCAGCCAAGTCGTCCTGCCCGACTTGAGGAGCTACCGGAACATGAACATCCCCGGCCGCATCGGTCGGGAAAAGCCGATCCACGATCGGCGCAATAGCTGCCCGGAGTTCATAAAAAACAATCCCGTCCCGGCTCACCGAAACGCGTGTGCTGCCTTCGTTCGCCGCAAAGAGCGACCCGTCCGTTGCCGGCGTACCGATCCATTTATATGTCGATAAATCAAAGTCGTTCGTGATGATGAACCCCGAGTTTCCGAAGATCAGAAAATCATATCCGAAAAGGTTATGCGGGTGGTTCAAAATCGGCGTCTGGAATCGCACCGTCAGCGAGCCGCCCTCGCCAATGGAGACGATTTGGTCCTTACCGTAAGGCGGATCAAACGGGTCAGTTGCATCGCCAAAGGGATTCACCCGCGACGGTTCGCCAAGGGCGGCGGAGGGCAAGGTGAAGCCTTGGGAGTATCCCACGCCGGGATTATAGCTGACTACGGCATCAGCGTACGGGCTTGCTTGCGAAGAGACAACCACGCCAGCCACAAGGGCCAGCACCAACGAATATCGATTGAACATATCTGGTCTTTCTTTTTCCGCCGGGGAGGCGGACGTTTGTACTACGAGAGACCAGCGGGATCTGAAAATGAAAAAACCTCCAGACCCCGTCACACGGAGAATGAAGGCATCCAACGGGCCCACTGAAAACGGTTCAATGGACTGGCCTCATCCTTCTCTTTGACGGAGAAGTTGATCGCTTTCAAGGCGATCATGACGAGCACAGCGAAACCGGTATCCTGACTCCGGACTTAAACCTCGTTCCCCGCCTTCCCAGCCCTAAGGCCAGTGGCTTGTGGGGAATTTGTAATCCGATACAGTGGCGCAACCGTCCCCGATTCTAACGGGGTTCCCTGACATTGCGCTGTGACAACTAACTTTTCAAAGAGCGTTGTGTATTTACGGCAGCTGACTCGGAATTCCAAGATAATTTTCCAGGAATGTTCCCGCCCGTTGCAACCCCCTTTCAATTAACGGCCGGCGACTCCGCCATCTTTCTCTCCTCGATCATCTGCTGGTTGGCCCCTCCCTTGCTCAAGGGTTCAAAGCTTTCGGACCTTCAGGGAAAACTTTGTCATGCGCGAAAAAAGCAATCACATCGGTTGGGGGCTGCTCCCGTTTTTATTAGCCGTGCTGTGTCTGCATGCCGGCACGGGCCACGCAGCCAGCATCCACGTGCCGGCAGATTATCCTACCATTCAGGGAGCAATCGATGCGGCGGGTGCAGGCGATATCGTCCTTTTTGGCCCTGGCCGGTTCAATGAGACCCTCACTATTGCCAAGTCCATCACCCTGGCGGGCTCGGGAACGAGCAACTGCGTGCTTTATGCTCTCACCAATGTGCCGCTCGTTTCTATCACTGGGCCAGGGACGGTTGTCCTCTCCAATTTTGAAATCGAAGGAGGACAATACATGGGGCCTGATTGGTATAGCGGCTTTTCTCCCAGAGGGATTGTCGCCACCAATGCTGACCTGATTTTGGACATCATTGTCATGAATCAGGTCAACAACTACTTCGTTACCGCAATCAATTGCCAGCTCCTTGCCACGGATGTGGGCTTTTGGACCCGCGATGTGCTGGGTGGATGCGATATTGGTTTCCAGCTCAAAGGCTGCACGGGAACCATTCGCAACCTGCGTCAGGATGCTGGCCATTTGGACCACACCATCAACATCAATGATCCTCCGGCCAGCCATTCGGATATTACCATCTCCAGTTGTTCCATCCGCGCCTCGGGTCTTTCCTATGGCAACTGCATCCGCACCTATACGGATTCCGTTGTGCTAATCAACGGCTGCTACATGTACCGCAACGCGAGCGACCCGGTTCCGGCCTTCCCCGCGTTCAACCACAACGGCGTGAGCATCAGCGGTTACAGCAACCAGGTCACAATCACCGATAATGTTTTTACCAATCTCCCGTGGAGCATTTATTGCGTGGGCTCGCTCGGCGGTAACCGTGTGCTCGTGCAGAGCAACATCATGGTCAGTTGCCGGATCGGCGGCATTGTCTGGGATTCAATGTCCTACGAAGGCATTGACCTCGGGGGCGGACGGCTTGGCAGCAAAGGTGGCAATGTGTTCGGCCAGTTCACCGCCCTCTCCAACCATTATTGCGCGGATATTCTGACGACCAACCTGAATGGCCCCTGTTCAGCGAACATTTACGCCCTGAATAACACTTGGAGCAATCCCAACAATCGCGAGAGCCTGATCATCGACAAGCTGGACAACCCTGTTCTTGGGCGTGTCGTCACGGATTCGCTGTTTATCAAATCCCTGCGCAAAGATCCCAGCGGCAGGGACGTTCTCACGTGGAACGAGCGCGGGGCAGGGGAGAAATACACTGTCAACTACAGCACGAACCTGCAAACCGGCCTTTGGTACAAAGCACCAGGCTTTTGGCCAGTTGCCAACCCTTCAGCCCAGAACGACCTCTCCTGGACTAATCCGGTTCCAAACGGGACCGCGGTCTTCTACCGCATTCGTTCGTACGTTCCGTAAGCGGATACGGGGCATTATGGAGTGACCGTGCGGTAAAACGCCGAGCCGGGCAGTGGTGATGTGTCGGTGTACACAAGCCGTCCTGTGGCCGGTCCGGTCGAAGTCGTGAGGTCATTCCATGGACCCAGCGGCGAGGCAGCTCGTTGCAGAGTGTAGGAGAGGCCGGGAACCACAGGAAAGTCCACCCGATAGGTGCAACCCGCCAAACGTATTAGGGTGGGGGATTTAACGTAATTAACAAACATAGCCTCATAATGGTCGCCAGGTTCAGGTACCCCTTGAGACCGCCCTGCGACAATCACCCCTCCGCCTGGTGCAAGCGCCAGACAGCGACTCCCCGTGAAACCATCGTCCCCGTTGCCGGGGCCATTGTAGAGTTTCTTCCAAAGAATCATGCCGTTGGATGCTTGGAACTTTGCAGTGAAAAGATCGCGATTACCCCAGTCTCCCGAAGATCCTGCTACAACGACATCCCCAGCGGCATCGATCGCCACTGCCAACGTGAACAGCGTATCAATCCCTGGAAATTGATATGTCTTTTCCCAAAGGAGTGCGCCGTCGCCAGCGGCATACTTGGCAATATACACCTCATGATTGCTCCACAGGTTTGGGAAACCCGCCACGGCTACATTGCCGGCCGCATCCACGGCCATTCCGGACACTCGGTCCGAGCTGCTTACGTCTTTATAGCGTCTTTCCCAGAGCATGGAGCCATCGATAGAGGAGTATTTGGCAGTCTTCTGGTAACTGGGTCCGGTTTCGGGGTGAAATTCACCAGTCACAACCAGGTTCCCGGCAGTATCCATTCCCAGGAGATTCAGACTATGCGCTGCGGGACTAGTCCAGATAGGGCTGGCATCCACGCCGGAACGCAAAGATAGGTAGCCGCCTTTTAGCACAAAATTCCCGTTTGCATCCGATACTAAGCCGCCGAACGCCTGGCAATATTCAGTCTCATCATTACTGTCACAATGTATTTCCCACAGCACCGCGCCATCTGCCGCCGCATATTTGGCCAAATATGAATCCACGAATGGACAGCCAAGCGCATAAGCAGCCAGGAATACGTTACCATTGGGATCCAATGTGATCGTCTGGCTTCCGATGTCCGCATAAATCGGCCCATCGTGATTCTGTTGCCATATAATCGCGCCATCACTGCTCGCATGTTTGGCTGTGTGATAACGAATGCGCCCGTCGGCTCCGATCCCATAGCCGGTCACCACAATGCTTCCATCAGGGGCGAATTTCACGTCTCCATCATCGGGAACCTCCCAATAATAATCGTCTACCCGTTGTCCATCGAATCGCTGGCTCCAGAGTAATGCGCCGTTAGCAGCCGCGTACTTGCACAAGTAATGATCGTAGTTCCGGTCAGTGGCCGCATTGAGTAGCACCGCGATATCACCGTGCGAATCCACTGCCACGGCCACCGGCCCCCCTTCACGGTAACCAGGGCCTTGGCTATGGGCCTCCCAAAGAAACATCTTATTTTCCACAGAATACTTGGCCACGAAGAGTTCCGTTCCGAGACCCGCTTTGCTCGAGCCTGCTAGGATGAGATCCCCTCCCGGCGCAACCAGCATGCTGGAAACCCAGAAAGGGCCTGTTGTGTCCTCCTCACAGAGTCCCTCCCAGATCGAGGCACCGTTCGGGGCAGCATACGCGCTTAATTGACAGGTGCGGCTATTACCGGAAGCGGACATTCCTGTGAGCAAAAGATTGTTACTCGCGTCCAACGCCCATGCGCTGCCAAAAGGTTTTCGGTTCATCCATAAGGCTGTGCCATCCGCAGCGGCGTACTTGATCATGGTTTGAATTTCCTGCCCCTCCTCAGAGGCATACCCGATTACAAATACATCTCCAGTGGAATCTATCAGCAGACTCTGCGGACGGTCATCCAGGTGCGTTGGAGTGTCGTATCTTTGTTCCCACAGCAGCTTGCCATCGTTTCCTGAGTATTTGGCCGTGTAAAGATCCTGGTTGGTCGGATTATAGGAGAACCCGGTTGCGATCACATCCCCGTCAGAATTCAACGCGAGCGTCGCCGCCTGGTCGGGCCCCTTGGATGGGCCGTCATATATCCTCTCCCATAAAAGATTCCCGTTGCTTCCGGCGTATTTGGCCGTGTAAAAGTCTGAACTCGAGCGGTATGAGTATCCTGCCACGACCAAGTTGCCAGCCGTATCAACCACCATTTTTGCAATATCTATTCCATTCCTTTGTTCCCAGAGCAACACCCCGTCAGAAGCCGCGTATTTAGCCGTATAGTAAATGTCATTGCCTCCATTCGAAGGCGAATACCCTGTCACAAACACATTTCCACTGCTGTCTAAAGCCAACGTTTCGATATAATTGTGTTCGGCTCCATAGTTGCGTTCCCAAAGTAATTTTCCGTCAGTTGCTGCATACTTTGCTGTGTGGAAGAAGAATGAGACTACTACCACATTGCCTTTGTTGTCCAAGGCCACATCCTGGGGGGGAGCTCCATCAAATCGCTGCCAGAGGACCTTGCCCGTCTCGCCAGCGTACTTGATAAGCACCCCAAGCTCCCTCGAAATGCCGGCTTTGGCACGACCTGCCACAATGATATCGCCGGCGCCATCGCGCAGGACCTTAGAGGCAAAGGTAAAACCGTTAGTTGACAGGGGCGGATTGAACCGCTGCACCCAAGCCTCTTCCACCTGAGCCGCCCTGCTATCTGCGGACAAGAGGCAGAAAAGCAGCAGCACAGCGATGCGCGTCGTATAAAAGAAAAAAATTGGGGAAATGCGGGATGAACCATCGGACCCTGGCCTCTCTGAGCGCCTCCCAATTGGTTGAACAAAATTCGCGTCTAAATTTAGTAATCCGTTGGCTCTCATACCTCCTTGTTGGTTCCTCCCGACCCAATTTATCTCCGAGTGCCCAATCAGGAGGGAACATTAGAAGTAGAGCAAAGCCATGTCATTTTGACCAGCACGTAATTGTACCCCACGCGTGTAGCATGTAGGGGCGGATCTGCCGAGTAATATCGGGGAACTCCTGAGGGGACTTCAGCGGACTTTCCTAATCGCA
Source organism: Verrucomicrobiales bacterium (assembly GCA_028293425.1). GTDB lineage: Bacteria > Verrucomicrobiota > Verrucomicrobiia > Limisphaerales > JAQGOV01 > JAQGOV01. The sequence goes on from JAQGOV010000299.1 coordinate 7,829, forward strand.
AGGTTCCTCTGAGGCTCCGAACCTGGGCAGGCCAGCGGCCTGCGGCACAGCCGACTAGGCATCGGCGTTGCCACTGGAAGTGGCGATTCTCTAGTGGTCGCGTCGGGCTCAACTTGCGCAAGTTTCTGCACCTTCTTTTCTCAAATGGAGGAAAGGGTAAGATGCTGCCATTTCCCGGTCTAGCCTCAGGCTCCCGCGTCTACCTCCACCGCCGTCACGGAAGCTGCCGGAAACGTAATCGCCTCGCCCACCACATGTGTTTGTTCCTTCACCTTCATCGGGTCCTTCTCCGCAGACATAATTTCTGCCTCCGGATCCGCCGAAATCTGGAACGACTTGAGCGACCTTGCCACCACCCCGTCCAACGTCAGTCGCACCGTTTGCGAGTGGGTGCGGTTCGTATTCACTACGTGTAGGAAATACGTGTCGCCCGTACGACTCGCCGTCACATCCAGATCATTCGTCCCGCCGCTCACCTTCACAAAATCGCGCCCGCTATGCTTCCGATAAAGCGCCGCCACCTTCCCCACGGGCATAATGTAAGCCTTGCCGCCGGGTGTCGGCAGCATGATCACGTTCGTCTGCCAGCGCGTGCCGCAAAAGTCTCCGATGTTCGCAATCTTCAGCAAGTCCCCATGCCGCTCATGCAGGTTCATGAAGCGTGCGTAAGCCACGCCGACGGCCCAGGCCGAATTCAAGTCACAACGATTGCGCCCGCGCATCGTGAAATGACACTCGGTCAGGGCGAGCGGGAACTTGCGTCCTTCCACCTGCTGCCGCATCTCCCGGATCTTCTTCTCCTGCTGCTTCACACTGTCCATTAATGTCGACCACGTGGCAGCGGGATCCTTGCGAAACTCTTCGTCACTCAAAGGATGGCCTGGATCGAAGAGATTATGAAAAGCCAGGTAATCGACGTGTTCCCCGGCCCCTTCCAACATCGTGGGAGCCCAGCCACTGTCACCCCAAGCAATCAACTTGATCGAAGGATCCGCTTTCCGCATCGCCTTGCTGAACTCAATCGTCTTCGCAATCGCCGCATCCCGTTGAAACCGGCGCGGTCCATAAGATGTTTCATTCCCCAACTGCCAAACCTTGATTGGCAGCGGCTTCTTGAATCCGTGGGCGATCCGCTCCTTGTTCTCCGGGTTATTACAATAATCCACCCACTCTGCTGCTTCCTGCGCGTTGCCCGCCCGAGACTCTCCCAGCGGGTTCGTGGCCCACTGCGGATCGCCTTCCGACTCAAAATTCACACACATCAGCGCGTCGGCCTTCACCTGTTGGCAAAAATCCACGAACTCCGCCGTCCCGACCTGGTTCGATTCCATCCCGCCCCAAACCAAATTCTGCATCGGCTTGCGTGCCGGCCTCGGACCCATCCCTTGGCGCCAATGATAATAAGCACTGAACAATCCACCCCACCGCATCATCGGTGGGGCAAGCTCCTTGGTGGCCTCAATGAGGTCTGGCCGCCAACGATTCTTCATATGATCCCACGAAGCCTCTACCGACCCATCCGTCACTCCCAGCGGCTCCATAAATTGCAAATAAAGCCATGGCGACAATTCGAACAGCGGCTTCGGGTCAATCCGCAGCACCGGCGCCTCTCCTGCATCTCCTCCAGCAGCCCCGCTCGCTAGTCCTGCAGTTGCGGCCATCGTGAGCTGGATCATCCGTCGTCGAGAGAGAACACCGTTTTCGGTTGAGCTGATGGTTGGTCCATTCATATGGGCGTAGCCAAATTTTACGCCAAATCCGCCTCAACTTGCTCCTTAAAAAGTCGGCGTGGATGGTGCATAAACCACCACAGAAGTCGGCCATGGAACCGGCCAAAATGAGCGCAGGCAGAGCGGCCAAAGCTCAGAGGGCATTTAGGGCCAAAATATCGATAAAAATGCAATATATTAATTCTTTTATGCCAAAATGGTATGAAATATTGTTGGAACGTGAGAGCATTAGACCGGCCAGATGACCGGCCAGATGACCGGCCAAAGCACTTAACGTATGATTACA
>JAQGOV010000326.1 GCA_028293425.1 Verrucomicrobiales bacterium
TGTAAGTTTTTTTCACTGGAGTGACAACAGTTATTTCCAGTTGTCTCGGGCTTGTCACCACTACTAATTGTGGTTTTCTTGCAAGGCTGACCCTATGCTTAGGGCCGATAGCTCAAAGTCCATGCTGCCCAACAATCTACGGGAAAAAGGAGGAGAGCACAAATTTTTTTGCCTTCCAAACGGGGATAAAATCGCGGCAATTGAATGGTTTGAGGACCGATGTTGCGCGATGGGTGCAATAGCCCCGCCCAACAAGAAACCGGCCCGCGGAACCCGTTTCCCTGGACCATTCCTCACGACTTGATATCCCGAACCTGGAATCCGGCTGCACCGATGATGAAAGCGGTGAGATTGCAGGCAAAAAGAATGGAAAGAGAGCCGCCAACACGGCCCCAAGGGATCGGTTGAGAAAAAACCAGAAGCCAACTGCGGAAATGATAAGGGAGCAACCATTCATGATAGCGTTCAAAGAAAGGGATGGTTTCCATGACCAGGCTAACAAAGAACACCGAGAGTGCGAGAATGGTAGCGGCTGCGGGTTTCATGTTAAAACAAGAGAACATGAAGGCGAGCGTGAGCATGGTCGCGGCGTTCACGATCAGAAACAGATGGGACCACAAATAAAGGACAAACCCATTACTCGAATCCAAAACGTTGAACACCGTGCCGGGCACAAAAACAAACATGCCTCGCCAAGGAAACCACATCCGGGCAAAGAGGAGTGCGGTTCCCCCCAGGACAACCACCAGGGCGGTGGAGAAAATAACACCGGAGACCCATTTGAGGAAAAGGAGACGAAACCTGGAGATCGGTCGGCAAAGAATCATGCGCAACGTTCCATCCTCCGCCTCCTTCGCCACCATGTCGCCGCCAATCAGGGTGGCGTAGAGCGGCATGAGGAGAATGATCTGTGGAATAAGCATCAGAACAGCAACGGTGAGAGCGGAAATGAATTCAGTTGCCATGTAACCGTTGCCCTCGAGGAGCCGCTCGGCGTCCTTTTGCCATTTTGTAAACCGAAACGCCAGCAGCATGGCGTTCTGGGCCAGGAGGAACATGCCAAAACCAATGTAGGTCCGGCGTTTGCCGAAAAGCTTCCAAAGTTCGTTTCGCAGTTGAAGAAGGAACATGGTCGTAAAATTCTAAATACTGGAGGCTGGTTGCAGGCCGGAAGGCGCGTCCTTCTTTTTCATCAAATCGAGGTAAAAGGTTTCCAGGGTTTCCTGTTCGATGGCGAGTTCATGGACCCGGAAGCCTTGCGCGACGAGCAGAGTTACGAGCTGATGTGTTTCGGCTTTCTCCGATAGCTGAACGAACGCACCATCCCGCTGATTGGAGATAAGGCCAGCCAGCGACAGCAATTGGGCGGCCTTGCTGAAGTCATCCACCTTGATCCGAATCCAAGCCCATGGTTGCCGGGCCTGGCTGAGAGTGCCCTCGAAAACCTTCACACCCTGATTCATCACGGCGATCCGGGTGCAGATCTGTTCCACCTCATTCAGAAGGTGCGAGGAGAGCAAAATGGTAAGGCCCAATTCCCGATGCAGCCGCAGAATTGTATGCCGCATTTCATGAATGCCTTCGGGATCGAGACCGTCGCTGGGTTCGTCCAGGATCAGGAGCTTTGGGTTTGGCAGCAAAGCCTGGGCAAGAGCCAGTCGTGCGCGCATGCCGTGGGAATAGGTGCCCACGCGGGAATGTTCACGGCCGGTGAGGCCAACCCATTCCACCACTTCCTTGAGCCGGTTGGAGGCGGTTGGGGCGGTGTAGCTGGCCAGGATTTGGAGATTGGTCCAGCCGCTCAGGTAATCATAAAAGACCGGCGCTTCGAAAATGGCTCCGACCTGAAGCAGTGCGCGCTTGCGAGCGGCAAGCACGTCCTCACCGCAAATGGTGATGCGTCCAGCGGTTGGCCAAACCTGGCCGAGCATCATGCCGATGGCAGTGCTCTTGCCCGCCCCATTATGCCCGAGCAGGCCGAAAATTTCTCCGGCTGGAACTTCCAAATCCAGGGACTGGACGGCGACGCGGCCGGCGAATTCTTTGCGCACCTTTTCCAGCCGAATCACTTGGAGCCCTCCAGGACGAGAATGTTTTGAATGTGACCATCGGCATACAGGTAGTTAACGCCTTTGCCCTGGCCGCGGGCCTTATGAAAGGCTTCCTTGTCGAACATGAGCGGGACATTGTGGGGATCGAAATCCATGGGACCAATCGAAAGATGTTCCGAGTCCTGGCCGCTCAGAAAAGTATTCCACCAAAAAGAGGAGCCAGTATTTTCGAAAATCGTTTGTTGGTCGGACGGGCAGCGGAAAATCTGGGGGGCACCAACGTAATTGGAGAGAACCAAATTCGGGAGCGCCAGGTTGGTGACGGCGGGATCGTTTGTTGCCCCAAGATTATCGATTATTGGCAATCGGTTGTGATTGTCCTGTGCATAGAGCTGGAGGGCAATTCCGATTTGGCGCAGATTGCTCAAGCAAGCTGCGGATCGGCTGGATTCCTTGGCCTTGCTCAACACCGGGAGCAAAATGGCGGCGAGCAGGACGATAATTGCAATCACCACCAGGAGCTCAATTAAGGTAAAGGCAGCGTGAACCCGGTCCCTTGCAGGGTTAACTAGGAAGCCGCCCCGAACGACCTCTTTTTTCATGGAGGATATTTCGCGCAGCTTCACTGAGGGTTGCGGAACAACTTCCCGTTTTCCATGAGACGCTGGATCTCTTCCATGACGGGCGCAAGCTCGGCTTTCGTTTGTGCTGAGCTTTCGCTGTAGAAGGACTTGAGCCCGATCTGCACAACTTTCTTCTGCAACTCCGGGCTCAGTTCGCCCATGCGGTTGGGGCCGGAGTTCTTTGGGTCAGGCGAGTCGGCGTCAGCGTCCGCGGTATCGCGGGTCTTCCGCATGTTCTTGAGAGCATCGTCCACGGCTTTCTTCCGCTTTTCCGGCGGAAGTTGTTCAAAGGCATTCAGCATCTGCTTGAATCCGGAAGGCATCGTCGCTTCGATGAACTGGCCTTTTTCAGCGTCGGTCATGTCTTGGAACCAGGAATTCCATTCACGATCCAGGCGGGCTTTGCGGCGGTCCTCTGCCGAAAGGGAGTTGAGTTGCCGGGCCAGTTCGCGGAGGGCGTTGTCGCGGTCGGCGCCGGAAAGATGTTTCAGGTCATGCGCTCGCAAATAGCTTGCGACCTTGTCCGGAGTGACCTTGTAGTGGTTGGCAACGATGTAGCCTGTGCAAGCCAGCGCCCAAACCAATGCCACGGCAATAATAGCAATGAAGATCGGTTTGCGTCGTTGTGTGACCATGCCATGATTTTACCTTAAACCCTTCGCAAGACCATGAGAAAGATATACCGCTGCCAAAGCCAGGTGAGTGAGCGGTTAAAAAGAAGCTGTTTGGCGAACCAAACAGCTTCTTTCCGATAAGTTGAAACAATTCCTCAAGGTTTAAACCGGGGCACGTTTTCGTGGTGCGGTTCTTCCTCGTGGGGAGGCGGTTGCGGCGTTGTCATCACCGGGCCGGTCGTTTTCGGTTGCACTGGCTGAGCTACAATCGTGGACCCGGCCGGAACAGATGGTGTGGACGAAGCAGCGGCCTGGGCGATTTTGGGCACTTCAGCTTGAACTTTGCCAAGGGCGCGCTCCCAAACGCCGCGCATCGGCCCGATACCGCCTACACCAATAGAAATGACCAGTGAGCCTGCGATCACAAAGAGGGCGGCGTAAAAGAGCCCATTAATGATCGCTGGGGCAATGTTCAACTCGTTCAACGCCGCGAATACAGCTACGACCAGGACGGCCGCAGAGGCGCCGCTGGCAAGGACACGGCCGAATGAAACATTGGCCATTGTTGTCTCCAGAATGCGCTTAACTCCGGTCGCTATGGCGGAGCCAACGATCAGGATGATTACCGCGTAGAAAACATTAGGCAGGTATGAAATTAAGCGGGTCAACAAATCATTAATTGGATTCGGCCCGAACACCCCGAAAGCAAGCTGCAGGGTGAAGAGAATAATAGCATACTTGGCCAATTTGCTCACAAAACTACTGGCGTCGAGATTGGACTTTTCCAGGGCTCGTTTCACTCCCCCTCTTTCAACCAGCCGATCGAAACCTACTCTTTCGAGGATTGCATCCAAAACCTTCTCGGCTAAACGTGCCACGAAATAGCCAACCACTAAAATAACTGCGAAGAGAAAGAGTTTGGGAAGGAACGCCATGAAGAGCGTCCATGCTGTTGTCAGTCCCGCGGAAATAGTGCTGCCGGTGTCGTTCATAAACGCCTTTTCAGTTGAGAAGTTTAGTCATTGAAAACCCAGTGCTCGGGTCTCGCTCCTGCATCACGCTACGCGGCAGGAATTAACGGAGCCACTGGGGTAATAACCCCTTTGATGCGGAAACACAAAAAGGACGAACACCTTCCGCGAAGCAGGCATTTATAATAATGGCGGGAGGAAGGGAATGTCAGAATGATTCGGGCAACAGACGCCAAGGAGGTGGAGGTTGAGGAACCCCGCTGAAGAAACGTTCTGCCACCCGAATCAAGATCTGAAAAGATTAATCCCTTTTATAAAGAATGTGATACGTCTCTCGGCTAACGATTGCTGTTTCTGACAAGAATGCGCCAAATGCGCAAGGAAATACTGAAGATTTTTCCCTGTCAGGATCAGCCACGGGGTTTGGACCCGTGACCGACCGCAGACCCCCAATCAACCCTCGGCGTCTTCCGTAGCTGGAGGGTTCAACCTCCAAAACGGAGAAAATGTGCTGTCAGATAGTAATACGGGGTTTACAGGGTCGATCTTTCAAAAATGTGAGAATATTTTTTAATTTGTGTAGGGACTTAATGTTGAGAGACTTAAATAGCTTCAAAGGCAGGAACGGGCTCAGGTAATGAACAAGCCGCTTCGGGAACTGGTTCCCACTTTCCGTTTGCGCTCGCTGTCCAAACGATTAGCATCCCACTCCCGCCCGTTGGGTGGTCAACTGAATGAAGAATTACCAAATAGCAGTTTTAGCAGGTGATGGAATCGGCCCTGAAGTGATGCGTGAAGCCATCAAGGTATTGCGCGCCGTGGAGAAGAAATTCTCCATGAAGTTCAACCTGGAAGAGGCACCGGTGGGGTGGGCCGGGATTGATGCGGCTGGAAAGGCGTTGCCGGACAACACTTTGGCTCTTTGCAAACGGTCTGAATCTATTTTATTTGGCTCAGTGGGACTGCCGGATCGTGACCCGACTATCCCAAAGGAAGAAAGGCCAGAGCGAGCCGCCCTGCTGCGTTTGCGCAAGGAGTTCGGCTTGTTCGCCAACCTGCGCCCGGTCCGTCTGCCAAAAGAGCTGGCTCATGCCTGTCCTCTGCGGCCGGAACGGCAGGGTGAAGGACTGGATATCCTGGTGGTCCGAGAACTCACTGGAGGGATGTATTTCGGACAGCCCAAGAAAACCGAGCAGGTGTCCCCTGGCGTCCAGCGGGCCATCGACACGATGGTCTATACAACCCCGGAAATTGAGCGAATTGCGCATGTCGCCTTCAAAGCTGCGCGCCTGCGGCGCAAAAAGGTGACCAGCATCGACAAGGCGAATGTACTGGAAAATGGGGTGCTCTGGCGGGACGTCGTGACGACGGTAGGAAAGCAATATGCCGACGTGGCCCTCGAGCATATGTTCGTGGACAACGCGGCAATGCAGCTCATGCTCAAACCCACCCAGTTCGATGTGATGTTATGTGAGAACATGTTTGGGGACATCCTGAGCGATGAAGCGGCGGCGTTGGCTGGCTCTCTGGGCATGCTCCCCAGCGCCAGCCTTGGGGCTACGACCGGAGAGCAAACCTTCGGGTTTTATGAACCCGCCGGCGGGACAGCCCCGGATATCGCCGGAAAAAACCTGGCTAATCCCATTGCCCAAATTCTTTCGACCAGCCTGATGCTCCGCTATAGCTTTAGTTTGAACGAAGCTGCCGCTGCCATCGATACCGCGGTCAGCAAAGTAATCGCGGCTGGTTTGCGGACGGGTGACATTTACAGCCCGACTGAGAACGGCGCGAAAAAGACGGGCACCCGCGAGATGGGGGATGCGATCGCGGCGGCCGTTTAACGAGGGGTTACCAAGTATGGATCCCTTCCTGCAAGCTGCCATTGATGAAGCCAGGAAAGGCTTGGCTGCGGGTGGGATTCCAATTGGTTCTGTTCTCGTGCTGGAAGGGCAGATTATTGGAAGAGGGCATAACCAGCGAGTGCAGAAGGGAAGCGTGATTCATCATGCCGAGATGAATTGCCTTGAGAACGCCGGGCGCTTGAAGGCATCTGTTTACCAGCGCTGCACCATTTACTCGACTCTTTCACCTTGCCCGATGTGCAGTGGGGCCATTCTGCTCTATGGCATCCCAAGGGTCGTTGTTGGTGAAAATAAAACATTCCAAGGCCCGGAGACTTATGTTCGAGCTCAGGGAGTGGAAGTTTCAATTCTCCAGGAGCCGGAATGTATTCGGCTGATGGAAAATTTTATCCAGAAGAATCCTCAGCTTTGGAATGAGGATATTGGTGAGTGAGGTGCTTCTAAACCAGATGGTAAATAATTTTGAGCGAGGGCAGTAAAGGCTGCGACCTGCCGCTGTTCCCATTCCTGGTTCTTTTGCAAAGCGTCCGCCATCAGCCGAGCGACCTTCGGCGCTGCTTCGATACTGGCTCGCGCATTCAGGAACAGAGAACGGGTGCGGCGTGCTAGAATGTCTTCCACTGTTCGGGCCATTCCGTTCCGAACTTCCCAAACGACCTCGACTGCGAAATAGGGCAGGGCAGGGTGCAACCGTTCCTTTAATTGGGGATCGGCTTGCTCCAGTTCCAGCAGAAGAGAGGCGTCGGAGCCGTAGGAAGCGAAGCGGAGGTTCCCCGCAGTTGGCGAAAGTGTCGAGCCGTGCACTGGAAGGGCAGCCGTGGTGCAAGGCCGCACAGGAAGGCCCGCAACCTGAATCGCCCGGTCCAAGGTCTCCTCGGCCATGTGACGGTAAGTCGTCCATTTCCCTCCGGTGACGCTAATCATTCCTGACGGTGAAACGGTGATGATGTGGTCTCGAGGCAATAGCGCGGTATTACGCTGGCTGGCAGCCTGGGCCAACGGCCGCAACCCGGCAAATGTGCTCAGGATATCGTCCGGGCCGGGCTTCCTCGAGAGATACAAACCCGCGTGATGCAGGAGAAATTCAATTTCTGATCGAGATGGATGTGGCTCCAGATTTATTTCCTGAACCGCAGTGTCTGTTGTCCCAACGACCACGTGCCCATGCCATGGGATCGCGAACAGAACTCTCTTGTCCTCCGTGTTTGGGATCATTAGCGCGCTCTTTCCTGGCAGGAAGGACCCGTCTAAAACAATGTGGGCTCCACGGCTGGGAGCAACGCTAGGCAGTTCCTGACGAAGATCCATCGCACGGATGCTGTCGGTAAAAACGCCGGTTGCATTAATGACCGTTCGCGCTGGAATCGTGAATTCCCGGTTCAGTTCCCCATCACGAGCCACGACGCCATTGATTCTGCCGGAACCTTTTGTGAGAGCAGTAACCGGAAAATAATTGAGCACGCACGCTCCCAGGTCCACAGCGGTCCGGGCGAGGGCAATTGCCAGGCGGGCGTCGTCGAATTGGCCATCCCAATACAAAACACCACCACGCAAGCCCTGTGTTCGAATGGTGGGCAAGTGTTCCGCAACCATTGAAGGATCTAATCCCTGAGAAGCGCCTACCCGAAGTTTGCCGGACAAGGCATCATAGGTTTTCAGTCCAAAACGGTAGAAAGCCTTCTCTCCCGCGCGGTAACATGGAATAACAAACGCTAAGGGCGAAACCAGGTGCGGGGCATTCCTGGCCAGCAGTCCTCGTTCGTGGAGAGATTCCCGCACTAAGCGGAAATTGCCCTGCTTCAAATAACGCAACCCTCCATGAATGAGCTTGGTGCTCCGGCTGCTCGTTCCCTTTGCAAAATCGTGCTGTTCCAAAAGCAGCGTGCGAAACCCGCGGGAAGCGGCATCCACCGCAATCCCGAGTCCAGTGGCTCCGCCACCGATAATCAGCACATCCCAGGGAGTTTTGGCTTCCCCAAGAAGTGCCAGCATGACTTCGCGATTCACTTTGCTCTCTTCCCCAGCCTGCCATCGGCCCTACAACCCCGGCGTCTCATCTTCCTCCCAGGCGAGAGCCCGTGCCACTGCCTTTTTCCATCGGCGCATTTTATTGGCCCGGGTCGTTGAATCCATGGTGGATTTAAATTGGCGCTCCAGGTTCCATTGTTTTTTGATCTCTTCCTGATCCTTCCAGAAACCAACTGCCAGTCCGGCAAGATAGGCAGCGCCAAGGGCGGTCGTCTCGGAAACCCCGGGGCGAGATACCGGCACATCCAAAACATCCGCTTGGAATTGCATGAGAGCATTATTGACCGAGGCGCCTCCGTCGACGCGCAGTTCCTTCAATTGCAAACCCGAATCCGCATGCATGGCATCGAGAACTTCCGCGGTTTGAAATGCCATGCTCTCAAGAGCCGCCCGGGCAATGTGGGCAGCTTTCGTGCCGCGGGTCAGCCCCATGATCGCTCCCCGGGCATAAGGGTCCCAGTAGGGCGCGCCCATGCCGGTGAAAGCAGGGACCACATACACGCCGCCGCTGTCCGGCGTTTCTGCCGCGAGGCTTTCCACCTCTGCGGATGTCTTGATTATGCCCAGGCCGTCGCGAAGCCATTGCACAGCCGCACCGGCAATAAACACGCTTCCTTCCAGCGCATATTCTGTCCTGTTCCCGATTCGCCAGGCCACGGTGGTTAACAGCTTATTTTTCGAGTCGATGGGCTTTTCCCCGGTATTCATCAGCATGAAGCACCCGGTGCCGTAAGTGTTCTTGACCATTCCAGGTTCGAAGCATGCCTGGCCGAACAGAGCGGCCTGTTGATCGCCCGCCATGCCAGCCAGGGGGATGCCTGCCAATTCATCGCCCGCTTCACCGTAAACTTCCGAGCAGGGCCGGACTTCCGGCAGCATCTGGCGCGGGACATTGAAAATCCGGAGCAGTTCATCGTCCCAATCTCCGGTGTGAATATTAAACAACATGGTCCGGGAGGCATTGCTGGCGTCGGTGACATGCCTGCGCCCTCCGGTGAGTTTCCAAACAAGCCAGCTATCGACCGTCCCAAAGGCCAGGTCTCCTGCTTCCGCCAGGGATCGGGCGCCGGGAACGTTCTCCAGGATCCAGCGCAGCTTGCTGCCCGAGAAATAAGCATCAATCACCAGCCCTGTTTTTCGCTGGATCAATTCCTCCAAACCGTCGGCTTTGAGCCGCTCACAGAAGGAGGCAGTGCGACGATCCTGCCAGACAATGGCATTGCAGACGGGTTGCCCGGTCTTGCGGTTCCAAACCACGGTTGTTTCACGTTGGTTGGTGATGCCGATGGCGGCGATATCCGCCGGTTTCAGACCGGCGTTGTGGAGAGCCTGGAGAGCAACATCACGCTGAGATTCCCAGATTTCCAGGGCGTTGTGTTCCACCCAGCCCGGCTGCGGGAAGATCTGGCGAAACTCTTTCTGGGCAACGGCCCTGATTTTGCCGGAGTGCTCAAAGACGATGGCCCTGGAACTGGTAGTTCCCTGGTCAAGAGCAAGGATGTATTTCATGTTGGAATAATGGTGAGGCGTGAGGAGGATGCAAGCCAACGTGTCACCGCAGCGGAGGACGAATAAAGGGGAAGTGTTTTGGGCATTCTAGAAAGCCCTGGCTGCGGGCGCCGCTTTATTAATGGTGAGCCAGTAGGAGCCGATCCCGTTGATGATGCTTTGAAATTCACTGAAATCGATTGGCTTCTGGATGTAGCTGTTTGCGCCTTCCTCGTAACATTCCAACAAATCTTTCTCCTGGCTGGAGGAAGTCATGATTACCACCGGGATGCCCCGGGTAGACCCGTTTTTTTTCAGCTCACGCAGCACTTCCAGCCCGGTCAGCTTCGGGAGCTTCAAGTCCAGGAGGATGAGGCGCGGGCGCGGAGGGGGAGAAACGTTTGAAAACGGCCCTCTGCCGAAAACGAAATTCAAGGCCTCCTCACCATCTCGAACTGTTTGCACTATGCACGGCATTGGCACTTTCTTGAGCGCAAAAAGCGCCAGCGCCAAATCTTCCGGATTATCCTCAACCAAAAGAATGTCGGGGTCTTGAGCTTCCATGGCTGGGGAATAATCAGGGCACATTCGGTTTTCGTTCAAGCGTAAAATAGAATGCCGCGCCTTTTTCCGGCTCCGCTTCCGCCCAGATCCTGCCGCCATGTTTGCGGACAATCCTGTCCACGGTGGCCAAGCCTACCCCGGTCCCTTCGAACTCCTCAGGCCGGTGCAATCTTTGAAATACTCCAAACAGCTTGGAAGCGTACTTCATGTTAAATCCGACTCCATTGTCGCGTATGAAAATGACTTCCTCCCCATCTTTGCTCATGGAACCCACTTCGATAATGGCCGGGCATCGACCCTGGGTATATTTCAGCGCATTGGAAAGAAGGTTGGAGAAAACCTGGTGGATAAGCCCGGGGTCGCAGAGCACGGCCGGTAGCGATCCCACGCGCCATTCCACGTCGCGGCCCTTGGCGTCCCCGTGAAGTTCCCCAATTACCTGGCGGGCCATTGCGTGGAGGTCGGTCTGGTTGCGATTGAGCTCCTGGCGCCCAACCCTCGCAAGATTTAGCAAATCGTCCACCAGCCGTCCCATATTCAAAATAGCCGTACGAATGCGGCGGACCATTTGGGTTGTTTCCGAAGAAGCATTTGGTCCGAGCTCATCCTGAAGCATTTGCGCGAACCCATCCACGTGCCGGAGAGGAGCGCGGAGATCATGCGCGACGGAATAGGTGAAAGCTTCCAATTCGTGGTTTGCAGCAGTGAGCTCGGCGGTGCGATTCTGCACCCGAATTTCCAGGTCCGCGTTCATGCTCCGGATTTTCTCTTCCGCTTGTTTGCTCTCGGTGATATCCAGCGTTACGCCGGTCAATCGAGTCGTGACTCCCTGCTCGTTGCTGAACGGTTTTCCTCGAGAACTCATGTGCCGAATGGTTCCCTCCGAAAGTACCACGCGATATTCGAGCACAAATTCTTTCTTGGTTTCAACAGCCGCCAAAAAGACGCGTGACACCTGCTCCCGGTCCTGGGGATGAATCAGTGCAATGAATTGCTTGAACGTGCCATCAAAGGCGCCCGGCTTCAGCCCGTAGAGACGGTAGTTGTAGGCGTCCCAGGATACCTGGCCGGTCTGGAGATTTAAATCCCAGGTGGCAGTCTGCGAGCCTTCCAAGGCCAAACGCAATCGTTCTTCCTTCTCTGATAATGCGACGTCCCGCATTTGGATCTGGGTGAGCATGTGGTTGAAAGCATTTGTAAGGACGCCCAGTTCATCCTCGCCCAAATTCGGCGCGCGGATGCTATAGTCGCTTTGCTCCGAAACCACGGCAGCCGTGCGGACCAGGGCATCGATAGGCCGGGAAATGCTCGTCTGAAGAAGCTTGGAAAAAAACAGGGCGATCACGGAGGACCCTGCGAGCACGAGCAGGACAATTCCAGTGTAGAGCCAGATGCGTCCGTAAATGGGAGTCAGGTCCGCCCGGATAAATAAGGTTCCAAAGCGTTTATCTTCCGAGCGGACGGGCTGAAATAAACTGAGCTCGGAACCATTAAAGGAATGGCCTGACGAAGGCGGCCTTTCCGGGAACTTATTTCGCGGCAGATTGGTTGGAAACTGAGCAAAGAGAATGTTGTTACTGGAGTAAAGGGCAGCGGCCACGACGCTTTTATCTTCCCGAAAAGCCGCCAGGACTTCGGTGGCATCCTTTTCATTGTCGTAAGCGAGCGAGACATTGGCGTTCGCCGCCATGACCTGGGCGAGAATTTGAATTTCAGCAAAAGAGTTTTTGCGATAAGTGACGAGTTCGTAAGCAATAATGGCCGCGCCCGCGATCAGCAGGGCCACCGTGGTGGTCAACATGATCACCCACGTTAGTTTCCGCTGGATAGTTTGGTTCCTGGCGGACATTTAATATTCCACAACTTCCGCCAGTCGCAGCAGCTTTGAACTCATCACCAGCCGCGAGCTTTTGGCAGCCTTCAGATTGATGCGCAAACTTATTTTTCGTTCCGTAATGAAGCGGATCACGCCGCCGTTTTTTAAAATGTCATCGGTTTCGCCTATTGTAAGAATACTCCTTCCCTGTAAATCTGCAAAAGTGCGCACGGAGGGTGTCGGTCCTTCGGCGAGGTACAAAATGTGACAGTTCCGCGCGGACCTCGCGTCAGGAAAACGCACGACCGCCATGGGCCGCTTTTTAACTTTTTCGGTTCGCACCAACTGTTCGAGGGCTGCCAGGACCGGGTCATCCTTGTCTCCGACAAAGCCGATTATGAAGGAGCTGGTTTCGAATTGAAAGGCGTTCGCAGGCCAATCGACGAATTGGGCGAAATTCAGCAGAAAAACCGCTTTCACTTGTTCGGTAGGGTATTGTGCCGAACGTAAGGATTCTGCGAAAGGTGTCAGGACAAACAGGAGGGCCAGCCATGCCACACGAAACCTGCCATGGCCGAAAAGATTCTTCCGCTTGCCTCCTGGGCGACGGCCAGGCATGTGGCTCAAGAAAAAGGGATGGTGGCTTAGAAGCGCCATGTGACCTTCCCGTAAAGGCTGTGTTGCACGGCGGTTTGCTGGGTCGGGACCAGGCTGGAAGGTTCGAACTCGCGGTGACGTCCTGCCATGAGGTTTTGCCCAACCAGGGCCAGTTCCAAATTCCGATTAGGCCTCCAGCCGAGGTGAACATCCATGACCAGGTAGCTGGGGATATTGAAGTCCGGCAAGCGGTCGGCGTATCGCAACTGGGCATCCAATTCCAGATGCCAGGGCAAATCCCAGGAAGACCGCAGCGTGAACTGTTGTTGCGGGCTGCGGCCTTCGTCACGTTCCGCATTTGGGTCCAGGCTGCCAGTTTTCCGATGCAATTGGATTTCCAAAAAGGAATAAGCTCCGGACAGCCGCCACCATTCACAAATTCGCCAAGTTGGCCCGATCTCGATTCCGTAGGTTTCGCCCCGCAAATTGTTTCCGCCGGTGAGAAGCAACGGGTTGCCGCCCACCGGTTCAATGGTTCTGAGGTCGTCGTAATCATTGTAGAAAGTGGCGATATCAATGGAGAAGTGTTTAAAGAATTGCGCCCGGTGTCCCAGTTCGTAAGCAATCATTTTTTCCGACTGAAAGGCGGGATTGCCTGAGATGTTGGCCAGCCCGAACGGGGTTTGTTGTGTGAACCGAATATCACTCTCAACCCGAGCCGGGGTTCGCACCGCTCGGGAAACCGCGCCCCAGAAGGTCTGCCGGTTGTTCGGAGTCCAGGATAAACGGGCGTTTGGCTGGACCTCAAAGCCGGTATACTCATTATCCTCAAACTTCGACCCGATCGTGAAACGTAGTTTCTCAGGAACCAGCGTGATCTCATCCTGGAGAAATGAACTGACGATTTGGTCATGGCGTTGGGGAGGCGAGAGTGCGATGGCCAGGTTTGTATCCACCTTGTCCAGGTGCACCCTGTAACCAACACCCCAGACAACATCATGACGTTCCCCAAATTGGATATGGTGTTGAAAGTCCAAATCCACGGTGTCGCGCCGTTCAGTAAAGACGGCGGTGTCCCGCATGGCGCGATCGTAATAAAACTGGAGCTTGGTATCCGATGTGTCCGAGAAAACGTGCGCCCAGCGGCCGAGCATGTATCCGCCTCGAACGACGTTCTCGTCCCGCAGCAGCGTGGCTCCAGGAGGGACGGTATAGACCTGGTTGAGCAATCCGCCGTAGGCTTCGCCTTGAAAGGTGTAGGTGTTTTGTCCGGGCGGCTCCCAGTCCATCCGAAAACCTCCCCGGCCCAACTGCCAGGCGTCATCGGCGGGGTGGCCGTTCGGCTGAGCGAACTCGTCACGGTTCAAATATTTTCCAAAAACCCGAAAATAAAGGTTCTCCGCCAGCTTGTCTCCGTAACGGATGCTGGTGAATCCCCGCTCCTCCGTGCCGCCGCCCGCAGTGACGAGAAGGCCCTGCGTATCCTTTGCGGATTTGGTGATAATGTTGATGATGCCGTTGACTGCGTTCGCGCCCCAGAGAGTAGCTCCGGGTCCGCGGATGACCTCGATGCGGTCGATGTCCTCCAGGACGGTGTCCTGGATATCCCAGAAGACGCCGGAGAAGAGGGGAGTGTAAAGGCTGCGGCCATCCTGCATAACCAGAAGCTTGTTGGCAAAAACGTCGTTGAAACCCCGGGCACTAATGGCCCAGGTATGGGAGTCGACCCGGGCAACCTGCATTCCTGGGACAAGCCGGAGCGCTTCGGGAATGGAGGTGACACCCGACCGGCGAATGTCCTCCTGCGTGACGACCGCAATGGCGGCGGGTGTTTGGGCCAGGGGTTCAGGTTTGCGCCCCGTGCTGAAGACTTCCACGTTGACCAACTCTTCCAAAGGAATGTCCCTGATTTCCCTGGGGATTTTAGCCGGCGGAGTGTTGGTGGCGGATTGGGCACGACAGGGGAGGGCCGCGGCCATGACGCTTAGAACAATGAATAGAAACCTGACAGACATTTGCTTTGCTCCATGAGTAGCTGCTTCCATGCAGGTGTTTGTACAACTGCAAGTTGATGCAAGTGACTGTGCTTGTGAGGACGGAAAAGTTTTACCAGCCCGAGGGTTAGGTGGCAAACAAATTTGAGTTGAGGATGCTCGGATTAATCGATGGGCTGCCAACGGACTTTTTTCAGTGAGGCGCGCATGGCCATGTAGAGGATGGTGCCTAGAACGGCTTCGCCGAGGATTAGCCACCAGAACCAACCGGTTGCCCAGGCCCAGGCCGTGATTCCGGCGAGTGCGATGGAAACCATGGTGACACCAATCATTTTAAGCCCGCCTTGAGCGGATTTGGCTTCTTCGATGGGCATGGAGAGAGGAATGGCTTTCCCGCCGAGCGTCGGATAAAGCGCGTAGAGTGGGGTGGCGATGAGGCCGGGCAGGAGCAGAAGGAGGTTTGCGGAATCCTTGGGCAGCATCCACCCGAGCGCTGCTAAAAGGAGCAGAGCCGGCAAAGCGAGAAAACATAAAACCGCACGCCGGGCTCCGTCGCAGAGCGGCGCAGGCCCGAGCATTGGGGCGGCTCGAAACAGATCTGCTGCCTGCCATTGCTGCGAATATTGCAACAAGGTCAAACCCAGCAATGGCACCAGCCCGAGATAAGCCCCCGAGAAAGCGAGCCCAAAACCTCCCGAGCCCCGGCTTTGAAAAAGAAAAACGAGCGGCATGACAAGCATCGGTGCCAGCCCTGGGTAGATACGCAGTTTTGTGTCGCGGTCTCTTACCAGGTATGCCGCTGTAAGCAGGAAGGCGGCGCGCACCACGGAGTCGCGCAACCACCATTTCAGCGGCGGCGCACTGACCAGAGCCTCGAGCCAGCGGCGCCGCGCCCTCCCCTGGGGTTTCACGGTGGACGATTCGCTGAGGCTTTGCAGGCCAGCCTGGTAGTCCTGCGCTAATTTGCCAAAAGCGAGCCAAAGGACCACCGACGTTACAGCCAGGCCAACACCGGCCAGCGCCCACGAACCGGCAGTACCATCACCAGCCAGTGCATCATCGAGTCCGGCAAACCAGGCGGGCGGCAGGAAACCGATCCACCAAACATCCACCCCGGGGCGAATATTTTTCCCGAAACGCATGATGAGCTGTGGCACGATCTGTCCACCCAGCACAACGCTCAACGCAACCAGGACCTGGGCTGTGGTCATCAAGCCTTCGAGGCGCTCTCGGCCGAACCAACGAAGGCAAAGCTGGTATACAAGAACCACGCACCCGGTGCAAAAGAGTGCCTGGATTGCCGTGGACACAGCGTGAACAATCGGAAAAAGCCATCCTCCATTGGAGGCCGCGAGGCCAACAAAGAAGCTTGCGAGGTTAAAGGCTCCGGCCAGCCAAAAGGAGATCTGGATCAGGACAGAAATCTTGGCCCAAAGCAAAGCCCGGGGTGTGACTGGGCGATGCAGCAGGATGTCTCCCTCTTCCTTATTGAAAAGCACTTCTCCGGCCGATGCGGCGACGAACATCCCGAGAAAAACCAACGTCATTGCGTGCAGGTAAAGGGACAGGCCGAAAACCGGCTGGCCGTGAAAAATAAGTGCGACCATTCCAAACAGCGCATAAAGCCCGAGGGTGAGTCCGAGCTTCGATCCGACCGATTTCGGGGCTTTTGCTTTTTGCAGGCCTCTCGAGGTGCGGCCACGCAAGAAAAGCGTCAGGAATAGCCGCCGGAGCACGCGTTCAGGCGACGGCGGCGGCTCGGGAAGCGGGAGCGGCGGAGGTCCATTCATGGGCGGAAGGTCTTGGCGAAATCTTCCGCGCGGCGTTCCAGTTCCTCGCCGCCGGTCAGCTGGGTAAAGAGTCTTTCCAGGCTCCCGGCGTTATGCGATGCCACCAACTCATCCGGCTTGCCATCGAGGATCAGCCGGCCTTTGTCGATGATCAGCACCCGATCGCAGACTCGCTCGACGACGTCCAAGATGTGAGAGCTATAAACAATCGTTTTGCCTTCGCGCGCAAGCGTTTGAATGAGCGCCTTGAATCCAACCGCAGCATTCGCGTCCAGGCCATCGAGGGGTTCATCGAAGAAGACCACCGGCGGATTGTGGAGCAGTGCCGAGGTGATCACTACCTTGCGGCGCATGCCCTTGGAATAGGCGCCGAGCAGCTTATCGGTGAGTGTTTCAAAGCTCAGATCAAAGAAGGCGATGAA
>JAQGOV010000331.1 GCA_028293425.1 Verrucomicrobiales bacterium
GAAGACAGTCTGCAAGTGGCCAACCGGGTGCGGACTCGATGAGGTGGAGTAGGGACCACGCCAAACCGTAATAGTCATCAGGACCGAATACTTTGACCAAAGCGAGCTTCCTCATCAGTGATGGGCGATGTTATAAGAGAAATCAACTCTTGCTGTCTTTTAAATTCAAGTCCCCTAATTCAGAATTAGGGAAAGAACCCAACTCGATTAATGTCTTGATTTCAGGGCGTTCCATAAACTTATTCCGGCTTTTTCATTAAGGCCGGAAACCTCCCTTCATAGTAATCAATGATCTAGCGTAGCCAAAGCACCAAAAAACCCCCGGTGGGCATGGTCCCTCAGAATTGCTGCTTTCAACCTCTGTGTTCTCGCCTCCTCTGTGTTCAAATGGAAGCATGCTCCAACCGACGGTGTGCCGCATTCCCAGAACACCAGCTAAAACCAAAATTCCTTTCGCTTGCGTCTTCGTGTCCGCCATAGTTTAGCGAAGGAGGATGCGTTTCAGAAAAGAAGCTAACCATTGCCGGCCGGCTGCGCCAGGAGGCAACCTCTTCAAACAGCATGGGTCGCCGACAGGCTGCAAAATGGCAATTCAGAAAAGCTTGAAAAAGGGCACTGGAGCACTTAGACGTTTGGCTTATGGAAAAATTTCGTAGCATCGCATACATTTTGATTCCTCTGGTTGCGGTGTTTGCAGGCTATCTTTTAGGTCGCGGTACACAACCAAAATGTATTAAGTATTCAGTCTACGGACAAAAAGCCATAGTTCTGCCGGACGTCCCGGTTTATGGGCTACCAATGGTAGAATACGCCACCCTGCTGAACGGTTGGCGATCAGGGCTTAGTGATGTCACTCTTGGGAAAGCTGAAGCCTTTTTAGATCTTGCTTTGGAAGATGCGTGCCAGCGCCGGCGAGTGCTCAGCAAGTCGCAACGCGAATTCCTCGACAGGAGCATTTGCAAGGTTGCTCGGTACCGTGAAAGGTTTCCTCGGCCTTTGTCAGCAGCCACAAACCAGAGTCCTTCTGAACAAAGCGCGCATTGGACCCGAGAAAGGGAGCAAGAGATTGATACGTTTTTATCGAAGGTGTTAGAAGAATCGGGCAAATACAGATGAAGCATCTGTCAATGGGTCGCTCCTTATCCTCCCAGCCTTCTTTCTTGGATTTCTTAGCCAAAGCAGTCAAGAAGCCAGCCCGCGATGGTTCCTTTACGGGAGCAGTCCCGAACAACGAAACTTCCGGCTTCCGGCTTCCGGGCGTCACTCGGTTGCCGCACTGATTACCCATACGGTTCAACGGGCATACATGCGGACCACGCAGCCCGGCACAACTCCTTGTTTCTTCGTGCTCTTTGATTCTTCGTGGTGAACATTTCCACCCTCACCTTTGCGCCTTTTAGTTCCTAAGCAGCCCTTGTGCTCTATGTAATAAATCCAGCATGTAAGAATCGAATTCCTTTTGGACCCCTTGCGAGGGTATGAGGTTTGGTGTCGGAGCGACCTGCAACACATCAGGCAGCACTTGCAGGTCGGACGGCAACCGGGGACACCATAGGGACCTGTTGATCAGCTAACTAACAGGTGGACTTACAGGAGATGCTCGATAAAATGCATTGGAGTTCATCTCCGCTTTTTCGCCGCCAATTCCATCCGGGTTTATCCTGCCATCCGTGGTTAATTTTCTAAATTTTCCATTTTGCGAATTTTGCATTTTCGCGCCCTCTCAGTGTTCATCCCCTGTGGCGAACGCCAGCTCATGAAGTCATCTGTGAGAAACCATGAAGGGATGAATTTATTGCAGTCGGCGCAGGCGGAAGAAGTGCGTGGGTTGGGTAGGCTGAAAATCGACTGTGAGTTGGACGTTCTGTTCGGTCGGAGGCTGGGATACGGGATCCCACCAGGTTTGCCCTGGCGCCAACTCGGTAAGGGTCTCAAGGACATAATTCGAAGCGGAAGCAGGCCAGGAGAGCCGAATGATGTTGTTGGCCCGGACAACCTCCAGCTTCGGACGTGGCGCAAGAATGGTCAGCACCACTTCCGATGGCGAGATGACGCAGCTCTCGTCGATTTTGCTGAGGCGGAGGCGGACGGTGCGGTCCACGGTGGAGGTAGAGGGTTGGAGCGCTACGTTGAAGGTTTGCGCCGCGGGGTCCGCGAAGTTTAGCACGCCGGAGGTTGGAGCATAGTCACGCCCGGCAACGGCGGTGCCATCCACGGTGTCGAACTTGATGCTGCCGCAGCAATAACCGCTGTTGGCGGGACGCCAGCCGACAGTGATGGTGGCATTTGTCGCAGCGCAGTCAGCATAGAAGGCAGCGGCGGCGAAGCCGTACTGGTAGGGTCCCGAGGTGCTTTTCGGGGAAACGCCCGCGCGAACCGCGAGCGTAGCGCAGACAAGAAAAGCAATCCCGAGATAGGAACGTGGTGAGCTCATGTGGACCAGCATCTGCCGACTTGAGAGAAAGCCTATAGGGCAAGACCCTCCTTGCATGTTGCGATAGCTAACTAATCGTGTGGTTTGCGCGGTTGGGTTCCGTGGCAATATTATGTTTTACGCTAATTACGTTTGAGCAGCCGTCCCGACGCGCGAGGCTTTCGTTACGGCATCGCACCTTGGTATTGTGGTATTGACCTCATCCAACATCTTGGCCCGCTTGAGAAATGGCGAGAAAACCACACCAGCGATCGCCATCAGTTTCTGTTGAAAATTTTTCCACTGGCGCAGCCAAAGCTAAAGAACCCAGGCAGGGCTTATCCCTCAGAATTTCCTGCTCCGAACCTGTGCCCTCGGCAGTGCTATGCCGCAGAGTCGTTCATTTCTGCGAAGATTCCCTCGAAAGCGCAGGGTGCCATTCCTTCTCCCCTTCCAAAAGGGGAGGCCAGGATGAGGGGTCCAATTGCTCGTTCCGAGGCTCCTTTTGGTTGCGGCTCTGCCGCGCTAAGCCTCTGTGTTCAAATGGAAGCATGCTCCAACCAACGGCGTGCCGCATCGCTAGAACACCAGCCAACGCCATAGTTCTTTTCGGTTGCACCTTTGCGGCCCTGCTTGCGTCTCTGCGTTTCAAAAAGTATGGACCGAACGCTGGGGAATGTCTGAGACTCCCATGAAGGGTGTGAAGTCTGAAGGGGCCGCACAGTGTAACATTCACAGTAACGGCAGGGTGTGGAAGCCCTTCCCATTCCGAGTGGCGCCTAACCGACCGCTGTGGAGTCCGGAAATATTCACTGGCCACCGCACCCTATTCCGCAGGCCCTATCATTCTGCCAAACGTATTTCTGCCTGATTTCCGATACCCTTTTGCACCTCTTGTCTTTTCTCCGCCATATTGATAAATGCTATCTGTATTCTCATGTTGAAGGTCCCTCCGCTATTTTCCCTTTTGAGACTTTTGCTTTTTCCCGGCTAATCAGTTTTCATCCCCGATGGAGAGCGCCAGCTCTTGAAGACTCCTGTCGCGTTTACTTCCGGACTCCACAACAGATTGACAACTGACACTAATCCAAGATTGTATTGAGCAGCACGGCCTGGAGATATGCGGCAGACAAAGGAAACAAACAAAAACACGGATGGGGTATGGGGCATTCGAGCGGGGGTTTGGCTCCTGATGTTTCTCACAATGCTCGGGTGTCTAATGCTGGTGTGGTTTCATCCTGATTCTGCCCGCCCGAGAGCTTCGAACTCAACCCCACCCAATATATCTTTTAAGCAAACTCAGAACCGCGAATTGACGACTCCAAGGAAATTCCACAGTCGCCTCCTTGCTCCACAGTTGGAGAACGCGACAGGCACCGATCTCGCAGAAGTTCGTCTGGATTTATTCGAACAGATGAGTCAGGACCGTCAAAGCTGGCTCGATGACCCGCAGTTCTAAGTCTTAGGCTTGGCGCACAACAGCCTGGAGCTTTCGTGCTCGAAATTCGAGCGGAGAAGATCCGCTTTGCCGGACTGTCCCTGCTGGTTTGTGCGCACGACAACGGCAATTCTGGCCCTGACACTGAAAACCCTGACAGTGGGGTTGATTTTTCTGGCAGAACAGTCGATTGCCGCCAACCGCGACAATCGCTAGATTCGCTCCTGAATGAAGGAGTTCGCACCAACCCGTGATCGGCTCGACGACATTGTACAATGGGATGTGCGCACCTGGTCGCGGGCTCTCGATTATTGGGATCGCAACGTCGACTGGAGCCGCGTGCACACCTGCCTCGAACTCGGCGGCCGCGAAGGCGGTTTGTCACTGTGGTTGGCGTTGAAAAACAAAGTGGTGGTGTGTTCGGATTTGTCCAATACCGAAACCACCGCGCGGCCGTTGCACGAGCGCTACGGCGCCGTGCGACTGGTGCTTTACGAAGACATCGACGCCACTGACCTCCCGTACGAAAACCATTTCGACCTGGTGGTGTTCAAATCCATCCTCGGCGGCATCGGCCGCAAAGACGACAAAGTTAAGCAACAACAGGTCTTCGAACGAATTCTCAAAGCGCTGGTGCCTGGCGGCTGTTTGTTGTTCGCCGAGAACATGGCCGCTTCCGTGTTGCACCGTTCCGCGCGAAAGCATTTTAGTCCCTGGAGTGCGTATTGGCGTTACCCGAGCTACGACGAGATGCAGGAATTTTTATCGGGCTTCACCGCGTACGATATGCGGACAACGGGTTTCACCGCCACATTCGGTCGCAACGAAGCGCAAAGAGACATTCTAGCGCGCCTCGACGCCGTACTCGATAAAGCAATCGGCAATCGTTGGAAATATATGGCCTACGGCATCGCCATCAAATGAACGTCCTTGTTAACTTGTTGTGAGAACCCCGTTGCTTGAAATATTTTTTTGCTGACACAGTGCACCAGCCAACGCCTTTCCAATCTTCTGTAAGGGGATTCGGTTCTGGCGTCCGGGTTTCCGTTATGTTGGGAAATTGCATAGTTTTCAACCCCCGTGGTGAGCGCACCTCAGGAAGACGAAATAATCATATGTCCTTCTGCGCCCCTAAGCAGCCAATCTCCTCCTCGTGAGCCTCGTTCGCTTTCTGGTGAACGCCTGGTTTCCTCGTCGTTCGGAATTCGTCCATTCGTCAGTTCGCCTCCAACCCTGAGACTTGGAACCTGAGGCTTGAAAACGATTTATCTCTCCCAGACGCCCCACGCGTCTCACGCTTCCCCTGCGTCTTGAGCATCTCGCGCTCCTCACACGCCCCAAGCGTTATGCAAATTCTCCCACGCGTGCTAAAACGACGGGCAAATATGAATACTGAAAATAAAAACGATACTAACAATAACGATACGGCAGCACAGAATCAGGACGGTACCGCACAAGCGGTT
>JAQGOV010000338.1 GCA_028293425.1 Verrucomicrobiales bacterium
CATATTCGCGTATGGATAAGGATCAAATCGCCGAAATCCTGACTGAGATTGGGATTCTCCTGGAAATAAAAGGGGAGAACCCATTCAAGACCCGTGCCTACGGTGCCGCCGCACGCGCGCTGGAAACCTTGACCGAACCGCTCGACCGCGTGATCGCGGAAGGGCGACTTGGCCAGGTAAAAGGAATTGGCGAAGCGATTCAGAAAAAGATCATCGAGCTGCAGCAAACCGGGAAGCTCGCGTATTACGACGAGCTGAAAGCCTCCTTTCCGCCCGGGCTGTTCGCCATGCTCCAGATTCCCGGCCTTGGCCCCAAGAAGGTCAAAGCGCTGTATGACAAGCTGAAGATCGATGACATCGATAAACTCGAAACGGCCTGCAAATGCTCACAAGTAGCGGAGCTCACCGGTTTCGGCGAGAAAACCCAGGCGAAGATCCTGGAAGGGATCGCGTTCCGCAGAACCTACGCTTCCCGGTTCCTGCTCTGCGACGCCCTCGTCATCGCCGAGCCGATTCTGGAAGCCTTGCGTTTGTGCGATGATGTCATTCGCTGCAGCACCGCCGGAAGCGTGCGGCGCTATAAGGAGATCATCGGTGACATTGATTTCCTGGCCTCTTCCAAAAACCCTCCAGCGGTAATCGAATTTTTTACGCAATTGCCCGGCATTATCAGCGTCTCGGCCAAAGGCGACACGAAGGCCACCGTCATTTTGCAAGGCGGGGTGCAGGCAGATTTGCGAGTTGTGAGCGACACGGAGTTTCCATTCGCGCTCGCCTACTTCACCGGCAGCAAGGAGCACAACATCGTGATGCGCCAACGCTCGATTGAGCGAGGGCTTCGGCTGAACGAGTACGGGCTCTTCCGTTCCAAGGAGGAAACCCGCGATCCCAGCTTGCTCGTGCCCTGCCGGACTGAGGAAGAAATTTTCCAGGAACTCGGCCTCCAATATATTCCGCCTGAACTGCGCGAAGACCAGCAGGAATTCACCGCCGCCGAGCAGGGCAAGTTGCCGCGCCTGCTGGATTGGACAGAGTTGAAAGGCTCGCTGCACAACCATTCCAACTGGAGTGATGGCAAGGAACCGCTGGAAGAGATCATCGATTACATGGAGGAACTGGGGTGCGCCTATTGGGCAATCACGGATCATTCCAAATCTTCCTTCATCGCAAACGGCCTTCAGGAAGACAGGCTTAGAAAACAGCTTCATGAAGTCCGGCGCTTGAACAAGCAACTGGAAGATGAAGGCCGGGCTTTCCGCCTGATAACCGGCTCAGAAGTCGACATCCTGGCCGATGGCCGCATGGATTTTCCGGACGAATTGCTGGCGGAATTGGACGTGGTGGTAGCCAGCATTCACCAGGGTTTCACAGCCAGCGAAGCCGAAACGACCAAACGCCTGATCCGTGCCGCCGAGAATCCCTATGTCCACATGATGGGGCATCTCACGGGCCGCCTGCTGCTCAAACGCGAAGCCTACAAGGTAAATCAGCACGCCGTAATAGACGCCTGCGCAGCCACCGGCACATGGGTCGAACTCAACGCGCATCCACCTCGTTTCGACATGGACTGGCGTCTCTGGCATTATGCCAAGGACAAAGGCGTGAAGTGCGTCATCAATGTCGACGCCCATCGCAACGAGCACGCCATGTTTCTCCGACTCGGAGCAGGCATCGCCCGTAAAGGCTGGCTGGAGAAAGGTGACGTTATTAATACCCTACCGCTGGAAGAACTACGAAAAGCCCTCCAGCAAAAGCGCGCGGCCCACAAGGTTCTTTGAGCAAGGGCTGTGCTGGAGTTAGCCCTGCAGGGTTTATGGTTGCTGCAGAAAGCCTTCGATGGGCAGCATGCGCCATTCTCCCGGATTAAGACCGGAGAGATCGAAATCTCCGAAACGACTGCGATGGAGCTTAAGCACCTCGTAACCCTGGCTGGCAAACATTCGCTTCACCTGGTGGTACTTGCCTTCGGTCAGTTCGAGACGAGCGGTGCGCGGACTGACAATCTCCAACTTGGCAGGAGCGCACGGTTTATCCTCCTCATGCAGCATCAGGGTGCCCGACTCGAAGGTTGCGGCCAGGTCAGGCGACAAATCTTGGCTCACAGTCACCTCATAGATTTTGGGAACCTTATGCTTGGGGGAAGTCCACCGCTGCACCAGGGTGCCATCGTCCGTCACGAGCAACGCGCCGGTGGTGTCCTTATCAAGACGGCCCACACTCGTGACAGGGGGATTCCTCCGGGACCACTGTGGAGGAAGAATGCTGTAGATATTCGGCCCCTCCCGCTCGTCGTGCGAACACACACACCCGGCTGGCTTGTAAAGAACGGCGAGCAGGCCGCCGAGAGCCTCGATCGGTTTTCCTTCGATCAGGACCGTGGACGGATCGACCTTTTTGTCCGCCGCCTTGGCGGGTTCCCCGTTTACCGTCACCTTGCTCTTTTTGATGAACAGGCGCGCCTCGCTCCGGCTGCAATAGCCATAGTGGGAGAGAATCTGGTCGAGGCGCCGTGCTTGCATCAGATAGAGTTCTTGATTGTTACACCACTCGGGCCCACAGCAGCTTGAGGTAGCGACTTTCCGGGCAGTTGGACATCACAGGATGATCAGGGCCGGCCTCCGTTCGGTCCAGGAACTGCAAGCGCCTTGACTGTCGATGAGCCGCTCGAATGACAAATTCCTCAAAATTTTCCGGCGACACCAACCCAGAGCACGAGCAGGTGACGAGCAAGCCACCGGGACGAAGCAACGAAATACCGAGCTGATTCAGATCTTCATATTTGATTTGCCCTTCGCGAAACTCCTCCCGGCTCAGCACGAACTTAGGCGGGTCCAGAATGACCACATCCCACTTTTCGCTGTTTCTTTGCATCTGGCGCGCATAGGAAAAAGCGTCGCAATGCGCCCATTCCACGCGGGCCTGATTTAAGTTCGCATTGCGCTTGGCCTGGGCAATCGCTTTTTCGTCCAGGTCCACGCCCGTGACCTCTTTGGCACCGCCTTTGGCTGCGGCCGAGACGGCGAAGCCTCCGGTGTAGCAGCACATATCCAGAACCCGGCAGTCTTTCACCAGCTTTGTAAGCTGGTGACGGTTTTCCCGCTGGTCGCAAAAGAACCCCGTTTTATGGCCTTCCTCAAAATCGACTTCAAACCGAACTCCATTTTCCACGATCTTCACTGACCTGGGAGGCGCCTCGGAAAAGCTTTTGGGTTTGATCCCCTCCATGCGCGCGATCCGCTCGTCCACGTGCACGACCTCGCGTTTTGTGCCGAGACGCTCGTGCAGAATTTTCAACCAGTCCTGAAGCCGCTGATAAACCCCGTGGCTATGCACTTCCACGCTGAGAACATCTGCATACTTGTCCACGATCAACCCGCTTAAGGTGTCTCCGTCGGAATGGATGACCCGAAATGCATCAGCCTTCTCAGGCAAGCAAAGCGTATTCAGACGAAGCTCGATAGCCCGGTTCAGCAGTTCGACAAAGTAATCATCCCCTTTGGGCTCTGTGCCGTGATAGAACACCCGCAAAGGGACTCGGGCATTGGGATTATACAAACCACGGCCAAAAATCTGCCCTTCCTTGTCGTAGATAGTCACGATGTCCCCCGCCCTCGCATCCGGGGAGGCAGACTTGATCATGGTCGGATAAATGGTGGGGTGGTAACTGAAGAATTTGAGCTGCACCCAAGGCGCCAGCCACGCTCCGCTACCGGCTGGTTGGTCCCGCTCCAGGAATTTGGGCCCTGCGGGTGCCGGGCGCATGGGACGCCGCGGGTAGCGAGTCATTGGTCTGGACTGGTTCATAAA
>JAQGOV010000351.1 GCA_028293425.1 Verrucomicrobiales bacterium
TTGCGCCACAAATGCCGGCCACGGCGCGCGAAGCAAAAAGCAAAACCAGCGCTGTCATCCCGGTAAAGCCGGAACCGAGCGCAAACACAGCGTATGAAGCAGCGGCCCCCGCTGTGCTGACGAGAAGGACTGGCCGACGGCCGATGCGGTCGGACAAACGCCCCCATGAAGCCGCAAAAAGAAACTGCATGGCGGAATATGTCGCCATCAAACAGCCGACAATGATCCCGATCACGGTCGGGCTGAACCCATGGCCGAACTGATCTCCATAATTCGGCAGCAGAGGGAGGACAATCCCGAAACCAATCAGGTCGATGAAAACGGTAAAAAAGATGACAAACAACGAGGGTTTTCTCATGAATCGGGCTTAAAGGGTTGTGGCAGCCCTTGAATGGGCTTTCGCGCTCTGCTTCGTCCTGGTTGCCAACACACAGGGAGTTTACGGTTTGAGCGAGGTGAGTCAAGGAACGTAGCTTTTTAGAGGAAATCCATCATTCGGTTGGGAAATAAAGATTGAGTTTTTCAGGGGTTTTAATCACTTTTCCTGCTCGCCTGACCCGCCCTGCGGATGGCGCTGAAACTGAGATTTGCGTAATATCTGAAAACCTGAACTGACTACCATGCCCAGCTTAAATGTAAAACCTCCCGGCTCTTGCAAATATGACATGATCGCCCTCGGCGAAATCATGCTCCGTCTTGATCCGGGCGAAGGCCGAGTCCGGACCGCGCGTGAATTCAAAGTGTGGGAGGGTGGCGGCGAATATAACGTGGCCCGCGGCCTCCGCCGTTGTTTCGGCTTTAAAACCGCGGTTTGCACTGCATTCGCGGATAACGACGTCGGGAGGCTGCTCGAAGATTTTGTTCTGCAGGGGGGAGTGGATGTTGAGTTTGTTAAATGGACTCCTTTCGATGGGGTTGGGCGCGTCGTGCGCAATGGCTTGAATTTCACCGAGAGGGGTTACGGCGTGCGCGGGGCAGTCGGCATTCCGGACCGCGGCAACACCGCCGCTTCGAAACTGAAGCCCGGGGATTTCGATTGGGATCACATTTTCGGCAAGCTGGGCGTGCGATGGCTGCATACCGGCGGCATTTTCGCTGCGTTGTCGGACACCACCCCGGCTCTGGTCATCGAGGCCGTGCAGGCTGCCAAGAAGCACGGCACGCTCGTCTCCTACGACTTGAACTATCGTCCCTCCCTTTGGAAGAGCATTGGTGGCCAAAAGAAGGCGCAGGAAGTGAATCGCGAGATCGCGAAGTATGTGGATGTGATGATCGGCAACGAGGAAGATTTCACTGCTTCTCTCGGCTTTCAAGTGGAAGGCGCCGACGAACATCTGCTGCATATCGATGTGACCGCCTTTAAGAAGATGATCGAAACCGCCGTGAAGACGTATCCGAACTTTAAAGTAGTCGCCACGACTTTGCGCGCCGCAAAGACCGCCACGATCAACGACTGGGCTGCAATTTGTTACATGGATGGCAAGTTCTACGAATCCCGGCAGTATCCTGACCTCGAAATCCTGGACCGTGTCGGAGGCGGTGACAGCTTTGCCAGCGGATTGGTTTATGGCCTGATGACGAGTGGTGACGGACAAAAAGCGGTCGACTACGGCGCAGCACATGGTGCGCTAGCGATGACGACTCCTGGCGACACTTCCATGGCTTCAAAGGACGAAGTCGAGAAGTTGATGAAGGGCGGCGGAGCCCGGGTTCAACGGTAAATCTGATTCAACCAAAACGCCGCGTCCTGTATGGGCGCGGCGTTTTCTTTCGGGAGTTAATTAATAGCAGACCGTGGCTGGCACGTTCCCTCGCAATGTGCCTACGGTCAATTGGCTTTTGAATGTTGTTTTCCTGCGCTCTCCGGCTCTGCGTCCGCCACGGTCATGAAGCCCATGAACATTTCGTCCCAGCTTTGCAGCCCCCATTTGATCCGCTTGGCTGGGTCGGGGTTGTTCGGATTCTTCTTTGAATTGTCGTGGCCGCCAGTGCAAAGCATCCAGGTGCCGGCGGGGACTTTTTTAGGTTCGGCAAGGCGATAGCTCGTTTGCCAGTTGAAGTCATATTGCGGAACAGAGAGCACGGTCTCGCGTTTGCCGGTCGGATACAGGAGTTCAAACTTGAACCAGGAGCCGCGCAGATGCATGTGCGGACTCAGATCATAAATGATGGTGTCGCGCTTGAAACAGTAGTGGCTGAAGTGCTGGGAATCTGGCTCACCCGGCGGAATATCAAAATCACGCGTCTCGCTGGCTCGCACTTCAAGCCTGCGTTTCGGTGGTTCTTTGGAGAAGTAAAGCCCGAGTTCGCTCTGGTCGGTTTGCGCCTGGCCCGTTGTGGTGTAATGCAACTCGAAATTGAAGCGTGCTCCTTTTGGCAGGAACATGCCTGTCCCGGCAGGAAATTCCCCTTGAGCCAGGCCCGGCACCCAACTGGTGAAAAGGTAAGCTTCGTGCGGCGCATCCGCGTAGTCGTCCGGATATTTAACGCGAACAATAATGTGGTGGACGACTTTCGAGTTATCCGCGCGACAAACGGCAGCCCGGATCCAGGCGTCCTGCGGCATTTCAAAATCCGAGTTGATGTATCGGTAATTAAGCGTTCCCGTAGCCGGGATGCTTTGGGGCTTGGGTAATCCTACCACGAGATCCGGTTTGCCCAACTTCCAAACGGCAGCTGCGGGCGCGGCTGTGGCCAATGGATCTTCACCTTCGCCGCGCGGGCAGCCCTGTCCGATCCAACGCAGGAGGGTATGAGTTTCCGCCGTGGTCAAGGCTCGGTCATTCTGAAACTTTCCGTAATGGGGATCCGCGTGCCAGGGAGGCATGCGGCGGTCCAGCAGAACTTCCTCAATCATGGATGACCAATTTTTAACTTTTTTGTAGCCGGTCATCGCAAACGGACCGATGTTCCCCGAACTATGGCAGGCAACGCAGTGCTTTTGGAAGAGTGGAGCAACATCACTGGCATAGGACACGGGTTCCTTGGACTGGTCGTTGATATATTTAAGTTCACACCCGCTGGAAACGGGTTTGGATCCGATGGTTACCGTTTTGCCTGACAGAAATTCATTCAAGGCTTTGGCTAGATATTTTTCCTTAGCCTTCGCTTTTGGCTCTGCATCCGCCCCCAGGTCGTCAATGGCACCTCGATAAACAATAGACATCGTGCCAAGGTCGATCGCCACCACTTCGCCGACTTGGGTCACCCCAAGGCGTCGGGCAACGATTTGTTTTTCGTCCCGCAAGACCGGGAGCGAACCTGCGACCGATTTCAACACTTCCAACTTCAAGGCTTCGGGATCATCCAGCGCTGAATCAGGAACCAACTCTTTCTTACGCGATCGCGCCAACATCTGGATCAGCTCATTGCTTGGGTCTTCCTGGGTGGCGGAGTTAACCATCCAGAACACAACTCCGTTGGTGGCGAACTGGCTGCGCAGCGAGCGCAACTTGGAAAGGCTTTGGCGAGCGCTTGGGCAACCGAAACTGGTAAAAAATAGCACCACGGCCTTTGCATCCGTGCGGCGCAGTTCATAATGCTTTCCCTTGTAATCGAGCAAGCTGAAGTTGATGACCTCGCCTTCCCTGGTCTCGTTCCGTTTCGGAATCGGTTCCTCGGTCGGTTCCGCTGCCCGAACTGCCGAAGCGAGAAGACAGCCGCACAAAAGGACGCTCAACAGTCTGAACGTTGGTCGAAAAGGATTCATAATGTCCTTGGAGCTTAGTGCGTTTCACAAATACCTCAAGTCCTCTATGAGAGAAACTAACGCCCGGGGACGCGGCGGATAGGAAGACGATGGGCGCAAACGATTGTTGCTAGCCAAGTTGAAAGGTGATTTGATGCGGCGCACCCAAAATGAAGAAAACCTTCAATCGTCCAACAGGTATGCACCTTTTATATCTTCCAAAACCCTGCGCGTCCAAGCCGGCTCAACAGGCTTCCTGGAGAGGTGGCTTGTTGCTTGCCCTGGTGGCGATGCTGCTTGGTTTCCAGCTCGTCAACGGTGCCGACCGGCATGTGATAATGGTCACGATTGATGGATTTCCCAGCTACCTTTTTGACGATCCAAAAACACCGATTCCAACTATCCGACAGTTGGCAGCGGAAGGGGTTGTGGCTGAAGGAATGAGGGCATCGAATCCAACCATCACCTGGCCGAACCATACCACCTTGGTGACAGGTGTGAGAGCGGCCAGGCATTCCGTGCTGTTCAATGGCATCCTGCAACGGCCCGGCCCAGGACTGCCAGTCGCCGTGGATGGGAACCACGATCAGGCTGAATTGGTGGCGGTGCCCACGGTTTTTGATCTTTTACACCGGGCTGGGTTGCGAACTGCAGCGATCAACTGGCCGTGCACACGCAATTCCGCAACGCTGGATGACAACTTTCCTGACGTGCCGGAGAATGTTCTCCACACCAGTACCAGATTGAAACAGGAGTTGATTGAGCGCCGGATCCTCACGGTCACCAACGATACAGTTTTCCGGGCCTTGACCGGGCCCGCTCGCGACGATATTTGGACGAAGGCCGCTTGCCACGTCCTACGCGAACGCAAGCCGAACCTGATGCTCTTTCACTTGCTGAACACCGACTCCACGCATCACCGTTACGGGCCACAATCCCCCGCCAGCTATACAGCCCTGGCGCTTGCCGACTTTTACATTCGCGACCTGGTAAACGCGCTAAATACATCTGGCATGAGAGAGAACACGACTCTATTGATTCTGGCCGACCATGGCTTTGCGGTGACCACGAACGCGCTCCTGCCTAATGTGCTCCTGAGACAAGCTGGACTCCTTGAGCTTGGGAAAACCAACGAAATAGCCAAAGCACGTGTGCATGTGTATCCAGAAGGCGGCACTGGCTTTGTTTACCTTACGAATCCGGAGACGGCTGCGGAAGATCGCAAGAAAGCTATGGAAATTTTCAAGGGCAGGGAAGGGATCGCGGAGATTATCGAGCCTGCTCAATATTCGGACATAGGAATGCCTTTGCCGAACAAGAATCAGGGCAGCCCTGACCTGATCCTCGTTGCTAAAGACGGCTATGGCATCACCGGTCCAGCGGTTGGGGACGACTTCATCAAGCCAGCCACGATCTGGTCCAGCCTCGGCCAGCACGGCTGCATGGCGAGCAACCCAAGGATGAACGCGTTGTTCATCGCGACAGGCAAAGGCATCAAACGAGGAGGCAAAATTGGTTTGGTGGAAAATATTGATATAGCTCCGACCATCGCGCACCTCTTGGGCAAGGAGTTGCCCGAGACCGATGGCAAAGTGATGCGGGAGATTCTGGACTTGCAATGAGTGTGAAATAACACTGACTTTGGAGAGCGATTTTAGGAGACCAGAAGCAGAACCTCCCCAGTCGCGATGAACAGGGAAAGGATGTATATTCTAACGTCCCAAACTATACAGTCCGTACGCGCCGACGGTGATTGGACCAAAAGTCGAGCGTTCCACCAGTTGGTACGCAGCACCTTAATATGCGCTTTGAGGTTGGCAGAAATAAAGGAAGGAGGATTAGGAATTAGAAAGGCGTGGGAGAATTCGAGCTTGCAGGACAGGTGCAGACCATAGGAAGTTCTCCTGAGCACTGATGATGAGACGACTACGAATTATTTTCCTCTTGGGTCTGGCGAGCGCTCTGGGACTGTGGGGATGCCAAAGCGAACAGGAGCGTGGCATCTTGCGAGGTGGTGCACAGGAGGGTTCCAAGGAACGGGTGGGTGCGGCGGGGCATAATCGCTTTGTGACTCCCGCGAACCAGATTTTAACGCCAGCGGGACGGACGATTGAATTATCGGGACTGCGTCCGCAGGCGCTCGCGCTGAGCCCGGACAGCAAGATCCTGATCACGTCCGGCAAGACGCCTGAAATTGTAGTCCTGGAGCCGGTCAGCGGAAAAGTACTGCAACGGGTTGGATTGCCTTCCGAAA
>JAQGOV010000734.1 GCA_028293425.1 Verrucomicrobiales bacterium
TCATAAGCCACTTCCGGCGCCCAAAAAGTGTCGCCGAGACTTGGATCAGGGTGCGTCAGGGCATGGCTGGCAAATTGCCAAGTCCAGAGATCCTTGGAATGCAGGATGGAGAAGACCTTTCCCAGAGTTTTCCCGGAAGCCTCGAGCAGGCCCGTGCCGATGGCGAAGTACTCGCCCTGGGATTCCCACACGAACGGGTCAGCGAAATAACCTGAGTAAACCGGATTTGGTTGGGTGCGCGTCGCGGCAGTCGAGAGCATAACAACCAAAGATCCTCTGGAGCCGGAGCTGGCGCAATAGTGGAATAGCCCTATTCCCAATGCGCCCACTCACTTCATGGCATCCTCGTATTTGCCGGAGCGCGCGAGGCCGTTGGCCTGAGCGCGATGGCTGAGGGCTTTTTGGGCTGCGGCCACGTTCTCCTTTTTGCCGCTCCAACTTTTGAGCGCGGCATCCTGCAATGCGCGGCCATAGGAAAAGCTGAGCTGCCAGGGGAGCGGGCCTAAACGGTTTAAGGCATTGAGATGCTGTGTAGCCAGCACGTCGCTTTGACCGCCTGAAAGGAACACAATCCCTGGCACTGCGGGTGGAACGGTCCGCTTGAGGCAGCGCAGAGTGGCTTCCGCTACCTGCTGGACCGACGCTTGCGTAGGACAATCTTTGCCAGGCACAATCATGTTCGGTTTCAGGAGCATTCCTTCCAATTGGATACGGTGTTTGGAGAGCTCGCGAAATACCTGGCCAATCACTCTTTCGGTGACCTCCTCGCATCGTTCAATGGTATGGTCCCCATCCATCAGAACCTCCGGCTCAACAATGGGCACCAAGCCAGCTTCCTGGGCCAGGGCCGCATAACGTGCCAGGGCATGAGCATTGGCTTTCATACAGAAAGAGGTGGGAATCTTCGGGCCAATCCTAATGACCGCGCGCCATTTGGCGAAGGTGGCGCCCAGCGCCTTGTATTCAGCAAATCGGTCCCTCAACCCATCCAGGCCTTCAGTGATCTTTTCATCCGAAAAGAAAGCGAGCGGCTTGGCCCCTTTGTCCACTTTAATGCCAGGAGCGATTCCTTGCTTCTTGAGCAGTTCGGGGATGGGCGTGCCATCGGCGGTTTTCTGGCGCAGAGTTTCGTCGAACAAGATGACTCCGCTGATGTGTTGGCCCAGCCCGGGAGAGCTCATCAGGGTTTCTCGATAATCACGCCGGCTGGTGTCAGTGGATTCGATGCCAATGGCCTGGAAACGCTTGGTTATAGTTCCGAAGCTTTCATCAGCCGCCAGAATACCCTTGCCCGATGCCACCAGAGCCGTCGCTACTTTTTGCAGGTTTGGTTCTCTCTCCATAATAGCGAACTATAATCCCGGTGATGCAGGCGCGCACTCCCAAAAAGTGCAGGAACCAATAATTCCGACGCAAAAACCAGCCAAAAATAGCGATTAGGTTAGAACCCCATTGTTGCGAATGCCAGGGAGCAGGACGTTGAAGCAGAGGGTTTCGCTTGGGCTGGCGGGCCGGTATGTCCTTAGGAAAGCCGCAGAAACCCAGAAAAAACAAGGAAAAGGAAAGGCTTATGAAATATAAATTAATACTTCCGACGCTCGCCGTATGCACGAGCTCGTTGTTTGTCTCGCCAGTATTGGCTGAGCACGAGGGCGTCAATCAGGCGAATGCAGCGATGCAGAATGTCGGCGAGTTCCGGATTAGCAATTTGATCAATGCCAAGGTTCAGGATACAGCCGGCAACCGAATCGGCCATATTCAGGATTTTGTGGTGGATCCGAACTCCGGCAAAATTCAATTCGCGGTTCTAAAGCTGAGCGGGGACCTGGCTAAAGGCAGCGATTACACGCCTATTCCCTGGCCAATGGTTTCCAGCGCAAATGCCAATATGAATCGTAGCGGTGAACCCAAATCGTTGGTTCTGAATATTGACCGCAACAAGCTGGCGGCTGCGCAGAAATACAACGTGAACCGCTGGCCTGAAAGTTCTCACCCCACTTGGGGCCAAGACGTTTATACCTATTACGGTGTGCCCTGGGATAGTGCGGTGGCGGGAGCGGGCGCTACCGGGACTGGCAGTGTGACCACGGACAGTGGAACGGTTCGCCATTCTGATTATCAATATCAGGATAAGCCAAATCCGCGGGACCGGCAGAGCAACTACCAGAAGCCGATCGATAATGGCACAGCTCCTGACGGCAAAGATGTATTTAAGTTCAGTCCTCGTCCGTGGCCGAACTCTGAATATCGCCACGAATAAGGATTCCTTTCAGGCCCTCAAGGCCTGAGTTCAAGCAGGCTCGCCGCGTCCGATCCGCGGCGAGCTTCTTTTTGGGGCGAACACCTACTTCAAAGCTTCAGGCGAGAGCCATAATCTGAGCTCATGGTTAGGCCATTTAGAAAAGAAGACATGAAAGACACAATTCAGGAGCAACTCGCGGAACAAACCGAACAATTGCACCAGCTCGGTGAGCGTATCAGCGAAACTGCCAAAAAGGTTTCCTCCGCTACAAACGAGTATGTGCAGGATAACCCCTGGAAAACGATTGCGATTGCCGCCGGGGTCGGTTTCCTGATTGGCGCAATGGTGATGCGCGGCGGTGGGGACGACGAATAGGGCAGGGCGTTAGCCCTTTGCCTTGTTTTCCAGGTCTGTCCGCCATTTTTGTATACTCGCTCTGTTGGGTGAGAAGCTTTCGAGCTCGCGAAGGTATTCCACGCCTTTGATGAAGTTCTTTTGCTCCTCCTCTAAATGAGCCAGGCTCCCAAGAATTTGCGCGTGGAGTAGAAGATTTTCCTTCTCCTGGCCTTTCAGCCTCTCCTTGTAGTTTTTAAGGCTTATTTCCCAGAGGTTCCGTGCACGCTCCGGATTGTGCCGGTTCTCATGGTAGATGCGGCCGAGCTCAAACAACATCTCCGGATGTCCTGGGTTGGCGATCAAGCCTTGTCGCAGAAATTGCTCAGCCTCGTCTGGTTTGCCCAACTGCGACCTCAGCCAGAATGAGGCAACGATATAGGTTTCCGGCCTTTCTGGGTCCAGCGTCGCTGCCAGCTTTAACCAGGGCA
>JAQGOV010000377.1 GCA_028293425.1 Verrucomicrobiales bacterium
GCGTCATGGGGCTGACCTATGGCGAGTGCGACCGCCTCGCCAAGATGATTCCAAACGAGCTGAAGATGTCGTTGGAGAAAGCCCTCAAGCAATCCCCGGACTTGAAGAAGGCTTACGAGACTGAGGAAGCAACTCGTGAGCTGATCGACACGGCATTCGTTCTGGAGGATATCTCGCGCAATTCGTCCGTGCACGCGGCTGGGGTGGTGATTGGCCCGGAGCCGCTCATCAATCTGCTGCCGCTGAAGCAGGACGAAGATGGCACGACTGTCACGCAATACCCGATGGGACCGGTCGGCGACCTCGGGTTGTTGAAAATGGATTTTTTGGGTTTGAAGACCTTGACCGTTATTCGCAACGTTTGCGAGATGGTCAAGAAAACCAGGGGAGTGGACATTGACATCGATAATCTGCCACTGGATGACCAAAAAGCCTACGACCTTTTGAACAAGGGGAATACAGTGGGTGTGTTCCAGTTGGAATCTGGTGGCATGCGTGACCTCTGTCGCAAGTTCCAGATCAGTTCCGTGGAGCATATCACGGCGCTTGTCTCCCTGTATCGCCCAGGTCCGATGGACCTGATTCCGGACTTTATTGAACGCCGGCATGGACGGGTGCAGATCGAGTATCCGCATCCCTTGCTGGAGCCACTTTCCAAGGAAACCTACGGCGTGCTGATCTACCAGGAACAAGTGATGCAGGCTGCCCAGGTTTTGGCCGGTTATACGCTGGGCGCGGCCGATTTGCTGCGCCGGGCCATGGGCAAGAAGAAGGTGGAGGAAATGGCCAAGCAGCGGGCGAGCTTCGTCAAAGGCGCGAAGGAGAAAAACAACATTCCGGAATCCAAAGCCAACCAGGTTTTCGACTTGCTCGAAAAGTTCGCTGGCTACGGATTCAATAAATCCCACGCTGCGGCCTACGCTATTGTTGCTTATCAAACGGCCTACCTGAAGGCCAACTACCCGCTCGAGTTCCTGAGCGCCATGATGACCAACGACATGGGCTCGTTGGAAAAGCTCCAGATCGTTTTGAACGAGGCGAAGGCCATGGGAGTGGAAGTGCTGCCGCCCGATGTCAACGAAGGCTCCCTTGCGTTCGGTCCCACTCCGAATGGAAAGTCGATTCGCTTCGGGCTTGCGGCCATCAAAGGGGTAGGGGAGGTGGCTGTTGAAAGCATCATCAAAGCTCGTGAGGAGGGTGGCAGCTTTACTGACCTTGAGGACATGTGTTCGCGGGTGGATACGCGCACGGTCAACCGCAAGGCGCTGGAAGCGCTGATCAAATGCGGGGCGTGCGACTGTTTTGGCGAGAACCGTGCCACCATGTTTTCCCGGATCGACAATGCATTGGCCCGCGGGGCCAACATCGCGTCGGACCGGGCCAGGGGACAGAGTTCCCTGTTCGGCGCTTTCGAAGACGCCGCACCTCAAAAGGCCGAGCCCAACCCGCAGCTCCCGGAGTGGCCGTCGAACGAGATCCTGGCCGCTGAAAAAGAGTTGCTTGGGTTTTACGTCACAGGCCACCCGATGACCCCGTATGTCCCGCTCATCGAGAAGTTCTGCCTGCACAATTCCGTTACGGCCAAAACCCTGGCCTCGCGGACCGTCACCCGGATCGGCGGGATGATTAGCGGAATGCAACAGGGGTTTTCCAAGAAGAGCGGCAAACCTTATGCCATGGTCACGCTGGAGGATTTGGAGGGGACGGTGTCGATCCTTTGCATGAATGACAACTACGATAAGTACAAAGACCTGCTTGTTGCAGGGAAAGCGCTGCTTGTCGTCGGGGAAGTCAACAATGACGAAGACCGCCCGAAGCTCTTCCCGCAGGAAATCATGCCCCTTGATGACGCCCCACGCAAATACACCAAGCAGGTGCACCTGCGCCTTGATGCGGAGGTGATGGACGAAGAGAAATTTGTCACCTTGCGGGATGTGGTCCAGGCTAACTCTGGACGGATACCGGTTTATTTCTGCCTGAGATATCCGGCCGGGGAACTCGTTTATATTGAGCCCCACGAACGCTATTTTGTGACCCCGTCCGTTGGTCTTCAGCGGACGGTCAACGACCTTTTCGGCGACGAGACTTATTACGCCAAAGCTGACTTGAGTTTGCCGGAACGCCAGCGCAAGCCTTGGGAGAGGAAGCAGTATGACAACAATGGCGGAGGAGATGAGTGAGATGGCATTGAACTTAAAAGGAAATTGATAGCGGCGAAGCGGCGCAAGATTCAAATAAAAGAATGTCTGGCTCGTCACTTCGTCAGCTACGGGGGAGCGGAACGGCCCGGGGGTTGATCAGAAACTTGTAACCTCGTTTCCTACAATTAAAGAGAGAGGTCTGCCTCGAATGGCCCTTAGCCCGACTTTCGCAACTGGCATGCGGTTTTCACATTTTTGAGGAGTGGACGTGTTGATTTATTAGGAAACTCGCGAGTTTTTCTGTCAAAGTGCGTTCGGTGCAGACCTACCCCCTTCCCGTCGGCCAACCGTATTCGATAAAATGCGAGCCCTTGCTATGGCCAAGCCCTTTCTGCCGCTTTGGCTAAAGCCGCGACAAACGGCCGGACCGCGTGCGGGTAGTCATTGCGCTGGTGGTCACGCTGGAGGGTTTTCCGCTGGCCTACGAAGTGATGGCCGACAACACATCGGATCGGACCACCTTGCGCGGTTTTCTTAAAAGGATTGAGGAACTCCACGGCAAAGCTCAGCGCGTTTGGGTCATGGACCGGGGTGTTCCGACCGAAGAGGGCGCATCACCCAGAAAGGGAGTTGGAGTTGCCTTAAGTTTGGTGCAGACCTTTTTGGTCCAACCGCTCATTTTCGGGCATTTTCCGCTGCGCCCCTCTCCAGTAGCGAAAGTCGGGTCAAGATAATGAATACCAAAGTTCGACCCCCTAACTTATCATTCCGAACGCTTCAACACACGGGCCACCCACATCCAGTGCTGTCCTCGTGAAGGCGCGTTGGCCTAATGCCCGGGCATTGGGAAGCAAACGATGATGCTGGTTTCGACACCGGGTTTGCTTTCAAGCTTCATGGTGCCGCCCAGCAATTCAGTAAGGCGCTTGGAAATGATGAGGCCGAGGCCGGCGCCTTGTTGCTCGAATGTCCTGCGTTCGAATTGCATGTGAGGGGCGACATTGGCGATCTGCTCGGGAGTCATGCCGCGGCCACGATCGGAGACGAGCATGCGGAAGTTATGATTCTTGAGCTCGGTGGCCACCATGACTGGCTGGCCTGCCTCGGAAAACTTGAAGGCATTGTCCACAATCTCCTCGACGATTTTTCTAAAGTTATCCTCGGGGATGAGCAGTTTGCCTTCATGAGCATCGAGCATGAGGTCCTGCTCGCGCTTGTGGCGGGAAGCGACACTCTGGGAAACTTCATTGACGATCCGGTGAACCTCGATAGGCGCGGAAAGGTTGGAAATTTCGATCTGCTTGGACTCGCTGCCCATGAGCTGGATCTGGGAGTAAACCAAGAAATTCTCGATCAGCCGGTGCAAACGCATGGCCGATTCATGAATGTATTTGGCGGACTCAAGCACCTCCTCGGGAGGAAGACTGGCGTAATCCTCGATCAGGATGTTCGCGAGGCCCATGATGCCGTTGAGCGGAGTGCGAAGTTCATGAGGGAGGGCCATGGTGATGTTGCCCCGCAATTCATCCAGCTTCTTGTCCGATTGACGCTGGAGTTCGGCTTGCTTTTCAAGCCGGGTGCTGACGGCGGCCATTAACTCCTTATGCGTGAACGGCTTGGTGAGGTAATCGTCCGCGCCCAGCTCCATGCCTTTGCGCACATTGGGTCGTTCGGCGGCGCCGGAAAGGAAAATGAATGGGATGGTGGAGGTAGGCTCATACTGCCGGATGGCTTTTAAGGTTTCATAGCCGTCCATCCTGGGCATGTTGATGTCACAAATGATGAGATTGGGAAGGATGTCCCGGGCAATTTGTATTCCTGTTTCCCCGT
This sequence comes from Verrucomicrobiales bacterium, assembly GCA_028293425.1. Taxonomy (GTDB): domain Bacteria; phylum Verrucomicrobiota; class Verrucomicrobiia; order Limisphaerales; family JAQGOV01; genus JAQGOV01. The sequence goes on from JAQGOV010000377.1 coordinate 3,972, forward strand.
CCTCGGCGGCGAGAGTCTCAAACCCATAAATGTTCAGGGACTCAGTGATGATCATGCGGATCTCCTGGGTGTCATCAATTACCAGGACCCGTTTCTGTCCCTTGCCGATGGTGTGGTTGGTTGATACACGGTCGTCGGCGTCGACGGTCGCTTCTAAATTCGCAGGCATTATCATCGCAATGGCTCGTTATTTGGCTTTTGGCGCGCTTGGCTGTCTTAATGTTCGACAATTCGTTTTGGTCCGCGTTGACAAACGAGGCCCATTCCCGTTATTCCGTTGCCATGTTTCATTCGAAAGTCGTTTCAATCCTGGTACTTTCAGCAATTGGGATGCCGTTTCTGAGGGGGCAGGAACAACCCGTGAAATTGGCTGCACAAGCCCGGTTCGACCTAACATCTTCATCGGCAAAGCTGGAAAAGGCCGAAGTGCTGGCTGGGAACGGCCAAATCCAGCGCATGAGCTGGATAAAAGGGGAAGCGCAGGAAAAAGCCTACACGGCAAATTTTGCAATCACCCGCTTTGGATGGAACGAAATCGCCGTCCGATTTTTGCCGGTCGGGAACGGCCCCGTGGAATTGAAACTGATGGGTCCGTGGGAGCAGGCCTCAGCAGGCAAGGTTTATCGTCAGGAAGTGCTCTGGGATTCCATCGAAGTTTCCGGGGCGAGTTTAAAGAGCGGAGACTTCGAAGCAGAGAAGGGCAGCCTCCCTCCGGGGTGGGTTTCAGGCGGTGGAGTGCTGGAGGCAGGGACAGCTTTTGGGGGGAAGAATTCCGCGCGGACCTGGCACAATCAAACGCTGAGCACGACTCTTGAAGTCAAAGCCGGCGAGCCGGTGACAGTTAAACTGTATGCGAGAGCGTATGTCCCGCCGGGTTATCCCGAGATGAAATCATTTGCAGGCAAGCAGACAGCCGCTCACAAAGCAGCAAAGGGGTTCATGCGCGGAGCGAATTTCGGGAACTATCTGGAAGTGCCGCCCAGCCAGAATTGGGGTCTCCCGCATAATGACGACGACCTGAAGCACATGGAGCAAGAGGGATTTGATCATGTGCGTTTACCGATCGGCTGGCACCATTACGCCGGGCCAGGGCCGGAGTTCAAGCTAACCGATGCGATTTTTGCACAAGTGGATAATCTCGTAACCAACGCCTTGAAGCACCACTTGAACGTGATGGTCAACATCCATCATTTCGATGCATTCACGAGCAACCCCGAGGAGCAAAAAGGGAAGTTCATCGCGCTATGGCGGCAGATTGCCGAGCATTATGCGCAGTCGTCCGCTGGAGTTGCCTTTGAGTTGTTGAATGAACCAAAGGACAAGGCCACCACCACTCTCTTAAATCCGATTTATACAGAGGTTATTCGCGAGATCCGGAAAACCAATCCAACCCGCGTCATTTTTGTGGGGCCTGGCAAGTGGAACAGCATCGATGAGCTCAGCTCACTCATGCTTCCGGATGATGACGAGAACCTGATCGTGACGGTGCATTGTTATGAGCCGTTTTATTTCACGCACCAAGGGGCAACATGGGCTGGGGGTGATACAAAAGTGAAAGGGATCCAGTTTCCCGGACCGCCATCCACGCCGCTCACCCCGGATCCCACGCTTAAGCTGCCCAAGCATGTCGAGGATTGGATCCGGCGTTATAACACGCTACCGACGGAGAAGAACCCGAGCGGGCCAGCAGCTTTCCGGGCAAAGATTCGCCTCGCGCGGGAATGGAGCGAGTATTACGGTCGACCCGTACACATGGGCGAGTTTGGGTGCTTTGTCATGGCCGATCCGCAATCACGCGCGAACTTTTACTCCAGCTTCCGGGAGGTACTGGAGGAAAATAAAATCGGCTGGGCAGTTTGGGATTGGAAAGCAGGGTTCAAGTATTGGGATCCCGAAAAAGGGGAGCCAGCTCCAGGGATGAGAAAGGCATTATTTGGGAAGCAATGAGCGTCAGGCCTATAGCAATCCTTGATAAGCCAGCCAGAGAGAGCGGAAATATTTCATGACTCGGACGGGGTCGGTGCTGGCAGGAATCTCGGCCAGACAGAATCCGTCGAAATCGACCTCGTTAAGCCGGGTGAGGAGTTTGCGAAAAGGGTATTCCTCCAAATACAAATCCCGCATGTGCACGGAAAAGATTTTGTTCTTTACCAGGTTGAAGTTGTAATCAAAGCCCTGGCCGTCCAGATCGGATTGATTTGAGTTCCAGCAAACTCCCACATTTCGGTGAGCGGCGACATCCATGATGGTTTTGATATTCGGAAGCAGGGCGGTGTCCTTGCCATGGACTTCCAGCCGGATTTTGATGCCAAGATTGTCGCCAAAATCGCCTAGTTCCTTCAGAGAGCGGCCAATTTGCTCAAGCGTTTTTTCCTGCGAAACTTCTTTAGGCAACGCATTGGGCCGGACTTTGACGCCCGTGGCGCCGACATCATGAGCGAGGAGGATGTATTCCCTGGTGGCAGCGATATCTTGTTTGAGCTTGGCCTGGTCGGGGGTGTGGTAATCAAAGGCGCTGCCGAGACCCATGAGTTGGACGTCGGCGTTTTGGAAACGCTCTCGGACTTTGGCTCGTTCCGCTTTGGACAGGTTCACTTCGACTTTATGAGCGTGAGTCGTGCGCAATTCTACTCCGTCGAAACCGGCCGCCTGGCAGTTCTTGATGATGGTTTCGATATCCCAGTCCTGAGCGAGACTATAAGTGACCAATCCCAAACGCATCGTCGGTTTTTTCAGGAGAAAAGAGGGTGGTTTGCCAGGGACCGCGGCCATGGCGGGCAAAACACCCAGGAAACCTGCACTCAGCGCGGAAGTTTGAAGGAATGAGCGGCGATTGGTTTTCATTGAGATGTTTTGTTTAACTGGTTTTGGCGATTCTGGCGAGGTCTTTTGAAGGGGGTATGGACCTAGGAATGGAGGTTTTTTGGAGAAAATGATGAGCATGATCTCCGTTTTTAGATTACCTTGCGCAGGTCCGATTTTTCAATGAAACCGAACATCCAATTGGCTGAGGCGGCAACGCCGGACGGAGGGAGCCTGACGCTCCATGAACATGACGGCAGCTTTTGCATTCGGCTCAACGGCGAGGAGTTGATGAATTCACTGGTAACAACCTCTGAATTGCTGCTGGGCGAAGTGGCAACGGATCTGGTGTCGGGCCACGTGAGTCCTCGCGTTTTAATTGGCGGTCTCGGTTTAGGCTATACCCTCCGCAGCGTGCTCGAGCGAGTGGGTCCGGAGGGGAGAGTTGAAATAGCGGAGTTGATGCCAGAAGTGGTGGCATGGAATCGTGGACACCTTTGTGACTTGAATGGCAGTTTGCTGGATGACCCGCGCGTGCAACTTTTCGTCGAAGATTTTTGGGAAGTGTTGAACCGGGCAGGGAAGAAGCAGTTTGATGCCCTGGTGCTGGACATTGATAATGGCCCCACAGCCCTGGTCCAGCGACAGAATGCGCGCGTTTACAACGACCAAGGAATCCGATTAATCCACGCGGCTCTCAAGCCAGGAGGCCGCGCCGCCATTTGGTCCGCGCGGCCGGATGAAGGCTTTGCTGAGCGTTTGGATGCAGCCGGATTCCAGGTGAAGGCGGTTCCGGCCAAGCTGTATGCCAATGCAAAAAGATGCGGTTACACCATCTACGTAGGGGATAAATAACTGTATGGCAGAGATTGGGAAACAGAACACGCTGGAGGTGATCCGGGAAACCTCCATTGGTTTATACCTGGACGCAGGGGAACTCGGGGAAGTGCTTCTGCCGAGGCGTTACGTCCCGCCTAGCGCTGGGCCGGGACATATGATCGAGGTTTTTCTCTACCGCGATTCAGAGGATCGACTCATTGCTACGACCGAAACTCCGTTTGGGAAAGTTGGTGAATTTGCGACCCTGAAAGTTGTGGAGGTGAATCCCAACGTGGGAACTTTTCTGGACTGGGGATTACCAAAAGATCTGCTGCTGCCTTTCCGTGAGCAGGTTGCGCCTCTGCGGCCAGGGCAAAGCGTGGTGGTTTATATCGACCTGGACCAGAAAACCAAGCGCGTCGTGGCCAGCACACGGCTGAATCGATTTTTGAAGAAGGAAGCGCCTCCTTACCGGAAAGGTGAGAAGGTGCAGGTGCTGATCGCCAGCCAAACGCCCCTGGGCTACAACGCAATTGTTGAAAATGCTTTTGGAGGGCTTCTGTATCACGATACGCTGCCGGGGCCGTTGGATGCTGGGCAGCGGCTTGAGGCCTTCGTGCGCGATTTGCGACCGGACGGCAAGCTGGACTTGAGTCTAACCATGATTGGTTACAAGAAAGTGGCATCATTGACTGAGCAAATTCTTGAAGCTCTGGAACGGAACGGAGGACACCTTGATTTCGATGACGACAGCGCCCCGGAGGTAATCCGAGAAAATTTCGGAGTGAGCAAAAAAGCTTTCAAACAAGCCCTCGGAAACCTTTACAAACATCGGCGCATCGAGTTTCAACGTCCAGGAATTCAGCTTCTGGACGCCACTCATTACGAGCCAGGAGCGAAAGCCGATGGGAATCAGAGATAGGAAACCGGATGGCCGTTTGGACGTTAAATCGTGGTGAGTTTCCGCGTGGCCGCTAGTTGGAAAGACAAAACGGGCCCACCGGTGGGTGGCCCGTTTAAACATTCGCCCAAAACTGGTTCAGGCGTTCCCTTGACGGGAAAAATTATTCTTTGTCGACCGGTTCGGCGGTAACCCTAGCCAACTGGGGGCCCTTCGACTTCGCTATATCAAGACGGTGGCTTACCTTGTTCTGAATCTCCAACCGGGCAGAGAGATCCTGGGTAGCCTGGTAATACCTGTAGCCTTCCACGCCCAGCGCAGCCCACGCGGTTAATCCCACCACTGCCAAAGTCCGGGTTAAAATCGTTTTATTCATAACAGCTTTCGTTTCAATTACAGCTCGACAGAAGGAATATCGGCAGAAGCTGAAAAAACTATAGTTGCGAATGAATCCGCAGGGCACCGCAGTTCCGAGTTGAATATCCGCGGGGCCGGGACAAAGCTGGAAAGCAAGCCATGACGCACCTAGGACGAGCGAAATTTGAAACGGAGTTGCAGGTCCGGCCTGATGACATCGATATGAACCAGCATGTGCATAATAGCCGGTATTTCGACTATGTGCTGGCAGCGCGGTATGACCAAATGGCGCGTTGCTACCAGATGTCCATGGAGGAGTTCATCAAAGCCGGTTTCGGCTGGTATGTGAAAACCGCTCATGTGGAATATAAAAGGCCCTTGAACCTCGGGGATACGATGGTCGTGCGCACGTGGGTCGATGCCGTCGAGCGGGCCGGGGTGACCGTGCAATTTGAGATCCTGCGGAAGGCGAACGGCAAGTTATGCTGCGACGGTTATTTTGCTTACACCATGGTTAACTTGCAGACGGGCCGGGCGGAAGTAATCCCGGATTGGATCATGAGTAAATACGCCGTCTAAGAGCCTGCTTTAAAACCATGACGGCTCCCGTTGCTTCAAACTCTTGCACAGCCGAAAAAGTAGATACGGCCAAGGCCGCTGGATATAATACATTCATGTGTAATCGAACACTCCGATCCCCCTCACCCCGGCCCTCTCCCGCGGGGAGAGGGAGAACCAGTCGCCGCGTCAAGTGGCTATGTCGATGTGGCACATCTCACGGTCTCCTCAGTATATGAATTTGGAAATTCACCCGGCGCTACCCAGGCGAAAGGACTTCCGCATTGGGATTCTTGGGAGCGGCTTTATTGTGAACGATTGCCATCTGGTAGCATATCGAAAGGCAGGCTTCAACCCGGTGGCCATTGCTTCGCGGTCTCGGGAGAATGCCGCAAAGGTTGCCGAACGCCATTGTATTGGAAAAGTTTATGACGGTTACGGGCAACTGCTCGATGACCCGTCCATCGAGGTGCTCGACATCGCCGTGCCGCCCAATGTGCAGCTCGGGTTAATCCTGGAAGCGTGCCGCCGAAAGTCCGTCAAAGGCATCCTGGCGCAAAAGCCGCTTGGGATGAACTACCAGGAGGCCGTGCAGGCAGTGGAAGCTTGCGAACAGGCGGGGATTGTGTTGGCCGTGAACCAAAACATGCGCTACGACCAATCCGTGCGCGCTGGTAAAGCCCTTCTGCGCAACGGAACAATTGGGGAGCCCGTTTTCGCCACGATCGACATGCGCGGGATCCCGCATTGGATGCCGTGGCAGAAGGACCTTGGCTGGGTGACGCTTCGCATCATGTCGATCCATCACCTGGACACATTTCGTTATTGGTTTGGCGATCCGGAACGGATCTTTTGCAGCACCCGGCCCGACCCGAGAACCACCTTTCCCCACCAGGATGGGATTTGCACCTACATCCTGGAATATGCTTCCGGCCTTCGTTGCGTTGGGATCGATGATACCTGGACAGGACCCGCAAAAGAAGGCGCGCCGGCGGACATCCACATAGGATGGAGAATTGAGGGGCTGAATGGCCTAGCAGTTGGAGATATCGGCTGGTGCAAAACTCCTTACACGACGCCGTCCACGGTTCGTTATGGAGCGAGAGGAGATGCTGCATTCCACCAGCCGAAGTGGAATGAGAGCTGGTTTCCCGATGCTTTCATAGGAACGATGAGCCAAATATTGATCGCAATCGAAAGCGACACTGAACCGGCGATTGGAGGGCGTGATAATCTCCAAACAATGGCCCTGGTAGAGGCCGCCTACAAAAGCGCCGACGAGCATCGGGCGGTCGGATTATCGGAAATCTCATCCGTGCAAAAATGAAGTGGCGAGATCAGGAATGATACCAGCCCCGATCCGCCAGAATTTCCTGGCCGGTAATCGCACGGCTTGAATCACTGGCCAGGAACAAAATTACTTCGGCCAGGTCTTCTGGTTTCAGCAAATCGGGCACGCATTGAGCACGGCGAATCACTTTTTTGGTTTGAGCAGTCACGTATTGCCTGAGTTGCCGCGCGGTCATGACCCATCCAGGAGAAACCACGTTTGCCCGGATGCGGCGGGGGCCCAACTCCCGGGCAATGGAGCGGGTGAAGCCTATGATGCCGGCTTTTGTTCCCACGTAAGCGCTCATGCCGCCGGGCCCTTGTTGGAAAGTGATGGAGGATAGGTTCACAATCGACTCTCCTCCTGACAGCATGAAAGGAACCGCTGCTTGAACGGTAAGAAAATAAGCGCGGAGATTGAGGGCGAAAAGATGATCCCACTGCGCAGCCGTCATATCCTCCAGTTTGATACGTGGATCCGATGCTGCGTTGTTGACGAGGACATCGATGCGGGTAGCACCTTTGCCGATTGCTTTGATCCAGCTACGGACGGCCTTTTCCCTGGTGAGATCCACCTGTGCAAAGGTTGCTCGTTCGCCTAATTCTTGAACCAAATCTCTCCCGGCCTTTTCATCAATATCACAAAAATAAACTCGGGCCCCTTGTTTATGAAAGGCTTGCACGGTAGCGGCACCAATGCCGTTTGCGCCGCCCGTAACAATCACCACTTTCCCCTGCAAGTCCGGATAGCTAACCATGCGGGAGTTGTAAGCGGTTTGGGTTCGGTCGAATAGCCAAAAATAATCCATCCGGTCCCTGGAGCCTGATACCACGAGTGTCCCTTTTGGTCGCCGGGCAGGGATGGATTAGGCTGCAAAACCGCAATTTCCAGAAAGGCTTTGCGTTTTCCTAGACGTTTTCGCTTGCGAGGAGCAAATGGTTGGGCTACATGGCGCTCCAATATGTCAGAGATACCACATCATCACGTCGAAAATCCGGAGCAGAAAAAAATTGGGTTAATCATTGCCGTTTTGGCGGTGGTGCTAGCTGTCATTGGGTCGATGGCCAAGGACGCGGCCAACCAGATGATTGTGAACGAGGTGAAATCGTCGAATGGATTTGCGTGGTATCAATCCAAACGCATGCGCAGCTACATGAACGAGATGGAATTAGACCGAATCGGAACCCAGGAATCCGGATCGGTGACGGACCAGCAGCGCGAACTGCTCACGAAACAAAAATCCAAACTGACGGCCAAGAACGCTGAATACAAGGCGGAGAATGAGGACATTTTGAAAAAGGCTGAGAACCAGCAATCAGTCGCGGCCATTGCGGCCCATCGGCATCATGGATTCGAACAGGCAGAGGTCTTTCTACACATAGCAGTTGTTCTTTGTTCCGTGACGCTGCTAACGGACCGAAAAGTTTTTTCCCAGGTCGGGGTGGCGCTGGCAGTCGCAGGCGTGATAATGGCGGCTTACACCTATTTTCATCATGAGCATGCCGAAGGCGCCAAGCCTGAAAACCCTGCAAATTCGCAGCCGTTACAGCCTGCGGGCAAAGCACATTAGGCTCTCATGGCAGTTCCCGGTTGCATGGGAGTGCCGTCTGTTCTAAACCATTCAAGTGAACTTTTTCCGGCAATACCGGTTCGTGCTGCTTTTTTTGGTTCTGCTGGTTTTCTGCAGCATCATGGTGATTCGGCAGCTCAAGGGCAAAGAATCCAAACACGTAGAAATCCGGGAGGCGTTCATCCTGTTGCATACCCGCGGTTACACCAATTACGCGAATCGCCTTTACGAAGTTCTGCTGCGGGAATTGCCTCAACTGCCGAATAAAAACCTGATTGATGATTTTCAACGCACGCTCATCCTGGTAGATCCATTGGGCAATCATCCGGAGAACCTGATTTGGAAGTACCATTGGACAGTGAGCAACGAAATGGAACGCCGGTCGGAGGGGGGCCTAAAGCAGGCGATTAAATTGGCGGAGGAGGCAAAATAGGGCAAACTACGCAAATGGAGGCAATTACCGTTAATTCCCGGAATCAACTCTCCCGGATTGTCAAATGGCAGGTTGACACAAAATGGTCCGCAGATTAGTTTTTTCCAGTTTTAATCCTGAAGAGAGCGAACAT
>JAQGOV010000380.1 GCA_028293425.1 Verrucomicrobiales bacterium
TAGCAGGGGGTGAGTTTGGCGAAGAGCACGCGAATCAAATGAGGGAAACCATTTCCTTCGCTTCACCCAACCACGGCGACACGGTTCTTCTGGACTTTGGTGGCATTGAGAGCGCGACATCCAGCTATCTTAAACGTCTACTCAACCCATTTTTCATTCCCGCTGGGGAGCCGGGCGGATTCGAAAAGGAACTGCATCCGATCATCATCAATGTCCAGCATCAGGACCTACGCGAAGACCTGGAAGACCATCTGAATGGAAAACGCAGGGTGATCATATTGGCAGAAATTACCCAGGGTCGTCCCGCCTTTAAATCGCTTGTGGGAACGCTCGACGGCGCCGCCGCAGAGACTTTTGTCGAACTCCGAGAATTGAAGCGGTCGACCGCTGCCCAGCTCTACGAACGGCACCGGGGCCAGACCACCAACCAAACAGCTTGGAACAATCGACTGGCTCACCTCGTTGAGCTTCGGATTGCGCGGCGGACTCGTGAGGGCCGCTTCTGGATATATCAACCGACACTCTGAAAAACGGAAGGAAAACATGTTATGGGAATGGGTGAACAAAAACTGCGCGCCAAGCAATTCACGCAAAAGACCGACGAAGTGACGGACGAAGTTGTGAAACAGGAGGACCTGTTTTCAAACACCGCCGTGGAAGCCGACCTGGCCTATGAGTGCATAAGGCACCCCGAGGGCGAACCGGTGTCGGAGGGCTTAAAAGTACGGATTCTTGACATGAAGGACGAAATCCTTGTCTTTCGCGGCACACAAATGATTGGGTGCGTTGCACCCTCTCAGCAGGAAATTCTGCGTTCAAACGTCAGCTTAGGTCATCGAATAGGCCGCGCTATCAATGGCACCGTGATTGAAGTTTCTGAGATCACCCCAACGTTCTTCGTTCTGGTAAAAGGTTAACATCCAATATGAAGACGCTTGGCCAAACCGGATGTCCCGAATGCCTAGTCTTCCGTCAATGCGGCGGCCACCCGTTCCCAATTATTTATCGTCTTGGGTGTGCTAATTTTGCTCACGCGTCAGCGCCCGTGGACACGGATGACATGAATCCTGCGTTCGCCGAGAAGTTTTGGAAACTATGGAGAGATACTGACGGCCTGTTCCAATACTCGATTGGACCACTGCGCTCAATGAACGCCGATGGACTTCCCCGGTATATTCCCGTCGTCCAGAATCGGCATCTTCTGTCGGCCGCGCCGCTGGCGGTGGATACGGTTGCAATCCCGCTGTTTAAGATCTTCGGACGGCTGAGGAGCGGCGGCTACGGGGCTCGGTTCCAAACTGCGAAAGAGTTAAGAGACAGCTTTGGCCTTCGCCACGATGCCCGAATAATCCTCGTTGGAGTGGATAAGGATCCGCCGCTTGAAACGTTTTGGGCCAAGCACCAGCGGCCGGGCGTGCTTGCCTCTCTTGCCAGCCTTGGCCTCGAGGTAACCGTTCCAAACTACTCGTTTTTCACGTGCGTCCCCCGTTTTCAAATACTCCGGAACCGTAAACGTATTCTCCTCGCTTCGGAACGCATCTCGCAGGCTGGCGTTCGGGTATCGGTTCACCTGAACGCGAACACCGAAGCAGATTGGGAGTTCTGGCAGAGCTTTTTGGCTGAGCACGCGGAGGTGACATGCGTCACAGTCGAGTTCCAGACCGGCGCATTGCTCGATCAGGAGTTTGGCATGCGCACGTTTCAGCACCTTGTAAACATCCAGAACCGACTCGGTAGGCGGTTGCACTTTCTTCTGGTAGGGGCTGCGCGCTTCTATCCACGCGCCGTGGCTGAGTTAAGGTCTTTCTCCCTAATTGATAGCCGGCCTTTCATCTGCGCCCAGAAACGCAAAATGCTCGATAAATCCTCGAATGGAGATTACGTGTGGAAAAACTACCCCACCCGCAAAGGCGCAACGTTGGCCTCACTCTTCGAGCACAATCTCAAGTGTTATAGGGAAATGATCAAGCAGGGCTTAGATGACCCAAAAGGAGCTGAGCCGGAAAACAAGGAGCAGGTTCAGTTTTCCTTTTAATTTCCAGTCCATACTTTACAGCCCACCCGGTTGCCCGTGGAATCCGCGTAATATAGTCCACTGCAACGCTGTTGCCCCACTCACGCAAGGTCTGCCATTTCTCGGCCGTATTGTCAAAAATCCAATCACCGTCTACCGCTACCCAGTGCGTATGCGGTAGGCTCCACCGGGAAAAAAAATTTGTTCGCGTCCAGGGGCCTAACCACTGAATCAGGGCCAGTCCACGTTTGGGAAACTCGCGCCGCCGCACCTCAGCATTACAACGGGCGGAGTCCAACGCGCGGAGCATCTGCGTCAGATTTGTCCAGGCGGAATGCTCGAAATGCGGAAAGTGACTGATCACTCGACATACCTCTGTACCCGATAAGGCGGCAAAAGAGACCGGCCCACAATTGGCCCCAAAATTCAGCCGAGCTACCTCAATATCCCAGGGAACAAAGTTCGGAGGTGAAGCAGTGGGCGTGGTCACAATGAATTCAGGAAAAGACGTGAAAGGTCTGACAAAACCGCTTGCCGTACTTCCAGAGGCTCACGGGTAAACCGAGCCGCCCATCGCAAACGCTTCCGCTTAATTGTTTGTCGGTCCCGGAATGTATCTCCGAGATACGTGGTCTCGTGCAACAATGCAGGCTCATAATTCATCCAAACCGTCTCCTGGCGTCTCCCCGTGTGCGAAGTTCCTGTAAAGGTAAGCTTCCGCCACCCTTGTAATGCTTCTGAATAGGCAGAATTATCATAACCGGACAGCATTACTGCGCATGGCAACGATCTTAGAATTTCAAGCAGTCTCAAGTGATCGCGTTCGGTGTAGGTGTGCCGATAGATCTCCCGGCTGGAGCGTCGGCTCGCTGGCCAATAAGGCGGGTCGGAATAAACGAATTCACCACCCTCAAACTCGAATGCTGCCAGAAATTCCTCCGCCGAGGTCACTTGAAATTGATAATTGCTCCCGAACCCGTCGAAGTGAGGCATGACCGCAGGATCCAGATCGATCCCGATATTTACCTCTGCCGCTTTTTTGTGCCGCAGCACGGCTCCCCCGCCGAGGTGGGTCTCAATATAAGTGCTATGAGGAGGAATCAGATTGATCAATTTCTGATAGCACCGAAATTTTCCGCCCGGATAACGCATCACGCGGAACATCGTCAGATCTAACGATGAAGTCAAGCACACACATTTGCTCGACACACCGCGCTTATCCTTTCAGGAATTGTTCTTTTTCGAATCAACCGGCGGTAACAGCTGACTTCCTTCTTTTGGGCCTTTCGAACGCAGCACTGAAGCGATATCCGCCAACGGACTAACTCTGATCCGTGGAATCTCAGGCTGCTTCCGGCAATCGTCCAGGCTCAAAGATTACACGGCAAAGAAAGTCTTCATCGCGACTGCAACTAAACACCAAAGCAACGCCTCGACTCCCCAAGGCTTGAATAAAACCGGGATGAGCATCACAGTTCAAAGAAGAAAGCCGTGAAAAGTTCCTAATAATTGAGTCCTAATGAACAGTGAAATACAATCTCGCTTGCGAGGAAGGCTGGCACAATCTGAAGATCCCTGGGTTGAGCGAAAGGAGTCATTCAACGAGCGGGAGGTCCGGAAAACAATTGTCGCCTTTGCCAACTCAACACTCGAAGGAGAGACTGCCATCCTGTTTTTAGGTGCACGCAACGATGGGAAACATCCCGGTGTGAGGGATGCGGATGACGTGCAAAAAAAGGTGAGCGGAGTTGCTGCCAAAACCTACCCCACAGTACAAATCCAAATGTGTGTAATACCTGTGAACGTGGCAGGGGAACCAAAGGAGGTTCTGGGGGTCATGGTGCCCCATAGCACAGGTCGGCCGCATTTTGCGGGCACAGCCTACATTCGGGAAGGGTCCCAAAGCCTTGCGGCTCCCAGGCAAGTCTTTGAAGAGCTCATCGCCTCCCGAAATGATAAAGCTCGAAGGATTCTTCAGTATAAAAACAAACCCGTTTTGCTCCAGGTACGATCGGATTCTGGGTTTGTGCTGCCCATAACAGGAATCATTGACGAGTGTGATGCACATTCGGTCCGAGTATGTGAGAAACCTGGCATGGGCTACCTTTGGTCCTTCGCGATTTCACAGTGCGAGATCCATCGTGACCCTTTTCACGCTTTAATTATCACAGCCAAATCCCAGGAAACAGAGGAAGAGCATATCCGACTAATGGTGAGGCGCTGGCGGGAGCTGAACTCTGGCAGGCATTGGCACTCCAAGGACATGAATCCGAATGACCCCTTGGCCCTGCAATTCCTTGCCAACCCTCTGACATGCATTTCCGCGGTTGCGAGCCAAGCTGATCGCAGTGATTCCCCGGCGATTCAATATTTGCTGGCCCTGATGAGGTTGGAGGTGAAGAAAGTGCAAGATCCCAAAACCCAGTGCCAAAAATTGGACCACATTAGATGGAAAAACGCGGAAATGTTGCGAACGGTAAAGGACCAGGATCTGATTTGCAGGAAGCAGGTGGAAATCATAGTTGAGGTGGCTACCTCGGTAATGGAGGCTCAGAATCTACTGAGTCAAATCCACGATACGCTTCCCCGAAACCTGTGGGAGGCTCAAGCCACCTTGCTCCTGATCCAACTCGGGTTTCCACAGACAGCCCAGCCAACACGAGGTTAAGCCAATTTTCCACCGCTCTTGTTTAGTCTGGATATTGATTGTGAACTGGTTGATGAGGTCCGCTCCCGTGTCTTACTCTAAAACGGCACGTGCATTTCACGAAGCTCAAAAGCACTGCCGGCAGCGTGATTAATCCTTAAATCTTTCCGGCCTGATACGGTTATACACAGATCGGCTTTCCTCCGTGACATAGCCATCGTTAAAACCATTCCAGTAAACCGCTTTAAAACGCTCGTGGTTATCCGGTGTACGATCGTGCTCCCACTTTTGGAGCTGTGCGAGGGTTAAGAAGTTTTTGTATTTACGAAAATATTCCGGTCCTTCCTTTTGCGCACGCTTGAACGTATCATTGATTTCCGCAAGCTCCTGTAGGTTGCGGGTATCGATGCCGGTTTCTCTCAATATAATGTTCGCTTTGGTCAGTCTCCCGAGAGCGGCCGCTTCCTCGACCGTGTCATTGGCACAAAGTTCCGCGTATTTCTGAGCTGCAGCCCGCTGGTCTCTCTGCTGTTCCCGAGCCGGTCCGTTTTCCCATTGATCGATTGCTGCATAGTAAACGATAGTGGCTAGAACGCCACTGCACATTAGAATAGCCAGGACCCGATTCCAAATTGATTTGTTTGATTCCGACATGGCAAATTTCAGATTTGGGGAGTGAGCGGTTTTCCACTGGACACGAAGGGGATCACATTCGGATGCTTCGCTGAGTTTGAGGGACAGGCTTAAATGCTGCTGCAAGCCTCCGGCCTTCCGACTTCTGCTCGGGCGTTATTTCCAATATGTCCAATTTTTCAAACTCATCCTGGGGAGCCTCAGACAGGACGGTCCATTTATAAGCTTCCGCGAGGTCCTGGGTTTCTCCTGATGAGGTGAATTCATAAACCCCAATCAATTTCTGCATCGCTTCCCGGTTGCCTTGCAATGCGCTCCGCAGGAGCCATTTTACTGCCTCCTTTGGTTCGGAGGGGAAAGCTTTGATTGGCTCATTGCCGCCATAGAGCAGTGCATGCATCCGTTGGCTGTCTGGATCCACCGTTTCAGGTGCGTAGCCAAGCCCTCCCGTCAGAAGCAACTCCCCAAGTTTGAATTGTGCGTTGGCATGCCCGGATTCGGCAGCCACCCTCAGAAAGCGTGCACCCTTCTCGTAATCGATGGAAGGGTATCCTTTGTAGCTTTCCAGAGCCCTTCGAACATACATGGAACCAACATGCCGTTGAGCCGCTGGATCACCAGCCTCGGCCGCTTTCACATATTGTTCAAATTCCTTCTGATCAGGATCGGCTTTTTGGCAAGCACCTAAAATGCCGAAAACACTGGCCAACAGCAGTGCAGGGAGAGAGCGTGAATGAAACATTACAGAAAGTGGATGGTGTGTTGCGGGTGCATCGCTCATCGTTGTGTTTGGTGAGAGATTACGCCCTATAGGGCCGTGGTCTGTCAAGCTTTGAAGCGCCTCAATAGGGCGTGGCTAAGCAAGACAAGCAAACAGTTCAACTCAAGGCGTTCGGCGCAAATGTTCGCAAGGAGCGCATGCGCAAAGCCATCACCCAGGAGCGGCTGGCGGAGATGAGCGAATTGAATACCCGGACGATTCAGAAGATCGAGGCTGGGAGTATCAATCTGCTTCTGACAACCATTCTTCGGATTCGAAAGGCTTTGAGGTGCTCTTGGGAGACGCTGCTGGGAAAGGTATCCTCCTGAGATGGCTTTCCACAAAAATCTAAAAAACTAAAACTTTTTCTTGCGCGACATGACCGCCCTCAAAATACTGACCGCGAGAATAAGTGGAATTGAGGGAGTTGTCTTTTCAGCGAGAGGGCTTTTAACGCCTTTGTAAGTGAATCGTTATGTCACTCCTGGGAGTCGCGGTGTTCGGATTGAGGACATCATCTTCGACGCAACAGGAGGTTCACGATGATTACAAAAGAAAAAGAAGTCGCTGCAATCAAGGCGCTCCAACAAGTTATCATTCGCGGGCGCGCGATGGGCTACGAGAAAGCAGATTACGCAAAAATCGTCGATCTGATGGACAGGGCTGAATACTTGGCGGCGCTGCTCTACGACAAGGAAGATATGACCGCAACCTTTCGGGAGAACCTTGTTGAACTTGCCGAGCGTCATCAATGCGGCATTGCGTTGACGACGTTCGAGACAAACTAATGAATCTCACTCTGGTGAAAGTTGAACTTCACACGTTAACACCGCACGCGAGGTGCCATGACTTTCCAATTTAGTGGTTGGCTAGCTTCTCGGCTGCGAATACTCGCGAATGGAGCAAGGCTAGCCTAATTCTGACTGAATATCTAAGCGCCTTGCTCCTCCGTCGTCGACGCTATGGAGGGCAAGCCGCCTCGTGGTGCTGTCCTGGTGAAGCATTTCCGGCACAAGACTCCTGTTTGGCAAACAGGACCCGCTAACATTGCCCCCGCTTTGCTCTGGAAGAGATTCATCTGGTTTGTGCTCCTGATGGCGGCTGCTGCTGAAGATTGGGCCAAGGTTCCACACCCGCAGGGCTTGCCAAGGATGTCGGCCAAGACCGTGTTCTGGAGCAATGGCATCGCGTTCTCCGGCCAGCCGATTGCCACCTGCCAGTTCTATGATCCCGAGTTCGAATTCCTGGAAGTGGGAGCGGCGGTGAATGAGAAGGCGACCTGGAAGTTGTACGGACCGGATGCGAGCGGGACCTATGGAGGCATGGGGGGAGTGGGCGGGTTGGACGCAATAGCGCCGCCGCCGGACTTGTTCTGCCCAGTGGTCTCGGACATTCGAGGGAACCTGCAGGCGATTTACGATCAGAGGCATGGGAACCTGGATTGGTTCAAGAGCCGGGTGACAGGTTATGGGGCGGTGCCGGGGTATCGGCCGGTGCCGTTCGCAAGCGGGCAGGTTCCGGACCTTGCGTCGTCGAGCGCGTGGCGAGGGTGCTGGCAGGACATCACTGGCTATTACTGGCTGGGGATGCGGTATTACGATCCTGTCTCGGGAAGGTGGATGTCGGATGATTCGCTTGGGCATGAAGCTGATCCCACTCTGCAGACATTTTGTGAAGGAGATCCGATCAACCGGTCTGATCGGGATGGGAGGTTCGGAAAAAAGGTTGTGGACTATGGCGGGAATGCCTTCATGGGTTTCGCGGAAGTTTGGACCGGGTATGATCCAGGACAGCCCACAACCGAGACGGGCAATTATGGCCGGGTGGGGGGACGAAATGCCGCTGGAGCACTCGCATCATTTTTAGCCATCAAAGGTGGTGGGGACACGGCTGCGGGCGTGGGTATGATGCTCGCGGCAGGGTAACGGAATTTGGATCTGGTGGAGCGGCCACGCTGGGTGCTGCGCCTGCGTTCGCAGCGGGGGCTGAGCAGGCTCTTTTTGGGGTGCTAGAAACGGGGGCCGGGACCTGGGGCTTGCATAATTTTAATAATTTGGAGCCGCTTGAAAAGACTCCTGAGCAGCCTCAGAATAATCCAAGTAGCTCTCAGCAGCCGAGGTTAAGGGATCCTGAAACCGGAAAGTTTATTTCCGATCCCAATAATCCCGCATCGCCCTATACCTTCACGGATGCCCAGCGACGTGCGGCTTGGCGCGCCTTGGCAGAAGACTCAAACTCACCGTTGACGGACGCGCAACGTGCCGAGATTGAGCAGCGGGGCTGGCCAGGACCACAGCAGATAAATCGCAGAACGGGCGAGCTTGAAACCATGGAGGTTTCCACCAACCTATTCCATTGCGTGAGGGCGGAAAAGATTTGGTGCCGCGCTGGCCAGATGACCATGCAGCAGTTGATGCATTTAGGAAGGTGAAGAAGTGAAATGCCAAATAACAAAGATTACGCCCAAAGTGGTTTGGACCTCCAATACGCAATGATCGACCATGCAAGACGTTTTCCCGACACAAAGAGCCGACCTGATTATATCCTATGGGGTGGTCTAAAGATAACCACCGGTGACTGTATAGCAGTGCCCCGCTCCGGCATTGTCCAAGGGGAGTTAATCTCATGTCACGGCGATGTTGAGCAAGGCTTCGACATCGATGTGAAAGGCTGGATCCAACTGCAAGATGGCACGAGGGTGAAAAGGCTGAGAACCTGGAACGATCCGCGATTGGAACCCAAGGTCGAGTATCCATATTTCTCAGAGGATGGATCGTTGTGGGTGTGGAATGTTTA
>JAQGOV010000382.1 GCA_028293425.1 Verrucomicrobiales bacterium
TCGCCACCCGGCACATTCCTGTTCAGATCATAACCGTGGAAGAGGACACCGAACCGAATATCACTCAGGGTGCCCTCGGCTACACCAGAAAACTCGAAAACAAGGAATCTCTCGAAAAGGCCTTCGATAGTTTGCGTAATTTTATCGAGAGACCCATGCGCAACCTCCTCCTAGTGGAAGATGACGCTACCCAACAAATGAGCCTCCGCGAGCTCATTGGCAACGGCGATGTTCACACCAGCGTTGCAAACAGTGGCCAGGAAGCCCTCGACATGATCAACCAGCAGACCTTTGATTGCATCGTCGTGGATCTTGGCCTGCCGGATATGGCGGGAGTCGAACTCCTCGAACAAATTAAAAACAATCCTGCTTCCAGGAACCTGCCTATCATCATCTACACCGGCAAGGATCTGGTCAAAGATGAAGAAATCCAGCTCCGCCGCCTTGCTGAGACCATTCTGATCAAGGATGTTCGTTCGCCCGAGCGGCTGTTGGATGAGACCGCTCTCTTGCTGCATCGGAACGCTTCCCGGCTGCCAGACCGCCAGCGCAAGATGCTCGAACACCTGCACCAGGGTGTATTGGAAAGCAAGAAGGTCCTGCTCGTCGACGACGATGTCCGCAACATCTTCGCCATGACCAGCGTTCTGGAACGTTTCAAGATGAACGTTGTTTCCGCTGAAAACGGCAAAGACGCCATTCAACTCCTCATGGATAACCCGGATGTTGATATCGTCCTCATGGACATCATGCTTCCAACCATGGATGGCTACACCACAATAAAAGCAATTCGTGAGATTGAAGATTTCCAGGAACTGCCTATTATTGCTGTCACGGCCAAAGCCATGAAAGGCGACCGGGAGAAATGTATTGCGGCGGGCGCATCGGACTACCTGTCCAAACCTGTGGATACCGAGCAATTGCGCAGCGTCCTCCGCCTGTGGTTGCACCGATAATCATTCAGGCAAATGAGAACAGTGATCGTGCCTTCCAAACCAGCGGCTCCCCCAAAGGAGCCGCTGCCGGATAAAACAAAAATGAACGGCGCTGCACGTTCAGGCGGCAAAGGAGTAAACATCCTCCTGGTCGATGACCGCGACGACAAACTGCTCGCATTGGAGGCTATCCTTTCCACCCTCGGCCAGAACCTCGTTAAGGCGCGCTCGGGCAAAGACGCGCTTCGCTGGCTCCTCAAGGAGGAATTTGCTGTCATTCTCCTGGATGTCACCATGCCGGGCATCGATGGCTTTGAAACTGCCTCTTTGATTCGCAAAAGGCCCTCTACCGAGCATACCCCTATCATCTTTGTCACCTCTGTCAGCGCTTCGGAAACTAACATCTATAAGGGCTACTCCCTTGGGGCAGTCGATTATATTCTTAGCCCAATTCTGCCGGACGTCCTTAGGGCCAAGGTTTCTGTTTTTGTTGAGCTGTACAACCGGGCGGAGCAGATCAAGGAACAGTCTGAACGACTACGTCAGGCCGAGGAACGTGAACACCAGCGCAGGCTGGCCGAGGCAGCCGATCTTTTGGATCGCGAAACAAAGCGCAATCGCTTTTTCACACTCTCTTTGGACCTCCTCGCCATTGCCGACTTCTCCGGCTACATCCTCCAATCCAATCCCGCGTGGGAAAGCACCTTGGGATATTCCGAGGAGGAACTCAAAGCCCGTTCTGGCTTGGATTTGGCTCATCCGGACGATTACCAGTCGATGTATGCCAAGTTCGAAGAACTGAAGCAGGGCACCTGCACGACCTATTTCGAAGGTCGCTACCGTTGCAGGGACGGCACCTACAAATGGCTCGGCTGGACTGCTGCCCCCTTTATCTCCGATAAACTGATCTACATCTTCGCCCGGGATATCACCCGCCGTAAGGAAGCCGAAGAGAAAGTCCAGAACCTCAACCAGGAGCTGAATAATCAATTGTCGGCTCTTACTGAAACGAACCGGCAGCTTGAGGCCTTTAATTACTCCATTTCCCACGACCTGCGCGCACCCCTTCGCTCCATGCAATGTTTCGCTCAGGCGCTCCTCGATGAGTGTGCCTCGGGCCTCGGGCCGGAAGGGCAGGATTACGCCGAGCGAATCATCAAGTCTTCCCATTACATGGATGCCCTCTTGAGGGACCTCCTTCAATACAGTCGCGTTGCTCGCTCCGAGCTCTCGCTCAGCCCCGTCAATCTGGATGCGGTGATCAGAGACGCCTTGGATCAAAACGAAAAGGAAATCATCGACAAAAAGGCGGTTGTGGAGATTCGCAACCCATTGGCTTCGGTCATCGGCCACCCCATGACGCTCGTTCAAATGCTGGCCAATCTCATCGGCAATGCCTTGAAATTTGTCCAGTCGCCTGCCCTGCCCCTGATCAAAATCTACACTGAGCCTGTGGACGGCTTGGTTCGGATTTGGGTTGAAGATAATGGCATCGGCATTGCCCCGGAACACCAGGGAAAAATTTTTGACTTGTTTGTGCGCCTGCATAGCAATAGCTCGTATTCCGGCACCGGCGTAGGCTTGGCGATCGTGCAGAAAGGCGCGGAACGCATGAGCGGCTCGGTTGGGGTCAGCTCCAAGCCCGGCATTGGCAGCCGCTTTTGGATTGAGCTTCCCGCTAACCTGAGCAAAGCCTGATGAAACCCGTCGTTCTCCACGTTGAAGACGACCCAAATGACGCCTTGTTGGTCACTCTTGCATTTCGAAAGCTGGACCTCGCGCCCCAACTCAGATCGGTGGATAACGACCCGAAAGCAAGGGCTTATCTGAGCGGCACGGCTCCCTTTTCAAATCGCACCGACCACCCCGCCCCAGGCTTTGTGTTCCTGGATCTAAAACTGCACGGCTCCTCCGGGTTCGAGCTTCTGGCTTGGGTTAGGCGTCAGCCAGTCTTCCGATACTTGCCCGTCGTTATCCTCAGTTCCTCGAACCGCAGCGAAGATATCTCCCAGGCCTACGATCTCGGCGCTAACTCTTACATATCCAAGCCCAGTTCCCTCGAGGGCATTATGCAAATGGTCCGCACCGCCCACCATTACTGGATGGGCTTTAATCTCCAAACAGCTTCTTGAGATTTTGCCTCGCTGCTTCTTCCCGGGTATCTGCTCCTTTCCCTTTCCATTCTCTGCGGATAAAATCAAAATATTCACAGAAATTTGCCATATGCTTCTCCTGCACCAGATCTGATCGCCGATCTTTGCACTGATGCGCCACTCGCGGATCATAGCTCACGCAATTGAGGCAAACCTTCAAATCCGCACCGCAACGATGGCAGCTCTCCGTCCGGCCTGGTAATCCGCTGATGGTGTATTCCCATCCACAACTATGGCAATGACGCGTCATCCTTCCATAATGTACAACGAACCAAAGGCTGGCAACAGTCAGCGACAGCCTTGGGTAAACGCTGCTAAAGTTGAAGTTGGCCTTGGCGTGAATATCAGCCAGTACCTGTTTCAGGGTCAAAAAACCCCTCACGATGTTCCACTATTCTGTGGTTTACCTCCACATTTCTGGCAGAATCATTCCTGCAAAAATGATGATTTGCCATCGGCATCCACTCCTCTTGACTCTCCTGCTCTGGAGCAGCGCCTACGCCGGCTTTGCCCAGGGCTCCGCAGCGGATTACCAGCGGGCCCGGCACTTGCGGGAACAATTCGGGAACAAGGTCTTTCGGGATTCTGTAAGGCCGCATTGGCTGCCGGGGAACAACCAGTTCTGGTATGACGTCAAAACTGGCCCAACCACACGAGAGTTTATCCTTGTAGATGCCGAAAGAGGCGAACACCGGCCGGCCTTTGATCATGGCAGACTAATCGCGGCACTTGAGCGCGTCGGGATCAAAAACGCGGGTGAACTGCCCTTGCAATCGCTCATTCTCAAGGCCCCGGAGAAGATGATCTTGTTTCAGGTGAACAACAAATCCTGGCAATGCAGCCTCGAGAGTTACGACCTCCAGCAGTCCGGCGAACTTTTGCCGGTATCGAACGCTCTCTCCCAAAATGTCCCCCGCGCCAGCACACAAACCGGCGCAGAAACTTCGCTTCATTTTATCAATCTAACCAAATCTGAGACGCTGCTCTACTGGGTGGACGAAAACGGCGAGCGTCATGGCTACGGAAAATTGGACGCAGGGCAGCAGAAACAACAACACACCTACGCGGGGCATGTGTGGGTGGTGACAGACCAGGCTGGCACAACCCTGGCGCGCTTCCAAGCCCAGGAGGAGCCAGGGCGCGCCGAGATCAACGAGCAGAACGGCAACCAGGTAGAAAAAGCCAAGCCTGAACCCCGACGGCGCAAAGCCGCCTCTGCCTTAACCTCGCCGGATGGTAAATGGCAGGCAGTCATCCGAAATGATAATGTTTTCCTGCGCAACGCGGAGACGAAGGAAGAAACATCGCTGACGACCAGCGGCAGCAAGGAAAATGCCTTTGGTGAACAAGTCTTTTGGTCTCCCGATTCCAGGAAGCTGGTGGTGCTGCAAACGGAACCGGGTCAGGAGCACAAAGTTTATCTCGTGGAATCTTCCCCCACGAACCAGGTCCAACCCAGGTTGCACACGATCGATTATCGAAAGCCGGGCGACCGGCTGCCCATTTCCAAGCCGCACCTCTTTGATGTCGCTTCTTCTAAAGAAATTCCTGTCTCCGACGACCTGTTCAAGAACCCATGGAGCACGGGCGAATTTCGTTGGGAATCGGACTCCACCCATTTCACCTTCCTTTACAATCAGCGCGGGCATCAGGTGTTGCGGGTCGTGAGCTTGGATGCCACGAACGGCGGGGCTACGGCGATTATCGATGAACAAAGTTCAACTTTCATCAGTTACTCCGGCAAATTCTTTTACCACCCCATTGAGTCCACGGGCGAAATTATCTGGATGTCCGAGCGGGACGGGTGGAATCACCTGTACCTTTTTGATGGCAAAACCGGCCAGGTTAAAAGCCAGATCACCCAAGGCTCGTGGGTCGTAAGGGAAGTAGACAAGGTGGATCCGCAAACGCGCCAAATCTGGTTCCGCGCCAGCGGGATTTATCCCGGCCAGGATCCCTACTACGTGCACTACGCGCGAGTGAACTTTGACGGCACCGGCTTGGTGTTCTTCACCGAAGGCAACGGCACGCATACGGTCCAGTATTCGCCCGACCGGCGTTTCATAGTGGATTCCTGGTCGCGCGTGGATCATGGCCCCGTCAACGAGTTGCGCCGCGTGGATGACGGCAAGCTGGTCTTTCCGTTGGAGACGGCGGAATGGTCTGCCCTGACAATGGCCAATTGGAAAACACCAGAACCGTTTGTCGCAAAAGGACGCGACGGCAAAACAGATATCTACGGAGTCATTTATCGTCCAACTAACTTCAGCCCCGATAAGCAATATCCGGTAATCGAAAACATCTATGCCGGGCCACATGGATCCTTCGTCCCGAAGGCGTTCTCCATCGTTAATGCGATGCAGGAGTTGGCTGAGCTGGGTTTTGTCGTGGTTCAAATCGACGGGATGGGAACGGCAAATCGTTCCAAAGCCTTTCACGATGTTTGTTGTAAAAACCTGGTGGATGCCGGATTCCCGGATCGAATCCTGTGGATCAAAGCGGCTGCCAACAGGTATCCTTATATGGACTTGAGCCGCGTGGGCATTTATGGCACTTCGGCCGGCGGACAAAGCGCGCTGGCGGGCTTGCTGACGCATGCGGACTTTTATAAAGCGGGCGTGGCCGATTGCGGTTGCCACGATAACCGGATGGATAAAATCTGGTGGAACGAGCAATGGATGGGCTGGCCGGTGGGACCACATTACGCCGAGCAATCGAACGTCACATTGGCAAAGCATCTGCAGGGGAAGCTGCTCTTGATGTGGGGCGAACTGGACAAAAACGTAGACCCGGCGTCTACAATGCAAGTGGTGAACGCACTGATTAAAGCGGATAAAGATTTTGAACTGCTGGTCGTTCCGGGCGCTGGTCATGGCGTGGCGGGCAGCCCGTATGGACGCCGGCGGCTGGAAGATTTTTTTGTGCGGCATCTGCTGAAGGTGGAGCCGCGGTGGAAGTCTTAAAAAATTATGAAACCATATTGGCAAGGGGTTTTCCCCGCCGTTACGACCCAACTCAATAAGGACCAATCGCTGGACCTGAACGCCACGGCGCAGCACCTCGAGGTACTGCTCGACTCCGGCATCACCGGCATCATCATGCTCGGCTCCCTGGGCGAAAACCAATCGCTGCTGCCGGAGGAAAAGCTCCAGGTCATGGATATGGCCGTGAAGGTCGGCTTTGGCCGGGTGCCAGTGCTGAGCGGTGTCGCGGAAAACAGCACCGCCGCTGCCTGCGAGTACGTGCGCGATTGCGAGAAACTCGGCGCGGACGGCTTCATGCTGATGCCCGCCATGATCTACAAAGGCGACCCGCGTGAAACCCTGGCGCACTTCCGCGCCGTTGCCAAGGCAACCAGCTTGCCGATCATGATTTATAACAA
>JAQGOV010000384.1 GCA_028293425.1 Verrucomicrobiales bacterium
AGGTTTCCCGATCTGTCTTTGAATTGATATTCCCTTTCATTGCACGAGTAGCTTGAGCCTTTGAGGTTTTGGTGCCTGTACAAAACTTGTTCACTCGATCTCCTATTTTGGTGACCATCCAGTTAACGTGAAAATAGCCTGACTATCAAAAGGGTCAGAAAGCCCACGCTCGTAATGGAATAGAAGATGGGGAAGACCGATCGAAATTTCGGTATGCGGGTGAGGGAGCCTGTGACTTGGTCTGTCGCCATGAAGCCTTCAAAGCCGGCATGGCGCACCATCGTCTCGATCGCCCGCAAACACTCCTCCAATTCCAGTCTCAAACGGAGGCTGGTAATGAGGCCGATGACCGAAAATACAAAAAGAAACACAAGGAGCGAGAACTCCAGCGCTGCTATGCCCGTCACGCTGTGCATCAGCGAGAGCGTTCCCGCGGTTATGATTCCATATATGTTGGTGAAGCTGAGCCGCTCATTTTTAATGTGCCTGACATTCTCCCAATGCTCTTTGAAGACCACAATAAACATGGAGCTCGCGGCTTGTTCATCGGCCTGAGTCAAAGCGGAAAGGGCGTCGTTCATGATTGAGGCTCCTCTTTTACTTGCCCTGCGTCTCACCCGATTATGTGCAGCCTGCATCAAATTTTGGCTCTGCGTCTGAATGTCGCATGCTTTCGAAGGACAAGTCCTGGCCTCACTTTGCAAGGCATAGCTTCGACATCGCAATTCAAGGTTGGTGCCGGGCCGTAACTCAGGCTATGAATAAGGGGCTATGAAAAATCCGGCTGTGAGCATCTCCGCTGAAACCTCCGGGGGACAATCCAAGCGCAAGCCGCAGTATCTGATTGAAGTGAAGCTGCGCGATGTTCAGCAATTGTTCAATTCCATGGATCCTTCTCCCTTTAATGAGAAGGATTTGGACCACGATGCCGAGGAATTCATCGTGAGTTGGGCGCTTGAACATCCTTCTCATGCTTCCTTTAAGCTGGTCGTTCATCTCTCCCAGTTACCAGCAGGAAACGCTCAAGCCATGATCGAAGATGCCGTTCATCATTATTTCGACTATAAAGCCGAGCTGAACTGGCGCGAATTTAAAATCCTCATGAAAGAAGGCCGGCTCAGTCTGCTGATCGGCGTCACATTTATGGCGGCTTGTGTCAGTATCGCTGACGTTTTCGGGCGAAGCGGAGGCGGGGCTTGGCTCCAGATCTTTCGCGAAGGACTGACAGTGGGCGGCTGGGTCGCCATGTGGAGGCCGTTGGAAATCTATCTTTATCGCTGGTGGCCGTTGCGGAGGCTTGGCCGAATCTATCGCAAGCTGAGTGAGATGGAGGTCGAGGTCCGACAAACCGCCGCCCCTGGATTTCCCATCTGAGTTAATGGCAGGCAGGACAGCGTGCATGTCCATCAGCCATGTCCGGACTGAGATAAGGAATCCCCAGCGATAAGCCGCGCACCACCAGAAGCAATCCAACCATCGCAACTGAGACCGGAATAAGCACCCGTCCGCGCTGTCCGAATAGCAGGCGCAATTTCGGGCTCACCAGCCCGATTCCCAGCATCATCGGTAGCGTGCCAGCGCCGAAAGCCAACATGTAAAGCGCTCCTTGCCACAACTCGCCTGAGGCTGCTGCTCCGGCGGAAGCAACGTAAACCAAGCCACACGGCAAAAGCCCATTTAAAGCGCCCAGCGCGAGGAGACCTCGGTAGCTCCGTCGTTGCAGCAGGCGCGCAAAGGCTTTCTTGAGGAGAGCCACCGCTTTCCAGACCGGTGCGTTCATGCTCCACTGGGCAGAGGCAAGCAAGCCAATCAAAACCGCGCAGCCTGCGGCCAGTGAAAGCCACCGTTGGAGTCCGGCAATGGACAAAGTTTTACCGAGTGCTCCAAAGCCCAAACCGAGCAGGCAATACATGCTGATCCGCCCCAGGTTGTAGAGGAAACGTCCTGCGTAAAAGGAAGCTCGTCCTTCCCCGACCACAGGCAACGCGCAGAGCAGGGGACCGCACATGCCAGCGCAGTGTAAGCTGCCTGCCAGGCCTAAAAGTAATGCGGTCCAAAGGTTCATGACTAATTCTTAATTCACGAAGATCGATCGTTCGCTAAAATAATCCTGGCCATCGACGTTCCAGTTCATTCGCACCTTCCATAACCCTGTCCGGAGCTTTTGCGGGACAATTTTTTGCGCTCCGTCGCGATCCACCGCCAGCATAATATGCTGATCCAGGCTGGCATCGGACGGCCTGTATAAATCAATTCGGCCTGCTGGCGCCGGGATCGCATGGGCTTGCGGCAATTGCACGTTCAAAACGCCTTCCCTGGCAACGTAGGCAACTGCAATGCTCGATTCAAAGGGCTGGGTGCGGTTCACCTTTTCCATCTGCTGCTGGAAACGCACTTCCTCTTCGTAATAATCTTTTCGGACCAGATCAATGTTTTGCCTGATCACCCACGTGCCAAAGCCAGCGACGCAGGAGGCAAAAATGACGAAGTAGGCGATAATGGCAATGGGCCACGGGTTTCGTGATTTAACAACTGCCTTGGTAGTTTGAGAGTTCATAAGCGTGGTCCGATAAAAGTTGTCGTAAGTATCTTGAGCCGCTTGCCTCCCGAGTAGACCCCGATCTTAAGTTTGGCGTTGGCGTTTCCTAGTGTTGCAGGGTCCATTTCAATCAGGACCGAGGCTTGGATCAGGTTTGCCTTGGGCGCAATGATTTGACCTGCGCCCATGAGCTTCAGGTTGCCTGGCAGGTTCTCAAGCTTGAGTTCCACCGGGATGTCCCGGTTGGTCTTGTTTATCACTTTTACGGTGTAGAGGTTTTCGATCTTTCCTTCAGCGGTCTTTTGGAAAAGAGCTCCCGGCGCGCGCAGCATGGTGGTTTCAACATCCGTGCGTGTGAAAAGCAGGAAAGCCAGGCCACAAACGAGCGCGCTTAAAATAACCGTGTACCAGCCCATGCGAGCGGTGAATCGTTGTTTCTCTCCTGTTTCAATCGTGTTCAGGGACGCGTAGCGAATCAATCCTCGCGGCTTCTTTACCTTGTCCATAATGAAGTCGCACGCATCGATGCAGGCTGTGCAGTTCACACACTCCATCTGGGTGCCGTTCCGAATGTCAATCCCGGTGGGGCAAACCGCCACGCACAGCCGGCAATTCACGCAATCTCCGGTTCCTGCTTCCTTGCGCATCTCCGGGGTCTGGCTCCGTGAAAGGGGGCCGCGAGTCTCACCTCGTTTGTGATCATAGGCCACCACCATGCTGTTTTCGTCGAGAATGGCGGACTGGAAACGGCCGTACGGGCAAATAAAGGTGCAAGCCTGTTCCCGAAACCGGGCAAAGAGCGCGTAGAATATCCCGGTAAACAGCACCATGAAAACCAGCCCGGAAACATGATGGAGCGGATTGTCTGTGATAATCACAAACAAATTCTCCGTCCCGATAATGTAGCTCAGGAGGGTGTTTCCAATGATGAACGACAGCGCAAAAAAGATGGCATGTTTGAAAAGCTTAATCCGGATTTTGCGTCCATTCCATGGCTGGGCATCGAGGGCCCGTTGTGCGTTCGCGTCTTCTTCAATCGCGTATTCAATCTTTCGGAAGACCATTTCCATCAGCAGCGTTTGCGGACAGGTCCAGCCGCACCAGAGGCGGCCGAAAGCGGTGCTGAAAATGATGATGCTCATGAAGAAGAGCAACAAGGCCACCGCGAGGATGATCATATCCTGCGGCCAGAAGATTTGCCCGAGCACGGAAAAACGCCGCTCCACCACGTTGATCAGCAGCAGCGGGTTTCCGTTTATCCGGATAAATGGACCACTGAACATGATCGCCAGCAACAGCCAGCTTGCATAGGTGCGATAACGGTAGAAGCGCCCTTTGACCTGCTTCGGATAAACCCATTTCCGGTTTCCCTGTTTATCCGCGGTGGCCAGGTGATCACGGAAATCCTCCTGCCCCGATTTTAGTGGAAACACGGGACTTTCCTCCACTGCCGGTGGGTTGATTTTTACAGGGGCGGGGGTCATAAGATTGTATAGCTTGCTGCGGAGGCAGCCTTACTCGTAAGCGTTGGGCTTATCAGGTTGCTGTTGGTTCTCTGGCGGTTTGGGGCCCGGTGGTTTGGTGCCGCGCAGGGTGTAAATGTAACTCGCCACTGCTTGCACTTCTTTGGGCTTCAGCAACCCTTTCCAGGTCACCATCCCTTTTTCAGGAACTCCGTTCCATATGGTTTTCAACGAATCCACATAGTTGGAACCGTGAATCCAATAATCATCGCACAAGTTTGGGCCGACCAACCCGCCGCCATCAGCCCGATGGCAGGGAGCACACATGTTTCCGAACGTTTGACGGCCTTGGGCCAGGACGGTTTGATCCTGAATCGGCTCCAACCCCGTCAGGGTGCTCTCGAATTTGGCCATCGCAGCTCCCTTGATGGCGTCGCCAATCTTTTGCTCCTTTTGGTAGGCTGCTATCTGCAGGTCGCCCGCCATCAGCACATGGTAATAAAGCATGTAACCGATGGCAAAGATGGTCGTCAGGTAGAACGACCACACCCACCAGCGTGGGAGCAGGTTATCCAATTCCTGGATGCCATCCGCCTCATGCTCCATCAGCAGGGGATCTTTGTTCTCCGAATTATTGTTCATGTTCACCTCTCAATCCATCTTCCAGCGGCAATGCGCTCATGGTTTTGCAGAAACTCTTTTTCTGAACGAGCGCGAAGATCAATGCGCTCAGGAACACTGTGAAAAACAGGCACACGGATATAATTCCAAATACCGCGATGCCTCCCATTTCTTTAATTACGTTTTGGATCATAACGTTTCTAATTCTTTGCTTCCTGGTTGTTGCCCGTGGTCACTTGGGCCGTTTTTTTCACCTTGGGGGGAGCTTCGGTCGCTTTGAAATCCGGCACCGGCGCCGTATCCGGAGCCTGCGGCGTGATGGACTTGATGTCCGTGCCAAGCCTTTGGAGATAGGCGATCAGCGCCACGATTTCCCGGTCCGGTTCTGCTTTGATGGACCCAGCAGCCAGGTTTCCGACCACCTTCGTGGCCTGCGCTGCAAGCTCGGTTTGAGCCGGACCATGTTCATAGCCGCTCGGATATGGCACCCCTACTTTCCGCAAGGCGGATAGGCGCGATGAAAGAGCGTTCGTTTCCATCTTCTGGGTCAGTAGCCACTGATACTTGGGCATGATCGAACCAGGAGATGTGCTCCGTGGATCTTCCATGTGGTTGTAATGCCACGCGTCCGGATACTTGCCGCCCAGGCGATGCAGGTCGGGACCAGTCCGTTTGGAACCCCACAAGAACGGGTGGTCGTAAATGAATTCGCCTGCTTTGGAATACTCGCCATAGCGCTCCGTTTCCGACCGGAATGGACGCACCATCTGTGAATGGCAGCCCACGCAACCTTCCCGGATATAAATATCACGTCCGAGCACCTCCAGCGGTGTGTAGGGCTTCACCGCCGAAATAGTCGGAACGTTCTCCTTGATCAGATACATGGGGATAATTTCAACCAGGCCGCCAATCAGCACTGCCACGAGAGCCAGCGCCGTTAACAGGAGCGGCTTGGCTTCCAAAGCCCGGTGACCCCAGGGATGCTTCGGTTCCGCATGCACGGGCTTGGCCCGGAACGGCACGGCTTGCGCTTCTTCCTCTGGCACAAACACGCCACTGCGCGCGGTTTTCCACAAATTAAATGCCATCATCAAAGTGCCCAAAATATAAAGGGTTCCGCCCACGGCTCGGAGGCGATGCATTGGAATGAGCTGGAGCACCACTTCCAGGAAGTTCGGATATTGCAGGAAGCCGTCCGCGTTAAACTGTTTCCACATCATGCCTTGGGTAATGCCACTGACATACATGGGCACCACGTAAAACATCATCCCCAGCACTGCCACCCAGAAGTGCCAGTTCGCCAGTTTTACGGAGTAAAGCTTGGTGTTGTAGAGCTTGGGAAACAGCCAGTAGAGCATGCTGAAAGTCAGGAACCCGTTCCATCCCAGGGCTCCAGTGTGCACGTGCGCAATGGTCCAATCCGTGTAGTGGGACAGGGAATTCACGCTTTTAATCGAAAGCAGCGGGCCTTCGAGTGTGGCCATGCCGTAGGCGGTGAGCGCCACCACCATGAACTTCAACATGGGCTCGGTGCGCACCTTGTCCCAGGCGCCGCGCAACGTCAGCAAACCGTTCAGCATGCCTCCCCACGACGGAGCAACGAGCATGATGGAAAACGCCATGCCAAGTGACTGCGCCCAATCCGGCAACGACGTGTAAAGCAAATGATGAGGTCCAGCCCAGATGTAGATAAAGATCAGCGCCCAAAAGTGAATGATGGATAAGCGATAGGAAAATACCGGACGCCCCGCCGCCTTGGGCAGGAAGTAATACATTAGACCGAGATACGGCGTCGTCAGGAAGAATGCCACCGCGTTGTGCCCATACCACCACTGCACCAGGGCATCCTGCACTCCCGCATAAATCGAGTAGCTCTTGAAGGCGCTGGCCGGCACTTCCAGTGAATTAACCACGTGCAGCACGGCAACAGTTAAGGCTGTGGCAATATAAAACCAGATCGCCACATACAGGTGCTTCTCTCGACGCTTCAGGATTGTTCCCATCAAGTTGATCGTGAATGCCACCCAAATCACCGTGATCGCGAGGTCGATCGGCCATTCCAGTTCCGCGTATTCCTTACTGGTGGTCAATCCAAGCGGAAGGGTGATGGCCGCGGCCACGATGATCGCGTTCCAGCCCCAGAAGTTGAGCCAGCTCAAGGCATCGCTGAACATCCGCGCTTTGCAGAGCCGCTGCAAAGAATAGTAAATGCCCATGAACATGCCATTGCCCACAAACGCAAAGATGACTGCATTAGTGTGCAATGGGCGGAGACGGCCAAAGCTGACGAATTGCAAACTCAAGTTGGCTTCGGGCCAAAAGAGTTGCACCGCTGCCAGCAAGCCGGCGCTCATCCCTACTATTCCCCAGATCACAGTGGCAATCGCAAACGCGCGCACCACCCGATTATCATATTTGAATGTTTCTACGTTCATGGTTTTTGAATTTTTCCGTCGGTAAAACTCTTCGGATGGCTTTTCGGGGAAGGGCCCGTGATGGGCTTGATGCTGGGCTCATCCAGCAGCACTCGCAGGGACGGGGTCTTGGTGTCCTCGTACTGCCCGGAGGTCACTGCCCAAAGAAACGCCAAGAGAAACCCGGTCGCAATCAGGATGCTCAGGGGGATTAAAAGAAATATAACACTCATGGCTTCACCTCCAGGTTCGTTGGTTTCCCGAGCCCGCAGCGCCGGGCCCACCACGTAGTCGCCCCGCACGCAAAGGCCACCACGCTCACCGAACTCAAGGGCATCAGGATGGCGCAAACTATTGGGGACAGTAGCCCGCGCGCCGCGATGCTGATCCCAATCACATTGTAAATGCTGGAAATGGTGAAGCTGAGCCGCACAATCCGAACCGCGCCTTTGGAAAAGCGGAGCAGGGAACCGAGTTGTGGAACCATCGCCGCCGCCATGATCACGTCGCTGGCTGGGGAAAACGCGCTCACGTTTTCCACTACCGCCACCCCCACATTGCTTTGCTTCAAGGCGCCCGCGTCATTCAGGCCATCCCCAAGCATCAGGACCGTTTTTCCTTCTTCCTGGAGATTTTGGACGTAGTTCAGTTTGTCCAAAGGGCTTTGGTTGAAGTGTAGTTTGGCTTCAGTGCCGAAAATCTTCGTGAAGCGACCCAGTTCCTTATCGTTATCCCCGCTCAGCAAAGCCAAACCATACTCTTTCCCAAGGTTGCGAATCATGGTGTCTGCTTCAACCCGCAGGGCTCCATCAAGAATGAATGCGCCTCGATATTGGCCGTTCATCGCGACATGAACGACGCTGCCGGTCTTTCCTAAGCGTGGCACTGTCACTTTCCGGAAGGCCAGCCAGCCGGTGGACCCCATCCAAATCGTCCGGCCAGCCACGTCGCCTTCCACCCCGCAGCCTGCCACTTCCAGGAATGAGCGCACCGGTTCGAAATGGTTTCCGGCAATCGCCTCGGCGATCCGAACGCAATACGGATGAGTCGATTGCCGGGCCAGGGAAAATAGTGAAGTTTGCTCTGTGGATGAAAGGGCTGCCCCTTCAAAATGAACGGCACCTGCCGCGGTCAAGGTTCCGGTTTTGTCGAAAACCAAGGCATTCACCCGAGCGAGACTTTCAAGGACTTGCGGCCCCTTCAGGAAGATTTGCCGCCGGCCAAGAACGCGTAGTGCCGTGCCGAGGGTGAAAGGAGCTGCTAAGGCCAGGGCGCAGGGACAGGCCACAATCAAAACGGAAGTAAACGATTTAAGGGCCAACGATGATTTGGTAAAACCCCAGTAAATCGCGGCCCCTAATGCGACGGCGATAATGATTCGGGTGAATCTCTGGCTGTATCGGTTGGTCAGGGTGTCAAGGCTGCTGCCGTTGTCCTTCCGAAAAGCCTCCTGGTTCCAAAGGGAAGCCAGGTAACTTTGCGAAACCGCTTTCATGATCTCCACCTGGATGGAGCCGCCCATCTGACGGCCGCCTGCATACAGGTAGTCGCCAGCCTGCTTTTCCACAGGCTCGGATTCTCCGGTGACAAAGCTGTAATCGATGAGCGCCGGCCCTGCCACCAGCCGGGCATCTGCGGGAATAATTTCACTGTTTCGCACCGTCAAACGATCGCCAACGGCAATCTCAGAGAGTGAAACTCGCTCCTCGCCCTCCGCGGTGCTTCGGTTGACGGACAATGGAAAGAAAGAGCGGTAATCGCGATCGAAGGCCAGCCGATCAAATGTTTTTTGTTGAAACCACTTTCCGCAGAGCAGAAAGAAAATCAATCCGGTTAGGGAATCAAAATAGCCTTCCCCGAAGCCGCTCGCCACTTCGTAGAGGCTCTGCAGGTAAATAGCTGCAATGCCCGCTGCAATGGGCACATCGATGGTCAGCAGCTTTTGTTTCAGGCTTATAACCGAGGCGCGCCAGTAATCCCGTGCGCTGAAAACAACGACCGGCGTTGCCAGCACCAGGCTCAACCATCCGAAGAGGCGCTTGAATCCCGGCCCGCTGAAGCTGTCCAGCCCCAGGTAGGAGGCGATGCTGAAGAACATGATGTTGCCAAACGCAAACCCGGCAATGCCGAGTTGCAACCAGAGCGTCCGGCCCAGTGGCTTGCGTGAGGCGGTTTCCAGGTCCGAGAATTTCAGTTCCGGCTCATATCCGAGCTTTCCGAGCAGCTCGACTACTTCGCTTAAAAGCACTTTACCTGTCTCGAATCCAATCATCACTTCCTTGTTTGGGAAGTTGACCTGCGATTGTCCAATTCCCGGCTTCAGCCGAAACAGGTTCTCCAGCAGCCAAACACAGGCGATACAGTGAATGGCCGGGATGCGAAATGAGACGCGTGTCAGGTTCTGGTCCGCAAAAAGGACCAGCCGCTCCCGCACGGACGGGGCATCCAGGTATTTGAACTGCTCATTCTCCGTCTGGGCCCGCACCCGAACCCCCGCCGTCTCGCTCAATTGATAAAAATCATTGAGCCCGTTCTCGGTTAATAGTTCGAAAACAGTCAGGCAGCCCCGGCAGCAGAAAAACTTCTCGCCGGAGTTGAAGTTTGAACCGTTGCAGTTTGTGCCGCAGTGATAGCAAACGCGGCTGGTTGCCTGGCTTTGGTCGTTTGCGTCTTCCGACGGATCGTCCAGGGAATGAGCATCAACGTTCGCTGTTTCAAGCAAACCGCTCTCATTCTTGTCACTGGTCGTTGTCAATTTCATCTAACAGAAAGAACATCGTCGGACTGGTTTCATCGGGCTCACCCTTTCTTGTTCATCTATGGCCTTAATTGGCTTGGAGCGGAAAACAGGGCAGGAGCAGCATCGAAAATGAATGAAATTAGGTGCCAAAATAAAAACTCCGCCGGGAGGCGGAGTGATGAAAAAATTGCTTAAAGTTTCTGGAAACTAAGCGTGCTGAGGTACGCGGCCCCCTGTCGCTTTTGATTGGGCCTCGGGACATTTCTTGGCAGGCTCCATTTTTGCGCTTTCCTCCTGGTCGTAAGCCTCAACCTCCTTTGAAAGCAGGTTGGTGATAAAAAAAGCGATAAATGCGATCGCTCCGATAGGTTTGAGCCCACCATATAACACTTCGCTTCCGGGCCCAGTCAAGCTGAGGGCAAAAGCAGCCACGGATATGGTCAAAAACAATGTTGTTATTTTCTTCATAACGTTCTCCAGTTTCCGTTTTGTTACTCTTTTCACTGGAAGTCACTATCCTCCATGGCCTGCCGCTCGGCTTCACAAAATTTGCTCAATCCTGAGCGCTTTTTGCCCTAGTGCCGAAGTGAAATGAGGCAGACTGGATTGCATCCTGCATCATTGGCCATTGGCTTTGGATTTCCTGCCAGAAATCCTGCACCCTCCAGACGGGCCAAAATCAATGGGCGACTTTGAGGCGAACAAAACGCTGGCCCGTTATGGGTTTAGGAAGAGTGGCGCGGATGGTGCGGCGGACGTCGTCATCGTTGATGATCTGCTGAGTCACTCCGGCGGTGCTCCAATTCGCGGAGGCAATAGTGCTGGCCCATTCGACCTGATAGCTGACGTCAGTAATGGCCGTAGGGCGGGTATAGGTAAGATAAAGAGAGGTGCTATCGGAAGTAAGGGGTGTAGCGCCCTGATCGGGGACAGCCGGATCCAGACCCAGGGCGTATTCAAGAAGGTTCTTGTAGCCGTCGCCATCAGGATCAGCGATGAGGGATGTGGCGCTGGGATGAGCGGTGGCCCAGCGTGCGTAGGTGCCCAGCGGGATTTCTCGCCAGTAATTGATGGTCAGCGTTGCAGGCAAACCGCCGGGTTTGTCGGCGGATTCGGCGGTTCGATGGCCGGTGCCCGAAATAATAAACGCCATCGCATTTCCCATGGACCATCCTGGGCGGTTTATTACCTCGCGAACAAGCGCCGAAAGATCTGGTGTTTGTTGAAGGGGGCCCCGCTCTCCAACCGTCGCCCAGGGGTCTGGGCTCCACGCAATCGATGCCGTGGTCAGCAGGCGCGAAGCAATGCTGTTGGCATTAGTTATAAAAATAGCGGCGTTGTCCGCGGCCTGCGCGCGCAATAGGAGGGCCGTCGCTTCATTCTGCGTTTCGTCCGCGGAAAATTGGATGTTGGCGCTCGCGATGACCGAACCGGCGGGCACCGCCAAATTTTCAAAGCGCAACCCAATCGTCTGATTGCCCGCGCCCGTGGCGGCATCGTTCACCAGCTCAAGATCACTGCTGCTCAGATTCACCGGCCCGGACGCAGGCTGCTCCGCGTCGTTCGCGCTGCTATTCACCGTAGCGCTGATGCTGTAAAGTGGTGATGGGGACGTATAACTGACGATGAGACGCGCGGGTGAACCGCCCACTTTATCAAACGCTTCGCCTGTTCGATGCCCGGTGCCCGAAATAATAAAGACCAGCGCGTTGCCGATGGCCCAGCCAGGACGCGACACTACTTCCTGCACCAGTCCAGCAAGATTTGGCGTGCGTTGCGTGGCGTTGGAATCACCTGCGGTCCAGGCAGCCGGTTGCCACGGCACGCTCAACGAGGTGAGTGGACGCGAGCTAATGTTATTGGCGCTAGTCGTGAACGTGGCCGCGTCGTCAGCAGCCTGGGCATAGATTTTGAGCGACGTCGGTTCGCTCTGTGACTCATCTGCCGTGAATTGAATGGCGGCACTGGTGATGATTGCCCCCGGCGGTATCGAAAGGTCCGCAAACCGCATTCCAATGATTTGGTTGCCCGCACCAGTGGCATCATCGTTGACTAACTCAAGATCAGTGCTCGTGAGGCTCATGGCTCCACTGGCGGCTTGCTCCGCGTCGTCGGAACTCGCACCAATCGCCACCGTCACGGTGGGGACCGTAATCAGGAGAGTGGCGGTGTGGATCGAGCCATTGGTGTCGGTCGCACGCACGAGGAAATTATTGATTCCACCATCCTTGTCTAAGGGCGTCCCGGTCAGACTTCCATTTGCTCCCACGGCCAGCCACGTGGGACCATCCATCTTGCTATAGGTCAGCGGCCCTGTGCCGGCCGCCTCGCCGGCGAGAGTGGAGCTGTAGGATAGCTGCACCGGCGCAACTGGTTTGTATATAACGGTGGTTCTAAATTGCGGAGGGGGAATGTTCACGATCGCTGCGACCTGCGCATCCGTCAGGGCGGAACTCACAAACCGAAAATCGTCCAGGCGTCCGCTGAAGAGCGGGTCGGCGGAAAACTGGCTCTTGCCGATGTAATTAAATTCAGTCCCCACATCCACCGGGTTAATCGTCATTGCCGTATTCGTGGCAACCGCCACTCCATTCACGAAGAGCTTGCCCGTGTCTCCTGCGATGGTCACCGCGACATGCGTCCATACACCGACCGGTAGTGCCGGCGCATTGAGCTGTTGCTCCCCGTTCCCGCTGGCGATGGCAAAGCGCAGGTTTCCTCCTCCACCGGACCGGGGCGAGAGGTAAAGGTAACGGCTGGTATCCAAGCCGAAGTCGAAAATGCGTTGCCAGTCCGCACCACCGTTCCAGTAAATCCAGCCGGCGAAACTCCAATCCACGTTATCCGCCAAACGAGGGGAGAGCTGAAGATAGTCCGTGGACCCGTTGAGTGAAATCGCTTCCCCGAACTTGCCCGCCGTAAAAGTCGGCGCTCCGATCCGCATGGCATCCTGGCCATTGCCCCACGCATCATGTGTGTCGCCGTCAAAAGGATAACGGGCGGAACTGCCGGTGCCCGCATCAGCCATTTCCTGGCGGTAAGCCATCGGTGAAACCTTGTTTCGATAAGTCACACCAGCATCGGTCAGTGAGCCATCGTCCCACTTCACTCGGCGGACGTCTTCAACCCAGTTGTAAAGCGCGTAGCGCTCTACAAACGGTGTGTTGTCGAGCATGTTAATCATCGCGGCAACCGCTGCGTCCTGCTGTGCAAACGTCGGATCCGCGCAACCGGTCCAGTTGGCCCCGTTGTTCCACTCGGTGACCCATAGCGGCCGTTTCACCACGTCATAAATTCCCTTCAGGAAATTATAAAATTGGGTGGCCGTTCCATTCGGGTCCCCAACATTGCCGTAACAACGATAATAGTGCACCGGCACGAAATCTACGCGCAGCCCGGCAGCGTCCGCCTGCGACATGAAATCATAAAGCCAATTCAAGCCGCCGTCGGAAACAGCCGGCGCTCCAACGCGCAGGCCGGTCCCAAGCAGATCCGGCCATGAGGAGATCGCGTCGGCCACCGTCATATTCGCCTGATCCGCGTGATCCGGCTCATTATATCCAAGCAGTTGCGAAGACCCGCGAGCCTACCAGTCTTGGACCAGCGGAGGCCAGTAGCGGGTTTGCCGACTGGGCACGAATTCCCAATCCATCGTCGAGTACCCGACGAGGTT
>JAQGOV010000385.1 GCA_028293425.1 Verrucomicrobiales bacterium
ACAGTATGCGGAATGCATTGGTGGGAGGGGCAACCGATTCAAGAGCCTTGGCAGCGAATCCTGAGTTCATCCCCACATCATCCGGGACAGTTGTGATCAATTCCGCTGGCTCCAAGGGTGAGCGCAGCAAAAACGCCATCAAATCTTTCAGCGCCGTTCCCGGCACTGCTTGGCCCAAACCTTCAGGCATCAGCGAACGTCCTGCCGGTTTCATCGATTGAATGCGAGTCTTGGCCACGCGCACCGGGGCCGTCCCGGCCATTGCCAGCACCACCACCTCATCTGTTTCTTTTTGAAGCACGCCCGTGAGAGCCTCGCCATCCTTCAACTCGGCTTCATATGCGATGTGGTCGGGATTCAACGCTGCGTTCGGCTCCAGGATATCCTTGAGCACGGATGCATAATCGCGATGCACCAGATTCGAAAGGTCCGGCCCGACCCGGTATCCCTCGCCGCGAATCTGATGGCACTTGTAACATCCGGCGGTTTCTCCGAAGAAGATGCGGCGTCCATTCAGCCAGTTTGCTCCAGCCAGTTCGGGGATCTCACCCTTGGGTTCCGAGGAGGCAGGGGACGCCTGCTGGGTGGCCCAAGGCAACAGCATTCGATGCAAAGGAAATGGGCGCTCCCGTGCATCTTCGGTGGTGTGCCAGGATAGTGCCAGGCCCGGTTCGCCTGAACTCTTCTCCATCTGCAACTCCACTGAAGCCCACTTTCCCTTGACTGGGAAGTGCTTCACCGCTGCCTCGTGCTGTCCGTCCTTGTGTGCCTCGGACTTCTCAACGTGGTTTTCCAATTTGACCGTAAACGGGTGACTCGCCCTGAACCGCAGGAACACTTCTTCCTGTGGCAACGAGTAATCAATTTTGGAACCCGGCTGCACCGCTGGCCGGAGCATTTGATCCAAATTCAACTGGGCTCGGAATGTGACCGCACCCTTGCTGTTCAGCAGGGCCTTGGTACGCTCCGAAATGCCGCTCGGCATGAGCAACGTAGAGGACACAAGCGAATCAAACGAGGGGAGCCACACGGTCCATTCTTTGTTGTCGGCGGCACCGCGACCAGAAACCTGGACGCCATTCACCGAACAAGCCAAATCGATATTCGTGTACTGCGCCACAGGACGTGAACCAGCAGCCGACGCTTTCCCGGAAGGCGCACCCAAGGCGATGGCATAATTCTGCGCCAGTGTCCGCGATTGGCTCCGGATGGTCAGCACGAGGCCGTCGGGGCTAATCTGGGTGCCATAGACCTCGAGTTGATTCCGTTGTTCCCGCAACTGATCCTGAACCACCTGGTAGCCTGGCCGTAGCGATTCAAACCGATCCCCCGCGGCCACGTATTTCCCGCCAACGAGGCTGCACGTTTTCACGATGGCCCGCGCTTGCTCCGGTGTCAGCGGACGATCCCACGCGATGCATGTTTCCGTGGGACTTTCGGCCCACACTGCCACCGGCTGCGGCAATTCCGTGCCTTGGTATCGAACTTGATACAGCTTGCCTTCACCATTTGGCCCGCTGCCCCAATCCGGCTGTCCGCTGTGCGTGGCGACTGTTAAATCCCCACGCGGTGAAACCACCGCGTCCACGGTCAACATGTTCAAGCATCCGATAAGCTGGTTCTCCGCCACATAACCCGGCGCGGTTTTGACCAGCTTGGTGCGATACAACTTGCCACGCGAATATCCCGTCACCAACGCATCGCCCGCCCACCAGCGCGGACCGAACACACGGCCGGCGCCCGAGTCATTGAAGTTCAGCCCGCAAGTGGACTGATGCTGCGGCGCGTAATCAAAGGTGCTCGGCTCATCGATGACATTGGGCAGGTATTTCGGATGCCTAGGTGGAAATCCATAGTGACGCCCCGGCTGAATGTGCAGCAATTCGTCGAAAGGATTGCCATTGGAAAGCCAAGTCGCTCCTTCCTGGTCGGTGCAGAACAAATCTCCTTCGCCGTTGAACGCCAGGGCCACTGAAAATCGAACGCCAGTGCACACAACCTCCCGCTTTTTGAAATCCGCCGATACCTTGAGAATGGTGCCGCGTTCGGTCTTGATGTCAAAACGCGACTTGCTGGTCGCGGGATCCACCAGGTAAGGATTGGTGAAATTCTCCACCCCGAGCCCGAAGTAAATGTTACCCTCTTTGTCCAGGGCCACGCCCATGGAATCCACGTTGTGGACCAATTCTCGCCAGCCTTCCGACACCACAATCTCCTGGTCAGCCTTATCGTCCCCGTTGGTATCTACGATCAGGACCAGCTTGCCCTTCTCCGCTATAAAAGCCCCCTGGCCGCGCGCATACCCGGGCGGCGTTAGCGCCATCCCAATAGGGCTGCGCATTGTGTTGGTATCCCAAAACGGTGTGACTTTATCTTCCAGACCGTCCCCATCGGAATCGGAGAGCAAATAAATGTGCCCATTGTAACCCAGCGCCATCAGCTTCCCATCCGGCCGATATTTCACGCAGTTGATATTCGGCAGGCGCACCGGCAATTCGCGCGTGGCAAACCCAGGCACGAACATCTGCACCGCCGGTGGTTGCTGCACTGGAATCAAAGGGTTGAACCCGCCGACCGCTCCGAAAGCCGCCGCGCGAAGCGCCGCATATTTCTTCGCAAGGTAATTGGAAACCTGTTCGCGCTCTTCCTCCGCCAAGGCACGGTCAAACAGCAGCACTTCGGCGATGCTCCCCTCCAGGAATCCCTGTGCATGCGGCAATTCAGCGGTGTTGGAGTAAAGTCGCCCGCCCACCACCAGATCATCCGCCCGGATGAGCGCGCCAGTGCGGTCTCGACTGCCCTGTGCCTGGCCGTCGAGCCACGTTTTGAGGCCGTTTGCGCCACTTGCAAGCTGGACCGCCAGCACATGGAACCCGCCAAAGTCAACGCCGCTTCGCAATAGGTTCCTGGCTCCGCCCGCACCAGCCGCTTCGATATTCACGTGGTCAAACCTGCCGCCCCCGTTTGGGCCAAGGTCCACATTGAACCCTCGAATATAATCGTTCTGCGATGTCT
>JAQGOV010000648.1 GCA_028293425.1 Verrucomicrobiales bacterium
CGAGCCGCCGTACCCTCCCCGAATGAGCGCCACATCGTCATAATCGAAATCTTCCGAAGCGATGACGAATGCACCGGCCTGCGTGGGAAACAAAGCCGCCCAGACCAGTAGGAACGCCCGGAGCAGAATCCCTGAACCAGGCGGCGAATGCCGCGAAACGCTGAATGGATAGAGGAGCATGGCGAACGCCAAGGGAACACAAGCCCTTAACCCCTGTCAACTTCAAGGTAAATCACCCGGCATGAAAGGTCGCAGGCAACTTTGGGCCGATATGCGCCACCGCGGCATCTGGAGAATGGACCTCACATGCGGGCGTGTTGCCCAAAGGCGGAAACCCACGTTGGACTGGTGGGAGCGGGTGAGAATTCCACCTTTTCTGCTCATCCTACCTTTCTGCCCCCGGGACGAGGGCAGCCCTTTGTTTGGGCAACACGCCCATGCGACGCCCGCCCTCTCTTTTTCCTCGCCAGCATTTGCCTTCTCTCGCAGTAATGGAGCGGTAGCACATTGTCCGCATGAATTATTTGTCGATCGCAGATTGGGTGGTCATCACCATCTATCTCCTTGGGATCATCGGTTTGGGTGTGTGGTTCGGAAAGGACCAGAAGAACACCCGCGATTATTTCCTGGGGAGTAAAAACATTCCGTGGTGGGGAATTGGTCTTTCCATTGTGGCGGCGGAAACCAGCGCCCTCACCATCATCGGTGTTCCCGCGATTGCTTACGGCAGCAACATCGCATTCATCCAGCTCATTATTGGTTACGTAATCGCTCGCCTGGTGCTGGCGGTGGTGATGGTGCCGCATTATTTGAAAGGCGAAATCTATTCGCCTTACCAGCTTTTTGCGAACGCCTTCGGGACCTCCGCCAGTCGCACGGCAGGTGGTTTTTTTCTGCTTAGCGAGACACTGGCTGCCGGGGTCCGTGTTTATGTCGCTTGTATTCCGATTCAGCTCATGCTTGGGATCCAGGTCCTCCCCGCGATCGTGATGTTCGTGCTGCTTTCGCTGCTTTACACCTACATCGGCGGAGTCAAAGCCGTGATTTGGACCGATGCTGTCCAATTTGGATTATTCCTCGCCGGAGGCATCTTCACCTTGTTCTTTATTCCGCACTTTTTCACCGGTGGCTTTACCGAGGTTTTCCAAATAGCTGCCCAAGCCGGAAAGCTCCATTGGCTGAATACGGCCCCGCCCGCACTCCAGGGTGGCACCTTTTGGCAGGTTGTTAAATGGGTGCTTGAAGAACCGATGAACATCTGGATGGGCATTATCGGCGGCACGGTGATGGTCATGTCCTCCCATGGAGCGGAGCAGCTCATTGTTCAGCGGGTGCTGGCCTGCAAAAATGTCCGCGACGGACGGAAAGCGCTCTGCCTGAGCGCGGTCGTTGTTTTCCCCCTCTTCTTCATCTTCCTGCTCGCCGGGGTCATGCTTTGGGTTTATTTCCAAAAATTTCCCATGCTCATTCCGATTCCAGAGCCTCGTCCAGGCATCAAGGCTAACGATTTCATTTATCCTATTTTCATGCTCACGGCGGTGCCCCATTACCTTAAGGGTTTCCTGATCGTGGCCATTCTATCCGCAGCCATGTCCTCGGTCAGTTCGGCCCTCACCTCACTGGCTTCCGTTTCAACCATGGATTTCGTGAAAGGTTTTTCGACGAAGACTCGCTCGGAGGCATTTTATCTCTCGTTCAGCAAGCGGTCGACCGTCTTTTGGGCGGCCATATTGATCGGGGTAGCTTATCTCACGCGTGAAGTCACATTTGTTTTGGATGCCGCTTTCAAATTACGCGGGCTGACCAGCGGAGCTCTTCTCGGCGGACTTTTCCTCGCGGTCTTTTGGAAAAAAGGGCATGCGCGTCCATTGGTCCTGGGCATGGTTTGTTCCTTGGTTGTGATGATCACTATCAGCCCCATGGTCCAGGCCGCCTTGCCAAAAGGTTGGCCTCACTTGAGCGTATCCGTAGCTTTCCCCTGGTATACGCTGATTGGAAGCGTTGTCACTTTGTCTGTCACCTGGCTGGCTAACCTGGTAATGCCGCGCCCTCAAAACCCCCATCTCCGCGAATCGGAGGCTTCCCCGGACAAGCTCCGTGTACATTGACTTTTGTGAGAGTTTGCGCACTCTGATTGGACCAATAGCAGGAACACAAATATGGCAAACATGCACGAGATAGATTTCAAGGTTTACGGGGACGACATGCAGTTCGTGGAGATTGAACTGGACCCCATGGAAGCGGCCATCGCGGAAGCTGGCGGCATGATGTACATGGAGGAAGGCATTGAGATGGAAACCATCTTTGGTGATGGCTCCCAGCAAAACTCCGGGTTTCTCGGTTCAATCCTCGGGGCAGGCAAG
The DNA here is from genome assembly GCA_028293425.1 of Verrucomicrobiales bacterium. Lineage (GTDB taxonomy): Bacteria > Verrucomicrobiota > Verrucomicrobiia > Limisphaerales > JAQGOV01 > JAQGOV01. Next base: position 2,364 of record JAQGOV010000648.1, read on the forward strand.
CGCCTGCTCATCGGTGAATCTCTCTTCATGACCGCTTTTCAAAACAGAGGTGCCGGGAAAAAGAAGGTCGCCTTCGCCGCGCCCTATCCGGGGAAAATCATTCCCGTGAACTTGTCCGAGATTGGCGGCGAATTAATCGCACAGAAAGACTCCTTCCTGTGCGCCGCCAAAGGCGTGAGCGTCGGGATCGCTTTCAACCGTAAGATTGGCGCGGGCCTTTTCGGGGGTGAAGGCTTCATCATGGAAAGATTGCAAGGAGACGGTTGGGCCTTCTGCCATGCTGGCGGTACCATGATGATCAGAGACCTCGAGCCAGGTGAGGTGCTGCGAGTGGACACCGGCTGTATCGTCGCCTTCCAGCCTTGGGTCGAATTTGACATCCAATACGTTGGCAAAATCAAAACCGCGCTCTTCGGTGGCGAAGGTTTGTTCTTTGCCACTTTGCGCGGCCCCGGCCGTGTCTGGCTGCAATCCTTGCCATTCAGCCGCATGGCGGATCGGATCGTCGCCGCGTCGCCTCGGGCTGGCGGTGGTGGCCGCGAAGAAGGCTCCGTGCTCGGTGGGCTTGGCCGGCTGCTGGAAGGAGAATAACAAACGCCAACCGTTTTGCTTGGGAAGAGCTGCCTCAAAAAGGGCGGCTCTTTTGGTTTCGAGTGGCCCTTTCAAGGTGTTTTGCTCTTTGAGACGAGTGTTGCCCCTCGGCGAAATTCGTGCCTCAATTTAACCATGAAATTCTCCGGATTATTCGTGCGATTCGTCTGTGCTTTTCTCTTGGTCGGCAACGCCCCCTCCTTGCGTGCCGCGGAACCGAAAACGTTCCGAGCAGGCGCGGCCACGAGCAACATATCCCCTTGGCTGGGACTCTCGATTAACGGCAATTTCACCGACCATATTGCCACCAACATTCACGACGAACTTCATGCCCGTTGTCTTGTGCTGGATGATGGTCGAACCCAGTTTGCCTTCGTGGTGGTGGATAGCTGCATGGTTCCTCGAGAAATTTTCGATTTGGCTAAACAATTGGTTCACGGCGAAACCAGCATCCTGCAGGACCATATCCTCATGTCGGCCACCCACGCCCATTCCGCGCCCGCGGCCACCGGCGTTTTTCAAAGCGAACCTGATCCTGCCTACCAGGATTTTCTCGCTCGACGCATTGCGGATGGAGTTCGCCGTGCCTTAAACAACCTGGCTCCAGCCCGAATTGCCTGGGGAAGTGCCCAAGTGGCCGGCCAGGTTTTCAACCGCCGTTACACGATGCGACCTGGAACCGTCATGCTGGATCCATTCGGCGGCACAAACGATTTGGTGAAAATGAATCCCGGCGTGGGAAACACCAATGTTGTGGAAGCAGCCGGTCCCACCGACCCGGAGGTATCCTTCATTTCCGTGACAAGCACCAACGGCACTCCATTGGCTGTTCTCGCGAACTATTCCCTGCATTACTGCGGCGGCATCGGGCCAGGTAATATCTCCGCTGATTACTACGGCATGTTCGCCGACCGTCTTCAGCAACTGCTCGGCGCTGATCGCCAGGATCCAGGGTTCGTCGCCATCATGTCCAACGGCACCAGCGGGAACATCAATAATGTGAATGTGCTCGTCCAGCAGCCCAACCAGCCACCTTATGGCCAAATGAAACTGGTGGCCAACGAAGTGGCCGAGGCTGTGTTCAAATCCATGCAGAAGCTCTCCTATCGCGATTGGGTTCCCATCGCCACCAAACAAACCGAAATTAGCCTTAGCGTGAGACGCCCAAAACCACAGGAGGTCGAGCGCGCGGAGCAGAGCCTGGCATTGGCGAAAGAGTCGCAGCTTCGAACGCCCGAACAGGTCTACGCCCGTGAGACTGTGTTAATGAACGACTATCCTCCGCAGGTCGATTTGATCCACCAGGCAGTTCGTATTGGAGACCTTGCCATCGCCGCCATTCCCTGTGAAGTGTTCGTGGAGATCG
>JAQGOV010000405.1 GCA_028293425.1 Verrucomicrobiales bacterium
TTGCTATTTTAAACTTTGCGACAGCAACTCCGGCAACGGCAACTTCGGGAAAGGATGAAGGAGGAACACAGATCTCTTTAACCGCGAATGGACGCAATAGACGCGAATGGGAATTTCGGCGATGGGATGTTGGGGCGGCCTCCGGCTCCTACGTGGTGCCTGCGCTCGATGAGGACAGGACAACATTTGAAGCTCTCGTCGTTTCCTATGTGTGGTGACTCTTTTCTTCATGGTCGTGCTTTCATTCTCACGGGCGCACGCCCGGCTGCCTGCAGCATACATCAAAATTTGCAGGGAAGGTTGATCGAACCCGGGCGACCTTGCCGATACGCGCCGCTCGTTGCCGTTCGTCGCTGTTGGATACAGTTTGTGCGCCAAATTTTCGGGAATAAAAGATTGACGGGGTTTAGGGGTGAAGGTGGACCGATGACAGGTGGGGAAAGGCTGACGTGAGATGCCCAGCCGGATTTTGATTGTACTTTGTTGTACACGGCTCGACTGTTTTGAACCAATTTTGCACTGCATTTGCATCGTTTTTGCACCGTTTTGCACTGGCGGAGGGTTAGTCTATGGAGCCTAAGTTGTTCATATAAAGAGCGACTTGTACTTTGTTGTCCTTTTCTGTACTTTTTCGCTTCGATCTTTTTCCTGCAGGCGTAGTTGGTGTACTTGGTCAAAGCCCTGCAAGGGAACTGAGTCGTGCTTTGGCCAAAGTGAATCCACGGCAAAGTGGGCGAGAACGCAAAGTTGCAAGTTTTTAGTTTTGTTGGCATTTTTCGTTTAGCATGCGCGGGGTTTGCCTGCTTTGGCTCTACACTCCTATTGCGTGACAAAGTCTGTCACCATGGTGACAAACCGCGTCACCTTTGAAATAAAGAGTAAAACTTCTCCTGCCTTCGGGCGCCTGCCTGGTTGCTGCGCTTAGTCTCCATGTGGTGTTTTTCGGTTAGTCGGGAGCCCCGGGAGAGGATAAATGTTTCAGGTTTATGTTGGTTGATGTCTTATAGACGTCAAATGAACTGGTGGGAGCGCACCAACAGGGATGATGGCTCGATGCGGTGGGGTAATGCGTTTAAAGTTAGCCCTACTGACTAATATAACCGACATCTGCCGACGCAAGAAAACAGCGTAAAGTATGCCATTGAAAAACAAAGAATTGGTTGGTGAATGTAAAGTATTGCCGATAATTTAATTACGTCGGTTGCACTGTTTTTCAAGGGGAGAGGCATCAGGGAAGATCGTAAAGTTCTCCGACATTTCTCAGCAAAAACACCCAGCGGTGCGTCGGTGATACTTACAAATAAATGAGCACGGACGATGCGGAGAGGAATGTTTAGATGGTCGGATGCTGAGCGCCTAGTGGAGGATAGCCGACGATAAGGTCGTTACGTTTTGGGTGAAAGTCGATCGGTGGCGTCAGAAGGGATTTTGTTACAGAAGTGATCATGAGCTGGCGCTCGCCACCGGGGATGAAAACTGGTTAGCAGCGAAAAGTCGCAAAATTTGCAAAAGGGGATTTGACGGAGGGACGTTCAACATGAGGGCACATAGGTCGCGGAGCACGGAACGATGTCGCTAAGAACAGGCGCCAGAGGCAGAAAAAAGGGAGCGGGTTTACGGGGAAGATAACGAACCAGGATTGCACACTTTTTGCACTGTGCATTTCACCGTAGTTTTACTCGGAAGGATTTGCTCGCTTGAAGAGCGGCAGTGGGGGTTGGCGATGTGGTGGTTCCTGGGGGTCTCAATGAAGTTTCCTCTGCTCAGTGGTTTGCCCATTTTCAACGCAAAGCCGCCAAGTCGCCGAGCACGCTGTCTAAAGGAATTGTGGTACCAGGCAGCCAGGGAATGCGGGGTGTAGCCGAGTGGCATAAAGTCCACCATACCCCCATCCCATAATCAATGCGGTGCAACATGATTGCTTAAGCCACCAAAACTACTCAGTATTATGGGGTTGCCCCCTCCCCATCCGTGCATTCAGTTCGGCGCCCTTTTGCAGGTAACAATAGGGCTGCAATCAAAGGAAGGCTCAAGATGAGAAGAACGACCCAATATCTAAATGGAAAGCTGATCCATTCCCCAGCAACAATAATCGCTGTATTTAGCTGGCCCTGCTTAAGGCCCTCAAATTGGCTGATACCAAATATAAGGCCACCCACATCTACCGTACACGCCCAGCTATAAGACTGCCTACCAGCACCAGTGGAGATGATCGGCTCGGGCGGGGAGACGTCATCGTATGTCCCACGTTGCCAATTAACATAGAAGGTAGCCACGATCAACAGGAGCAAACTAACGCACCCGGCATAAATGTACTTGGCATCGGTCCTTGGCATCACAAGCTTCCGGTTAACTCGCAGCGTTCATTCACTTATAAAGTGGTCCCGGAGAAACTGTTGGTAAGCCGTCAGCCCCGCCCAATGTAACTTTCACTTGTTTGCCCTTACTCGATTGGCCGCGTGGCCCCCGCTCCCATCGCAAGGTGTTCGGCTATCCATGCCCAGGTCATGGTTGTTTCCTGGCGCAAGCGCCTGGCTATTTTGATTTTCTCACAGTCCCCTTTCGGGCGTCTATCCAAGTCCTTCCGTTTCCAACCTCGCATCTTCAACTCCACAGCCAGGAGCCTCTGCGACAAGCGCGGCATGACATGATAAACCGCACCCTCATATTACACGCGAAGTTTCCGGGTCGTGGAAGGAAGACTGTTCTCTCCCCTTTGTGCCGTCAATTTCAAATATTACATTGTGCGGGGCTCGCCCGTTCACAACCTTGGCAACGCAGAAGCCTCAACCGCGCGGCTTTGATCGGAACCAGGTGGCGTTGTTGAAGTAATTATTCGTGTGAAATATCCTCTGATGATACGCGAGAGCGAGAAGGCAAGACAACTCGGAGCAACAAGCCCGCAATCACTGCCACGAAAGCGCAACTGAGTCCACTACCCCAAGTCCACGCAAAATTGTGGCTAGCTCCCGCGATGTTGCCTGCTACGTCGTCGCCAAAATCAGGGCGACCGGACATGCCAGAAAGTCCGACGAACACTGCCAGTATAGAACTGACACGCAAGGCCCACCGCATACCTCGCCACTCATGCGCCCCAATAAAGAAGCTGAGAAGAAATGGTAGGTAGATCGGCAAAAAAAAGAGAGCAGATAATGGCAAACCAATCACCACCGTGGGCATGGCAATGACCACGATGGTGAGCATAAAAACAATAGCAACCGCCACAATGATGCGGCCAGGTCGAGAAAGAACCGATGATGTCTGTGACGTGGGCTCCGCGGAGACGAACTCTGTGCCGCACTCCCGACAAGCAGCAAGCGCTTCATCAGTCTCTCGTCCACAATAAGTGCAGGTCTTCATCGGAGCGGGTAATGCCGAAAAGATGGCTGTCCAGCGAGCTCGTGCTGCATATCTGATTGTCCTGGCTGAGCAGCCTTACTCTGTATCAATCGGCCCTTACATGAAAGCTAATCGAAACAGGCTTCCAGAACCAGCGCAAGCCAGGCGCGGGAAAGATCTCGGTGGGGTTTCTTTAACCGAATTCGCGGGAGTGTCCTTTCCGCTGGCTACTCCAGAATTGTTTTTAACTTTAAATCACGGAACCAAACGGTCCCCCTACGATCGTGAAGAATCAGGTTACCACCACGGTTCGAAAAGCGAATCCGGTTCTTTTGCTTAAAAGACCTAACCAGTGGTTCCCACTCTGGTGCTGCATAATCAAATGCCACAACCTTTTCTCCATTGAGCCAGTGCTCCACTTTAGTTCCAACGCACAATATGCGGGCCTCATTCCACTCGCCCACGGGCTTGGTTTTGTCCACAGAAGGGCCAATAAAATCATAGATGCCAGCGGCCATTTTCCTCGCTTCTCTCGGAACAGGCTCTCGATTATCGACAATATGGTACTGGTATCCACCAGGCCGGTAGATAACGGCACTATGTGCCGAAGCCGCAATTTTCCATTGAAACCGAAGCTCAAAATTGTCAGGCATTGTTTCGGCGTCGTATTGGAGATTCCCCCCACTGCCCGTTCTCTTGATAGCACCATCCTCAACCGTCCAGTTCTCTCCGGCAGCCTTCCACCCTGTTAGGTCCTTACCGTTGAATAGCAACCTAAACCCGCCTGCTGACTCTGCGCGGCTCAGAGTGTTGGGAATTTGTGTGGAAATTGAATCTCTTAACCGGCCGAGTTGTTCGAAGCTTTTGCGAGGAACGAAGCGCCAACACAGCCCGCCTACCCCGACGACCAAAAACAC
>JAQGOV010000419.1 GCA_028293425.1 Verrucomicrobiales bacterium
CGATGAACTGATTGCGCTCATCATCGACGATGCCCTAACTCTCGTCCAAAAGGAGAGGCTGGAACGATTGGGAGGAACAATGACGAAAACAGAAGGATGAAGGATGAAGGATGAAGGATGAATGACGATTTAACGGGAAAGCTTAGCCGCGACAAGGCGCACGAGGCACAAGAGGGAAGCTGATTTTTTACAGAAGCTCGCGAATGTCGCAAAGAAGGCAACTTCTGGAGGTCCAAGGGTTACGCTTTTTGCTTTTCGTGAAAAGCGGACCTGGTTTAGAAAAGTTACATGCAGCCAGTGTATGAAAGAGCTGACGAGGCGAGCCGTGTCGCCATCTGTGCTGCGATGCATGGCATTGCATTCGAGGCCTGGATTCATCGAAGCATTTATGACAAGTCCATGCTACGGGAGTTGGAGGTATGCATTGTCCCAGCAGTGACGCAGCAATCTGTGAAAGTTGAATTTGTACCCGGTGAAACTCCGACCTAATCCATTTTATAGGCGTGCGCGCAAGGCGCTGCGCGAGAATCCCCACTGGCCGGCTCCGGTAAGAGGGGTCGTTTTTCGGTCTGTGCCCCTGGAGTTTGCAAAGCCCGCACAGATTGTTGATGGCGTCGGCGCCATGAAAACCGGCGGCCGATGGAATCCACCAGCGAACATGCGAGCTCTCTATTGCAGTTTAAATCCCGGCACTGCCGCGGAGGAAAGCATGAGGCTGTTTGAGGTGGCGGGTCTAAAGCGGGGTTCCCTCAAGCCCCGGTTGATCGTCGGTATACGCTACCGTCTCCGGTTTGTTATCGACCTAACGAAGGTGCTGGCAATGGTCCGTTTTGCTGACCTTCCAGAACTGCTCGAAGAGGGCTGGCAACAGCTGAATGAAAAAGGGCTGGAGAGCCGAGGGCAGGCTTTGGGACGGGCTCTGTTTGATTCCGGGGTTGAAGGGATTATGGTACCTTCCGCCCGAGTGGTTGGAGCGATGAACCTCGTGGTATTCCCTGAGAATCTTCTTAAATCAACCCAGCAGACGGTTTTGGAGCAAGCTGACCTGAGAGCCTGGCTAAAGGAATCATAACATGCAAATGTGCATGTCATTCTACTTGCAAATTGAAAGAAAGTGCCGATAGTACTCGTATGAAGGCATCGGCCGCCAAGCAGGGCATCCGGAGTGGTGGAATTACCCGCTCCAGGGTCCACTCATTGCGGAGTGTCGCGTTTGCGACACCACAGGCAACAGACGCATTTTCAGTGCGCAGGTTTTGTGAATCCTTTGGGGTGACTCAGGATTCTTTTACGCGCCTAACTGGTTTCTCACCGCGGGCTGTGGCGCATTGGGTGAGCGGCCAAAAGCCGAGTGGCGCGGCTCAAAAGCGGTTGATCGAACTAACGCGGCTGTTTGATGCATTATCAGAAATGGTGGAGGCGAAGGCCATTGGTGACTGGTTGAAGCATCCGAATCAGGCCCTTCACGGCTCAACTCCGCTCCAAGTGATTGAACGTGGAGAAACGGACCGACTCTGGCGAATGATTTGGGAATTACAGACCGGCAACGTGGGATAAACAGGATGTGGAGCCGCGAAAAGGCGCAGAATTCACAAAAGGGGGAGGCCCGGAATTAACCAGGAGGTCACGGAGATCGCGGAGGTTGAACCGGAGGATTTACCATTAGGGCTGTTGGTCATCGGACTCGCTCCACGCTCCCTGCTCCCTCCTTTTCAGTTGCGTTTATCTAATTCGGGACAAGGTTATTTTTAGAAGCGCTTAGACCGTCCAAACGGCCAGGAGGCTCGGAAAGTCCTTAATATGCAACCGTCGCCCCTTTTCGGTTCCAAACCCTCGAGGCTCGGCTCCCGGTGGGGCTCCGTTTCGTGGCGGTTTTTGGCAGCCATGCTCTTCGTGGCTCTCACCTTTGCCCTGCACCGGACCCTGGAACCGTTTTTGGGAATCCGGACGACCTTCGGGTTTTTCCTCCTGGTCACTGCGGTTGCCACCTGGTGGGGTGGGAGCAAAGTCGTGCTGATCGGCATGGCCGTTGGCTATTTGGCTGAGATTTGGCTTTTCAATCCTGCTGGACAAACGTCGGGCATCTTTCCCCTGGATATGGCCGATTTCCTCGTGGATTCAGAGTATGTGTTGGCGGGCCTGATTGTTCTGGCGGTGGGGAGTGTGAGGAGAACAAAAGACCGAACTCGCCAGGCGCACCAAAACCTGGAGAAGATTCTGGAGAGAATGCCGGTGGGTGTCTTGATTGCCAAAGCCCCAACGGGACAACTGATTTACCATAACGAACAGGCAGGGAAAATCTGCGGGCCCCTTTTTATCTCTCGAGGTTGTGTGAATGAATACCAGAGCTACCGGGGCCTCCATCCTGACGGCACGCTTTACGAGCCACAGGAATGGCCGGTGGCGCGGACATTAATATCCGGTGAACTCGTGACCAACGAGGAGGTGGAATTCCCCCGTGAGGATGGGAGCAGGCTGATTTTGAGCATCAGCTCCGCGCCCATTCGGGACTCGGCCAATGAGATTGAGGCGGCAGTGCTGAGTTTCTACGACATCACGGCTCGCCGGGAGGTGGAAGATCAACTCCAGGCCATTCTTCAGAATGCCACTGCGGTTATCTTCCTGGTGACAGGAGATGGATACATCCTGCGGGTCAATCGACACTGGGAAAAGATGTTCCACCTGCAAAACGAGCAGGTTCAGGGCAAGTCGTTTGCTGAAATTTTCCCTCGCGAAAGTGCCGAGGCCTTTCTGGCCAACAACCAGCAGGTGCTAGCGAGGCGCGCGCCCATGGAGTTTGAAGAGACGGTGACCCTGCCGGAGGATGGCCTGCACACATTTCAATCCATCAAAGCGCCATTGTTCGATTTGGCCGGCAATGCCTGGGCGATTGTGGGCGTGGCCACCGACATCACCGAGCGCCAGCGAATGGTGTCGGAGCTCAAAGGGGCCCAGGAGAAACTAAGCCGGCACGCCGTGGAGCTGGAAAGAAAGGTGGCCGAGCGCACCGCCCATCTGGAGGAAACCATTCAATCGCTGGAAGGCGTTTGCTATCACATTGCGCATGACCTGCGGGCCCCGCTGCGGTCCATGCAAGGGTTTTCATCTCTGCTGCTGGCCACCCGCTCCGCAGCCCTGACGGAGGAAGAAAAAGATTTTGTCCATCGAATTGGCGACTCGGCGATCCACATGGATGGGTTGATCCATGATCTCCTGGAATATGGCCAGCTCAGCCACGCTCACCTGCCCTGCGGTTGGGTGGAGCTGGATGGAATTGTGAAATTGTTGCTCACCCATTGGTTGCGGGAGATTCAAGCGGCGGAAGCGAAGATAGAGGTGCGGGGGCCTCTGCCGAGGGTGTGGGCCAATCCCAAAGTGCTGGAACAAATCCTCGCGAACCTGCTGAGTAACGGCTTGAAGTATGTGGCGGTGGGTGCAACTCCGCACATCCAAATCTGGGCCGAGGAGGACGATGTGGAATGCCGCATTTTTGTGAAGGACCACGGCATCGGGATCGAACCAGGACATTACGACAAAATTTTCCAGGTGTTCGAACGGCTGCATTCTTCCGAGCAGCAGTATCCTGGAACCGGGATCGGCCTGGCCATTGTCCGTAAGGGGGTGCAACGGCTGGGCGGACGGGTGTGGGTGTGTTCGGTGCCCGGTCAAGGCAGTTGCTTTGGTGTTGCGCTGCCTAAAAGCGAGCAACAGTGCGCCCTGCACCACGCCAACTTTATGGACGCGCCGCGAAGCTTGGCCAGGGAGATGGCAAGGATGAAGGATGAAGGATGAAGGATGAATGACGAATGACGAATAACGAAACCAGAATGACGATGATGATTTAACGGGAAAGCTTGGCCGTGAAGAGGTGCAAGAGAAGCAAGGCGGATTGTTGGATAAAAGGATTTCTGGATTGATGGTGAAAACTGATTAGCCGCAAGAAGGCAGGGTGAGTTAAACGCGAAGAGGCGCAGAATTCACAAAAGGGAGAGGGGATTTCGGCAATGGCATCCGACTTAGAGGAGGAACAATGACGAAGCCAGAATTATGAATTATGAATTATGAATAACGAATGACGATTTAACGGGGAAGCGTGGCCGCGAAGAGGTGCTGGGTTGTTGATTGCTGATTCTGAGCGAGACGGTGACGGCGTTTACCCCAGCAATGAATTGCTGGGCTATTCTCTTTCGCCCCTGTGGGGCTGGGAGCGGGGTTGGAAAGGGCGAGAGGACGGGTGCAAGCGGCGGGACGTGTTTCGTGTGTTTGCCAGGAAATGTAGCTGCCCGGATCGGGGCGGAGCATCTTTCGTCCCTACAGGACTTAAAACGGTGACGGCGTTTACCTCAGCAATGAATTGCTGGGCTATTCTCTTTCGCCCGGAGGGCTGGGAGCGGGTTGGAAAGGGTGAGAGGACGGGGTGCAAGCGGCGGGACGCCGCTTCTACGATGCCCCGGATCGAACCAAATCAAATAAAACGCCAGCGCCGCCCGTCCAAGCAAGGCAGCACCATTGAATTTTTCACAAAGGGCAGTTGACGTGGTATCGGCTGGCCTTTAAAGACATTAACGAAACAAGCAGCAATGAATACATCTGACAATTCTTCCACCAACCGGCGCGATTTCCTGAAAACTTCCACTTTGGCTGTCTCGGGCGCGATTGCGGCCCCGTTCATCCTGGGAACCAAATCCAATGCCGCGTCACCGGGTGACACGATCAAGGTAGGGTTGATCGGCTGCGGCGGCCGTGGCACGGGGGCGGCGTTGAATGCGCTGAAAGCAGACGAAAACGCGGTGCTGACCGCGGTGGGCGACCTTTACGAGCCGCAGGCGCAGTCGCAGCTCAAGGAATTCAAGCGGAGCAAGGAGTATACGGAGCGGATCAACGTGAAGGATAGCGATGTTTATCACGGGTTCGATGCTTACAAAGGGGTGATCGAGAGCGGCGTGGATGTGGTCATCCTCGCGACGCCTCCGGGGTTTCGTCCGTTGCACATGAAGGCAGCGGTGGCTGCGAACAAGCATATGTTCGTGGAAAAACCGATGTCCACGGATGTTCCCGGACTGCGCTCGATCATGGAAAGCGTGGAAGAAGCCAAGAAGAAGAAGCTGGCGGTTTGCGCCGGTTTTTGCTGGCGCTATAACCTGGCGGAACAGGCCCTTTTCGAAAAGCTGCATGAGGGTGAGATTGGCGATATCCGAACGATTTACGCGACTTACAATACTGGTTTCCTGTGGGACCGCACGAGTCCCAAAGACACCACCGACCTGCAGAAGCAGCTCCGGAACTGGATGTATTACACCTGGCTTTCCGGTGATCATTATTGTGAACAGGCGATCCACGCGGTGGATTGGATGTGCTGGGCGATGAAGGATATTCCGCCGGTGAAATGCATCGCGCACGGCGGCCGCCAGGTCCGGACCGATCCGAAGTACGGCCATATCTTCGATCATTTCGAAGTGGTGTATGAATATGCCACCGGTGCCCGGGGTATGATTTTCGCCCGTCAGCAAGCGGGTTGCGCCAACGACAACACGGCGGTGTTCTACGGCACGAAGGGAACGGGACGCGAGCTCGGCTTCAACGGGATGCCGTTCATCCTGGATGAGAAGAATCAACGCAAGTGGACCTACAAAGGCCCGCGCCCGAACATGTACGACGTGGAGCACGAAGCGTTGTTCAAATCGATTCGCGCCGGCAAGCCGATCAACAATGGCGACCGCATGGTTTCCAGCACGTTGACGGGGATCATGGGGCGCATGGCCGCTTATACGGGCAAGGAAATCACTTGGGACATGGCGATGAATTCCCAGGAAAAACTCGTGCCCGACAATGTGAATTGGGACACGCCGGCTCCAGAAGTGAAAGTGGCGATGCCCGGTCAAACGCAATTCATGTAAGCCGTTTTTAAATTTATGAAAATCCAGGACCGGCGGGCGTTTTTGAAAGCGACGGGTTTGATGGCCGCAGGAGCGGCTCTTGCCCCTGGCTTGGTTCAGGCAGCCGAATCCCCTGCTAAAAAGCGGGAGATCAAGAAGGCCATCATGTACGCCACGATTGGCGTGAAGGGCTCGGTGCTTGAGAAGCTGAAAGCGGTGAAGGAAGCAGGCTTCGAAGGGGTGGAGCCGATGGGCGGGATGAACCAGAATGAGGTGAAAAGCGCCTTGGACGAAACCGGACTCAAGGCCGCCAGCGTTTGCTGTCATTCGCACTGGGACAAACCGCTGTCGGATCCGAATCCGTCCGTGCGCGAGGCGGGCCTGGCCGGGCTGCGCCAAACCTTGAAAGATGCGAAGCATTACGGAGCGACCTCCGTGTTGTTCGTGCCTGCCGTGGTATCGAAGAAAGTTTCGTATGCGGATGCTTACAAGCGTTCGCAGGAAGAAATCCGCAAGGTGCTGCCCCTGGCCGAGGAGCTGGGAGTGGTGATCGCAATCGAGAACGTGTGGAATCAGTTTCTGCTCAGCCCATTGGAAGCGGCGCGTTACATCGACGAGTTCAATAGTCCCGCCATCGGCTGGCACTTCGATGTCGGCAACGTGATCAATTTCGGGTTTCCCGAGCAATGGGTCCGCATTTTGGGCAAGCGCATCCAAAAGCTGCACATCAAGGAATTCAGCCGGAAACGGCGCGATTCCGAAGGCCTTTGGAAAGGGTTCGACGTCCAATTCCTCGAGGGCGACAACGATTGGCCGTCAGTCATGAAAGCGCTGGATGATGTCGGTTACGCGGGCTGGGGCATCTCCGAGCAGCCGGGCGCAGGTTCGCCGGAAGGTCTCAAGAATCTCGCGACGCGGATGGATAAGATTTTTGCGAGCTAGGTTTTCAGAGCCTGCTTTAAAACCATCAAGGCTCTCGGTGTTTTGAACGGCAGTGGTAAGACATACTGGCAATTCTGCTGGATATGCTACGGCCACGTGTAATCGAACGCTCCCTTTCCCCAATGACTCGCGTGCGCCCACCCGCTCGGCCCACAAGGGGCTTTTGCCTCCGGCAAATTCCTTCTGGACCTTCCCAAGGTCCAGAAGTCCCCAGCCCTCTCCCGGAGGGAAATGGGAACCCGATAATTCCGCCCTCATCCGGCTGGGCCACCTTCTCCCCCGGGAGAAGGAAAGCGGGAGAGGGTGAACCATCTGCCGCCTCAGGGTTACTATTTCGGTGAAGCACATCCCACGTTTGCTCAGTAAATTCCAAGGAAGTCTGGATTTCTGAGTTTTCTCCAAAACGAGAGGCATCTTGTTTTCAAGGCAGGCTCTGAGTCCGCGCTGAGAGACAATTTTGATGGGGCTATTGGGCCTTCTCAAACGTTTTGAATGTACTCGCGGAATTAATCAGAAGCATCTTTCGTCCCTACGGGACTTGGGAGCGATGACGGCCTTGTACCCAGCGATGAATCGCTGGGTTATTCTCTTTCGCCCCTGCTCGGGGCTGGAGGGCGACCTGCCATTTTACAAACGATCCACCAGCGTGGTGACGGCTTAGCCCTTTTCATTTGCATCTCTTTGAATTCCAATAAGATGCAACACAAACAAACCCCACCTCACCTCCTTCAGCACCATATAGATATTGCCGATAGTTCTTAAAGAGCCTGGGTAAACCGGGAGCTATTCTTTTTTTGAAGCAGGCTCTGAGGCCGAAAAGCGCCGGGCTTGGGCGTCCGGAATGCCGAAGCCTTGAAAGTGCTTTGTTTCCGGGGTGAAACTCTGTAAAACTGGTCCGTTCTGTGCAACCCATCCGACTGCTGAAAATCATTTGTATCACCGCTGTGTTGGCCGGGCTGCTTGTACCCAGCGGCCGCACGGTGCCCCAGGTTGATCCAGACACGGTGCAGAACATCGCCATCCCCTATTATGCCAAAGGGCAGTCTGCTCCTGCCGCGGTGGTCCGGATTCATCGGCTGTTCACCGATTATCAACGTCGCGGGTTCTTCCGCATCGGTTTGCTGCCGACGCTGGTGGCCGAAGGAGTGAAGGTGGAGGTGCTGGACCCGACCCAGGTTTTGGCCGCTCTCGAGGCCGCGCACAAATGGCTGAAGCCGGCCGCGGTGGGCAAGGCTTTGGAATGGCGCTACGTGGAGTTCGTTTTTCCGGATGCGAAACGGCCCCGGCTGGAGGCGGCGAAGGTGAATCCAGCTGTGGATGGGGCATGGCGGCTGACGGAAGGGGTGACCTTTCGCTCGGGGACCAACGAAACCCGGGAGGCAGCGGCGGTCCTGCAAGTCACTGGAACCCGGGCTGGCGAATTACAATGGGGCAGCGCTCCCACCGGCAGCCTGAACCTGCTCGAGACTTTCACCGATAACACGATTAGATAATGAAGCTTTTTTTGCGGATAGGATTGTTGCTGCTGGTGGCCATCACGATGGTCCATGCCCAGACGTGCAGCAACTTCATCGCCCAGGGACGGTCTTCCTTGACCACCAGCAACCTGGTTTTGGCCAACGCCCAGTTCGCGGCAGCAGTATCCACCTGCCCCGATGACGCCACGGCCAATGCCCTTTATGCCATTTCGCGGATCGCGGTTCTGCCTGGCACCCCTGCGATCAGCAATTTCCTAACCCGCGCCGGTGTTCCGCTCCAGGGCCGCACGATCTACCATTGGACAGCCGAACCGCCGCGGGACACCAACGGGGCGTTGCTCGCTCCGGCCGGGGTGAACGCGAAGGAATTCGCCGCCGTGCTTCGGACAAACTTGTTGCCGGTGCTGCTCGCCGCCGAAGCGAACCTGGCGAAGGTCACTCAAACCAATTTCCTGTTATCGCTGAGCCAGAATGAGACGAAGACTTCCGACATCACCCTGGACTACGGTGATGTGCAGGTGCTCCGGGCGATGTTGCGCGGGCTGGAATATTGGAGCTACACCGTTTATTCGTGGAACACGGATGTGCAGCTATCGGCGCTTCGCTCGCTTTACGACAATGGTTTGCTCTCGATTCAACGGGTGCTGCAGGACAACCCCGGGTTGCTGACCTTTTCCACGACGGGTGATTTGCTGGCGGCGCAGCAGGCTTTCACGAACGCGGTGGACCGATACCAGTCGGGCTCCTCCTTCATTCGGAGCCGTCCCGGCAACCTGAAACGGTTGTTCATGTACGATTACAGCCAGGCGGGGGGAGAGGAACGTTTCCGCAAGGCGCTCGCCGACCTCCAAACCTCCTTGCAAGTGCCCGTGATTTTGTCCACGTCGACCAATTATACGGTGAACCTGGCCAAGCACTTTGATGGGCTGCATCCGTTGCGCTCGCTGCTGCCGAGCTTCAGCGGAAACAAGATGCTCGCCGGCTCACTCCCGGATGCAACCTTTGGCGGAGTGATTTCGCAGGGGCTGACGCAAGGAGCGGCGGAACTTTTCTTTTCCAGGTTTTTGAAGCTGGGCGCGTTCATGACCAATCCGCGCATTGTGGGGAACCAGGTCGCCTTTGATTTCAACACCGTTCCCGGCCAAGCGTACGGACTGGAGTTTTCCTATGACCTTCGCGATTGGTATCCGCTTTACGAGTTTTCCGCGGCCACCAACTCCTGGCAGTTCGTGGAAGACCGAGACCTTTCTGGAGCGCATTTTTACCGGCTCACGCAACTTGGGAAATACATCACCATTCAAGGCCGGGTGCTGGACGCCTGTTCCCTGGCGCCGCTCGCTGGAGCGGTGGTGCGCACTACGCTGGACTTCGCGAATGCCGTGGCCGGGCCGGATGGAAGTTTCCGTCTCGAGACGCAAACGCACGAAGGCGCGCCGGTCACTTTTAATGTGACAGCCGATGCGCTGGGATATCAGACAGCGAGCATCTCCATCTTCGAGAGCGTTTCCTTGAAGCGAGACCTTTTCCCACAGCCAGCCAGTTTGTCAGCGCCGGCCAATGACAGCTTCAGCAATCGGGTGGCGTTGTCCGGACATCCGGTCACTTCGCTCCGTTCCGGGTGCGGTTCCACCGTGCAAGCGGATGAGCCGGGCTCCCCGACCGGTGGCACAGCCTGGTGGTCCTGGACCTCGACCTACTCAGGGCTGGTGAAGATTTCGGCCACTGGCATTTCGGACGGGCAGTATTGGGTGCGAGTGTTCACTGGGAGTTCGATCTCAAACCTGGTTTTGGTGACGAACGATTTGAGCGCGGTGATTTTCGCCGCCAGTTCCGGTCAAACCTATCAGATTTCAGTCGAGAATATCGTGGGGGTGGAATCCGCGATCACGCTCTCCATCGCTGTGCCCCCAGTGTTAAACGTTTCGTCTCCGGCCGACGGCGCTATCTTCGCGGCCCCTGCGGACATCAACTTCCTCACCACGGCGAGCGCACCCGGAACAAGCATCCGTGATGTGCGATTCTTCCTGGAGGATAAGCTGGTGGGGATTGTGACATCCGCTCCCTACAACTTCCAATGGCTTGGCACCAAGCCGGGGGAATACTTTTTCACGATCGTGGCCACGGATAACCGAGGCATTTCCACAACGAACACTCGCTCGGTGGAGGTTCATCCGCCGAACGATAATTTTGCCAATCGCACGCTCTTAACAGGTTCCAACATCGTGGTGACCGGCAACAATAACTTTGCATCGACGGAGAACGGCGAACCGGCTGAAGGCGACAGTGCCTGCTGCTCGGTTTGGTGGTCGTGGACAGCACCCTATTCGGGCTATGTGACCATCACCGCGACCGGCCAGCCTCCTTACGGGGAGAACGCCACCTACCTGGCGATCTACACGGGGAGCAGCCTCGCTTCCCTGTCGCCGGTGGCAAATGGGTCGGTGCAAGCCGGAGATCTTTCCACGCAGGTGAGTTTCCCTGTCACGGCAGGGACCGCTTACCAGATCGCAGTGGCAGGCTTTTATACCGGGGCGGATTTGACGCTAAAAATTCAACCGACCGCGGCTCCGCTCGTGAGCATTGTCAGTCCACCCACGGGCACCGCCTTTGCTGGACCAACCGATATCACGCTGACAGCCGATGCCTCCGATCCGGATGGCACCATTCAGGAGGTTGATTTCTTTGCGAACGACCAGTTGATCGGAACGGCGGTCGGCGCGCCCTATACGATTTTGTGGACGAACGTGGTGGCTGGATATTACAGCGTGCAGGCAAAGGCCATCGACAACAGCGGAGTTTCCACACGGTCGAGTGTGATTTTCATTCCCGTGGCGGCATTGAACGATAATTTCGATAACCGCATCGTGCTCTCCGGATTAAACGCGCTCAGCTATGGCAGCAATGACGGAACAACGCGGGAAGACCAGGAACCGATTATCCGCGGGAATACGCCTTTGCAAACGGTGTGGTGGGAATGGACCGCACCGGAATCCGGCATGGCCACCATTCGCGTCAACGGAAGCCCGAATTCTTATCCATTGCTCGGGGTGTTTACGGGCGATTTTGTTTATGCTCTCACCGAAGTTGCAACGGCCGCTTCCGGGAGCGCGGGAAATTATGGGACCTGCCAACTCACTTTCCTGGCGACGGCGGGGACCAGCTATAAAATCACCGTGGCATCCGAGTTCTTTACGTCTTTTGCGTTTTCGCTGCGGGTGAGCATGCCTTGAGGGGCGTTGCCAAAGCGCTGAAACACGTGGAGGGAGTTCGAGCGGTGATTTCTGCCCTCGGGATGAAGGCAGCCCTTGGTTTCGGCATTACGCCCTAAAGCTGGCTGGGAGAGACGCCCACGGCCAGGATGCTGCAGCCCTGAACCACGTTCAAGCCGAGGCGTTCGGCTTCAGCCAGGCCCTTGTCTGACTCTGTGCCGGGGTTCATCCAGAGTTCGTCGCAGCCCCTCGCGGCGATGTCGGGGAGCAACTTTTCGACAATGGGCGGCGGCACATACAGGCTGATCATCTGGGGGCGGACCGGGACATCCCGGATGCTTTTGAAGGCGGGGAGGCCTTCGACCTCGGTTTCGGTGGGATTTACGGGATAAACGGTATAACCTTGCTGCAAAAACGCCCGAACGGCTTTATTTCCGTATTTATTGCGGTCATTCGAAGCGCCGATGATTGCCACCGTTTTCATATAATTCATCAAATATGGGGCTGAAGAATTTGGATGCAAGAAGCTGTTGCGTAATGGGACAGTGTGTGTAACGTTCCTCGCTCCTGAAAAAGGAAAATTGAGTGTTGACACTTGATGTAGGTTTTGGTGGTATCTCCGTCCCCTTAATCGGGACATTTTTAAATTTTATGTATGCAGTGATTGAAATTGTTGGAAAGCAGTATCGCGTGACCGCAGGCACAATACTGGAAGTGGACCGACTGGAAGCTGAAGCGGGCAAAACCGTGACTGTGGATCGCGTATTGCTCACTTCCAACGACGGCAAACTGAACCTTGGCAACCCGACGGTGTCCAAGGCAAGTGTTGTGGTCGATGTTATTGAACATTTGCGCGGCGAGAAGAAAATCGCCTTCAAGATGAAACGGCGCAAAGGCTATCACCGTACGGTGGGCCATCGGCAAGAACTGACACGGATTAAGGTTGCTGAAATTAATCTTTAAGAGGAATCGTAACGTATGGCACATAAGAAAGGTCAAGGAAGTGTTCGTAACGGGCGCGACAGCGTTAGCAAGCGTCTCGGAGTCAAGGCTTTTGGCGGAGAATTGGTAACCGCAGGCAGCATTATCGTGCGTCAGCGCGGGACTAAGTTCATGGCCGGCCTCAACGTAGGCACGGGCCGTGATTGGACCCTGTTCGCACTAGTGGCTGGCAAGGTGACTTTCGACAAGGGAAGCCGCCGCGTCAACATCGTCCCCGTACCGGTGAACGATGCAGTCGCAGCCAATAACTAAAGAAACTTTTTCTATTCATGGCGAGGTTTCCCACCTCGCCTTTTTTATTTTCTGTGGCAGTTTTTGCCGTCGGCAGGAGAGCTTTCCGGCCAAAACCAATGGAGTTTTAGATCATGTTTGTTGATGAAATTAGAGTTTACGCCAAAGCGGGTCACGGTGGTAAAGGTGCTATCGCCTTCCATCGGGAAGCCTTTATTACAAAGGGTGGACCGAGCGGAGGAAATGGCGGCCGGGGCGGCAATGTCATTTTGCAGGCAGACCATGATCTGAACAACCTGATCCAACAATTCTTTAACCCGCGCCTGATCGCTCAAAGCGGAATCGGGGGCATGGGCAAAGGGATGGATGGTCCAGCGGGCAAGGACCTGATCATCAAAGTTCCCTGTGGCACGCTGGTGTGGAAATTGCCAGATGCGCCATTGGAACAATTGCCGGACGCTGATCAGGAGGAGGAGGCGGCAGAAGAAGAAACTGAGGACGAAGAGACTGAAGAACGCAGTCCCCTGCCCTTGAGCACGGGCAAACGCCCGGTGATTCGCCACGCGGCTGAAGGGGCCAGGGCGGTGGAAATTAATCTTGAGGAAGAAGACGAGGCTGAGGCCGTGACAAAGGATCCTTCCAAGGGCGAATTGGTGGCTGATTTAACGGAGCATGGACAGCAGTTTATGCTTTGCAAAGGTGGACGAGGCGGCCTGGGCAACAGGAACTTTGCCACTGCGCGCCATCAGACGCCGCGCTTCGCGCAACCGGGTGAACCGGGCACGGAAGGCAATTACCTGCTGGAACTGCGGTTGCTGGCGGAGGTAGGCCTGGTCGGATATCCCAACGCTGGAAAGTCGACGCTACTGACGGCCATTTCGCACGCCAAGCCAAAGATCGCGCCGTATCCCTTTACGACTTTGCATCCCCAAATCGGGATCGTGGAATATTCCGATTACAAGCGGCTGACCGTGTGCGATGTGCCGGGTTTGATTGAAGGCGCGCACAATAACGTGGGCCTGGGGCATAAGTTTTTGCGTCATATCCAGCGCTGCAAGGTGCTCGTGCTGCTGCTGGACATGGCAGGCACTGATGGGCGTGAACCGTGGGATGATTACAAGCAGTTGCTCAACGAACTGAACCTTTATAACCCGGAGATGCTGGAACGTCCGCGCTTGGTGGTAGCCAACAAGATGGACGAGCCGATCTTCGAGGAGAAGCTGAAGAAATTTAAGCGCAAGATTATAAAAACGCCCATTCTATCGATTTCCGCGGAGCTCGGAGAGAACGTGGAGAAATTTAAGAATATGATTCGCGAAGCGGTGGAAAAAGCGACTGCTTAGTAAATTGTTGAGTTGTTCCCGGAAAAGTTTGAGCCCGGTTCCTGCGGGTGCTACAAATAGTCTTTTATGTTAAAAGCTGGCATTGTCGGTCTCCCGAACGTCGGTAAATCCACCCTGTTCAACGCCGTGACGCGCACGCGCAAGGCGGAAGCGGCGAATTATCCCTTTTGCACCATTGATCCGAATGTTGGCATCGTGACGGTGCCGGATTCGCGGCTCGAAGTGCTGAAGAATATCGCCAAAACCTCGGTCATCATTCCCGCGGCAGTGGAGTTTGTGGATATCGCAGGATTGGTGAAGGGCGCCAGCGCGGGTGAAGGTTTAGGGAATAAGTTTCTGACGCATATCCGCGAGGTGGACTCACTGGTGCAAGTGGTGCGCTGCTTCGAGGATGCGGACATTCATCACGTGGCCGGCAGCGTGGATCCCGTGCGCGACATAGAGATTATCAACACGGAACTGGTGCTGGCTGATTTGGATTCTGTAAAGAAGAAGCGGGCCACCATTGCCAAAGATGCCAAACGCGGCGACAAGGAAGCAATAGCCCAGGATGCAGTGCTCGCGAAGCTTGAGCCGATCCTTGATACCGGAAAGCTGGCGCTGAACTCCAACCTGACGCCCGAGGAAAAGGCCATCTCACGCCACTTTTACCTGCTCACGGATAAACCCACCATCTTCGCTTGCAACGTCAAGGAAACGGACTTGAGGAATGCAGACCAGAATCCTTACGTGATGAAGGTGCGCGAGTATGTGAAGGCACACCTTGCCTGCGAAGCTGTGGTCATCAGCGCGCAGATTGAAAGCGATCTGATCGACCTCTCCGCAGACGAAGCGAAGGAATTTTTGAAGGAACTGGGTGTGGAGGAATCGGGCGTGGGTGCGTTGATCCGCGCGACCTATCATCTCCTCGGCTTGCGCACTTATTTCACGGCCGGTGAAAAGGAAGTGCGCGCGTGGACTATCCACGTGGGCGACACGGCACCAAAGGCTGCGGGCGTGATTCACAGCGATTTTGAACGTGGATTCATCAAAGCAGAAACGGTGGCCTATGATGACCTGGTGAAATGTGGCTCGGTAGCCGCCGCTCGCGAAAAGGGTCTTTACCGCATGGAAGGCAAGGAATACGTGGTAAAGGATGGGGATGTGCTGCTCTTTAAGTTTAACGTTTAAAAGAGACGCGGGACGAGCCCGCATGGGTTGGAAATAGCGGTTGCATACCAAACCGCTTCTCCGCCATTATTCCCCCAGCCCTATGAAAAACAGAATCGCGCTTTTCCTTTGCGTTCTCCTCACTGCCTGCTCCGTTTATGCTCAATCCGGTGTTAAACGGACCGAGGACATTATCTACGGCAGGAAGTTTGGGGTGGCACTCACCATGGACGTGTTCCAGCCAGTCAAGCCAAATGGATACGGCGTAGTGTGGATGGTGAGCGGCGGATTTTTCTCGAGCAAGGAAGCGATCAATGGAGGTTCGTATAAGCCCCTTCTCGATCGTGGATACACTGTGTTCGCCGTGGTCCATGGTTCACAGCCCAAGTTTCAGATTCCAGAAATCAAGCAGGACATCCACCGCGCAATTCGTTTCATTCGCCACAACGCTTCGCAGTATGGCGTTGACCCGGAGCATTTGGGCATCTCCGGCGGAAGCGCAGGGGGACATCTGTCGCTCACGATGGGAACGCAAGGGAAGGTTGGCAAACGGGACGCAAAAGACCCTGTGGAAGCTGAAAGCAGCGCCGTGCAAGCGGTGGCCTGTTTTTATCCACCAACCGATTTTCTGAACTGGGGCAACGAAGGCGACGATGCTGTCGGGTTCGGTCCCACTGAAAAATTCTCGCCTGCTTTTGGTCCCCGTAATGCCACGGAGGCAGGCCGCAAGGAACTTGGCAAAGAAATTTCCCCGATTAACTATGTGACAGCCAAAATGGCTCCCACGCTCGTTATCCATGGAGATGCGGACAAACAGGTACCCATCTACCAGGCTCGTATTTTCGAGCAGAAATGCAAGGACGCTGGAGCAACCTATAAGCTGATCGTTCGCGAAGGCAAGGACCACGGCTGGCCGGGCATGGAGAAGGACATGGTGCTTTTTGCGGATTGGTTTGATCAATATCTCCGCGGGATAAAATCGAAGGGCTGATTCCCGCCTCTTCCCTTTGCCTCTGCTCAACCTTCATGCCACCATAACGGCATGAGTAAGATCGTGGGGATAGATTTGGGGACAACGAATTCCCTGGTGGCGACGGTGGATTCGGGCATTCCGCTGGTCATGGCGGATGCTGACGGGCAAAGGCTGACGCCTTCGGTGGTGCATGTGCCCGGGCCGGAAGCAGCGTCCGTGGTGGGCCACGCCGCCAATCGCGTGCGGGTGCTCAAACCAGCCGAGACGGTTTACTCAGTCAAACGCTTCATGGGGCGCAGGGGCGCGGAGATTCCGCGTGAAGAAATGCTCGTGACCTACCCGGTGCTCGGAGAAGGAGGAGGACCGGTCACCATTGACTTGCATGGCCGGGCGTGGACACCCGAAGAAATTTCAGCGGAGGTTTTGAAAAAGCTGAAGTGTGATGCAGAAGCCTACTTTGGCGAAGCAGTGTCTCGTGCGGTCATCACAGTGCCGGCATACTTCAACGACGCTCAACGCAATGCCACCAAGCGAGCGGGGGAATTAGCTGGTTTCACGGTTGAAAGAATTATCAACGAACCAACAGCGGCCGCGCTGGCGTATGGATTGGACAAGTTGAAGGAGCACGCAAGGATTGCCGTTTATGACCTGGGAGGTGGAACGTTTGATTTATCGATCCTCGAATTAAACGAAGGGGTGTTCCAGGTGCTGTCCACCAACGGCAACACTCGGCTGGGCGGAGATGATTTGGACAAACGCGTGATTGATTTCCTGGCTGAGAAGATCAAAACGGGTGGCGGACCGGATGTTCACGAGGATTTGCCGCTCTTGTCGCGGCTGCGCGAAGCAGCCGAGCAGGCGAAAATCCGGCTTTCGACCGAAGCCGAGGTTGAGGTCGCCCTGCCTTTTCTCACCCCATCTTTTAGCTTTAGCTACGTGCTGAGCCGTTCTGAATTGGAACGATTAACCAAGGACATCATTGAGCGGACGCGCCCGCACTGCATTCGCTCCCTGGGGGATGCCAAGCTGGAGGCCAAGGACCTGGACCAGGTGATCCTGGTCGGCGGTCAAACGCGCATGCCGCTGGTTCGGCACTTTGTTTCTGAGCTTTTTGGCTGCGTGGAGTTCGGAGAGGAGCGTGGTGGGCTGCGTTTAGGAACAGATTATCATCGAGCCAAAGGTCCGCAGTTGAACACGTCTCAGAACCCGGATGAGGCCGTAGCCTTGGGAGCCGCCATCCAGGCGGAAATCCTGAGCGGTGGTTTTCAAAACATGCTGCTTTTGGATGTCACGCCCCTTTCCCTTGGAATTGAGACGTTCGGGGGATTGATGAACGTGATCATTCCTCGCAACACAACTATTCCGGTGAAAGCAGGGGAAATGTTCACCACCGCAGTGGACAACCAAAGGGATATGCTTATCCACGTGTTGCAGGGCGAACGTGAGCGAGCCAAGGACAACTGGAGTCTGGGCAAATTTACGCTCGATTTTGAACCTGCCGCCAAGGGTGTACCACGCGTGGGGGTCCAGTTCGAGATCGACGCGAATGGCATTCTGCACGTCCTCGCTCGCGACATTCGCACTGGCAAACAAAAGATTGTGGAGATGACATCCGCCGTGGATGTAGAGGATTCGGCGGTGCAAAAGATGGTTGAGGAATCCGTCGAGCACGCGTTCGACGATATGGCCGCAAGGCGATGGATTGAAGCTAAGCTCCGGGCCAAGGATACGCTGGGAGCAACACGCAAGGGCATGGCGGAGTGCATTAACGACTTGGAACCGGACTACCGTGCGCAATTGGAAGCGGCGGTGAAGGGGTTGGAGGAAGCCTTGGCGACGGAAGATCCGGCTACTCAGACAGGGGATGCGCAAAGGTTGAAAGCGGCTAATTCCGCCCTGGACGAAGCTACGAAGCCTTTGGCGGACCTGATGATGGACAAAGCGATAGAGTCGGTCTTGAAGAAGAAAGGGTTAATCTAGAACAGGCCGAGTTTGGCATCCTGCCTGAGCAGCCTGGGTTGGTATGCGCCTTCGAGGCTTTGGCTTGGCTTCATTTTGATCCAAAAACAGCCGAAGGTTTATTGAGGAAGCCCATGCGCTTTATGATTTTTCTTATAATTGGATGTTGCTTGCTGGCTTTGGCAATCTTCATGGCGGTTCGTGAACACGTTTGGATTAAGAGCGCAAACATAACGGACGGAACCGTGGTGGAGATGATCGCGAGCCGCGGCAACAAAGGTGGCATGACCTACAGACCCCGAGTCAGCTACAAAACGTTTGAGGGTCGTGAAGAAACCTTCACTCGCGGCTATTCCTCCAGCCCGCCTGGTTTTCACGTCGGAGAGACAATCGCCGTTGCCTACCAAGCCCACAACAACGAAGCCCGCATTCTGACATTCGGACAGCGATTTGGCTTCTCCCTCATTCTCGGAATTCTTGGTTGCAGTCTCACATTCGGCCTATTGGCTTTTAAAATTGGGAACAAAGTGATGCCCAAAATTTACCAGGATCAAAATATTCCCCCGGTTCGGAAACCCCAACATTAAAGGGACCCGTTTACGTTCATACCGGAGAGTCTACCGATAGCACTGGCCATAAAGTTGCATAAAAAATTAGACTTTATACGTGAATTGTCGGCACTCACATTTTTTGATTGATCGAATCAATGCGGACCAAGACCGGATGATCGCAAGAAAACTGCGTCAGGACAGTCGAATCCTTCCCCTCGCTCGCCGGAATCTGCGCAAATGGACCAAACTGGACGGCTCTAATGTCCGACCGGTTTTCAAAGAATGGAACAGCATACTGACGCGGCTAAACGCAGTCGAAATAGCTAAATTCCTTTGTAGCGACACACCAATGGCTCGTCGCCTCCGACAATCGAGTCCCTTCGCGGGAGTACTGACAAAGGCCGAGCGCGAAGCGATACGCACGAGTCATGAAAAGAAAGGAGCTTGAGCTTGCCATCAAGGCAGCCAGCAGGGTTGCTCGAGAGCAAGATTTTTTTCTGATTGGCTCGCAAGCTGTGCATGCTTCCTGCCGTCGTGCTCCCGCAGAGGTTCTCTTGTCTCAGGAGTGTGATCTGTATCCCCGAACCAGACCTGAAACCTCGAATGTTTTGGATGCTGAATTAGGCCGCGGATCGCGCTTTGCGCGCGTGGATTCTATGTGGATGTGGTGACGCCGGAGGTCGCAAATCTGCCTCACGGATGGGAGAATCGCCTAAAACTTCTCAGGGTTGGCAAAGTACGGCTGCATTGTCTTGAACTTCATGACTTGATTGTTAGCAAACTGGCAGCTGGTCGATTGAAGGATTTAGAATTTGCTGGCGCATTGTTTCGATTACAAATAGCAGAGGCCAGGATGGTCCAACGCCGCATTCGACTCCTCCCCTTAGCAGGAGAACGCCTTCGATTGCGAAATCGCCTGAAAGCGGTGCTGGAAGATTTAAAGTAGAGGTTTCTCCCGTTTCCAGCAGGTGCCAAAAAGTGAGCTTGAGCTTACGGGGAATTATGGCATCTTTGCGTCCGGATGCGTGCGTGGTGGAATTGGCAGACACGCCAGACTTAGGATCTGGTTCCGCAAGGAGTGGAGGTTCAAGTCCTCTCGCGCGCACCACCTGCCAAGCCCGATCGCCATGCACCCGCCCACGAGTTCCACCGCGGAATGCAAAGGCTCATTTACATAAGGGGCTGTTCCAAGCCAGGCAATTAACCCCATCAACAATGGCAAAGCACCCGAAAGAGCAATCGTTAGAAGAATTTGGCTCTTTGGTGGCTTGGATGTGGGACCCCGAGCAATCATCAGATTGAAAAGGACCTTTCGCAGCGATTTCCCGAAGTTAAAAACCATTGATTGCCGAGAACCGGCTGGAGACCGGTAATCGAACAATGGCTGCTAGGATTCGGCGAACGAGCCGATTTATCATCACGGCGCGTAAACAACCCGGACGCGGAAGAAGCCAGCGTCAACCAAAGTTGGCGGGCTTAATGGAATCGTGACACGTTCAATTCCAGAGCTGAGTATTTCCGCTGATTCTGGTTGTGTTAATAAATCGACCTCGGACCAGTTGAGCAAATCCAGGGACGTTTCAAGGAAGTAGGTGATTCGAGGGTCGTTCGTCCGCCGGTTGTAGGAAACCAGGACTTGTCTCGAGGCATCGGTCGAGATGGTCAAACTCTGACCATGGTCAGACGGATCCATTGGGTTCGAGGCGTAGAGATATTCCTGCAGATTACTGAGCCCATCGTGATCGGGATCGGCATTATTCCCCCAAACTTTTGCTTCCTGAGAGGGATCCAGAACATGTGCGCCAAACGACATCTCACGCCATAGGGCAAGCGCCGTTGGTATAGGTGGGGCCAAAGGAGCAGAGCCAGAAACAAAGAGGCGGAAGGAGGCAAAAGCCACCTGATCATCATCATCCGTAATAACAACGGTGATTGCAAAGGTTCCCGCGTCAGCGCTGCTGGGGGTGCCGCTGAAGGTGGCTGTCAAAGGATTAAAGGTTAGCCAAACAGGCAGCGGAGTTGTAGTGAGCGAAAGCACCTCGGGTGCGTCCCCTTCTCCGAACGTATTCGCCGGCAGGACAAAGCTAAAGGCCAGGTTGGGCCGAGCCGATTGGTCAGGCACAGGATTGAGGAACATGGGCGCGTTGCCGTATTTTAGCCGGTAAATGTAAACGGACCCGTATTTCCCGGTGCCCGGAGATTCGGATGGCGCGCCTACGATCAAGGTGTTGCGGTCTGCGGCCAAGGCGGTTCCGAAGTGGCCGCCAGAAGCGTTGGTTCCAGGGATGAACTTTTCGGTTTGCCCCCATTGGCTGGCTCCTCCGGCATTTCGCGAAAACATGTAAGCAGAACCAGAATCGCTGCCATTGGCGCTGTCGTCCGGAGCACCGATGATAACGTTGTCGCCATCCACACTGATGGCATATCCAAAATTATCAGAGCTGGTTCCATCCGAAGGAAGTAGTTTCTTGATCAAACCCCATTGATTGGTGCCGCCCTGGTTCTGGGAAAACAAGTAAGCCGAGCCGGAGTCGCCACCCATATCATCATTAAAAGGGGCTCCAACAGCGATGATATCTTTGTCCACGGACACCGCGAAGCCGAATTCATCGTCGGCGCCCGGATCATTGGGAAGAAGCTTTTTGACTTGCCCCCACAAATTACTTCCACCCAGGTGCCGTGAGAAAATATAAGCCGCCCCCGAATCGGAAGCTCCCTGGTTACGGTGGTGGGCTCCGGCGACGAGAGTGTCCCCGTTTAACCCAATACTGGCACCGAGTTCATCACCAGAGGCGCCATCCGATGCTGTCATCTTACGGCTTTGGATCCAATTCGTATTGTTGCGCAGGAACACATAGATGGAACCGGAACTGGAACCTCGGTCGTCGTCTCCCGGAGAACCGACCGCAATGGTGTCACCGTCCACAGCCACCGATGTTCCAAACATGTCGGAGGAAGCAGCGTCGGAAGCAACAATGCGGGCCATGAAGCCCCACTGATTGCTGCCACCCAGGTTACGAGAGAATATATAGACAGCTCCGGCATCCAGCGCACGGGTATCGTCCTGGGGAGCGCCCACGACCAGGAAATCTCCGTTCATAGCGATCGAAGAGCCAAAGTGGTCGTCATTACGTCCGCCGGGAGGATAGATTTTTTTGGTCTCCGTCCATGCCTCCGAACCATCGAGTTGGCGGGCATAGACATAGGCGGAACCAGTTCCGTTGGTGTTATCATCGTTCGGCTGGCCGACAGCGACAAAATCCCGGGTGGCGGCAACTGCGCCACCGTACATATCGTCAGAATCAGATTCTCCTCTGAGGCCTTGTTGCAGGCGGGCGACCAGTCCAGAAATAGCTGTGACGGTAGTGTTGGTATCGACGATGGGGGAGGCGAAGCCGTCATTGACGGAAAGGGTAAATCGGGTGGTTTCGGTAATGCCATTGGTCAGGCGGTTGGCCGTGGTTGGAACAAAAAGCAAGCTGCGCAGCGCGAGGGTGGCAGCGGCAGCCGTGTTCGTGATTACATAATTACCGGGGGCGTTGCTGGAAAACCCGCTCAGGCCAGTAAAATAACCATGCGTGCCGTCGAAAGTAACGCGCACAATAAGCGGCTGCAATCGGCTGTCATCCACCTCGGTGATAAGAACCGAGTAGAACGGTCGAATTGTACCCCGGTTATATACTCGCAAACCCGCCACCGTACCCGTCAAAAGGGGAGGATCATTTACCGCCAGCACCGTCTGAGCCACTGTGTTGCTGGTGGTCACGTGTGAATCGTTCGCCAGGATAGTGAAGAAAGTATTTTCGGTGGTGGGGACGATAATCCGGTTCTCGGTTGGAATAAAAACGAGTGCGCGAATGGCCGCGGTCACGTTTGTAGGCATGAGGTTGCTGATAATGTAAGTTCCAGGCGGCCCCTGGATGAATCCTCCCAGGTTGCTCAAAGTGCCTTTGGCCACATTATCAATGATCACTGTAACGGTGAGGAGTTCCTTGCCACGATCGTCTACATCGCCAATGGTGACATTGGCAAATGGGGTGCCGGTCTGCTTGTCGGTGATGAGAAGAGGCGGCACGGAATTTGTAATGGTGGGTGCATCGTTCACGCCCGTGACAGTGATTAGGACCATGTTGGTATCGCGGTCGGATCCGGATCGGACAACCTTGACCCCAACCGATTGGATATAGGTTTTGCCACTATCATCCGACACCTGATAAAAGAAATTCTCGGTGCCGACGAAATGATTACTCGGAGAATAAATGACTCTGTTAGCTGTCGGATTGACACTAAGGCTTCCTCCCTGGTCCGGCTGGCTCAACCCCATGATGAGCCTCACGCTATTGGTGTCCGGGAAAGGAATGTCGTTCGCGAGCACATCCAGTTGGTTGCTCGATGAATCTGAGAGGACGGAAAAAATATCAGAGTTAGGCTGCAGTCTGCCGACCTTTACGGTCACTGTGTTGGAGCCGGTGTTGCCGTAACTATCGACACAGGTATATCCAAAAATCTCAGTACCAATAAAACCGGCTGGCGCCGTGTAAAAAAGGAAATTTCCGGCAGCGGAATTATTGGGAGCGACAATTCCCTTGAGCCCAGTGGTATCCAGATTTGTAATCGTAAGCGATCCGGGTGTCGTCGGAAGGAGGAAGTCGTTGGCGAGCACGTCCAGCACAGAGTTGGCGCTCCCCTGGGAAATTTCAAAGGTATACGTGCTCGTTCG
>JAQGOV010000424.1 GCA_028293425.1 Verrucomicrobiales bacterium
TCCGTCCTGCCACGGTCACGACTATGGCCCGACGGTTGCAGCCCTACTAACAACGCTTCATGTTCGACTCGCAGTTCTTGATCTAGCGTTTCGCAGTTAACTCCCAGTGCTCACCAAAGAAGCCTGCCTCGACCACACCACCTGGAAAGCGAGAGGAGACGGGAACGTTAAGATCTACAATTGCATAATCAGGCAATTTAGCTGTCTGGCGGGCGTTGTTGAGGTAATCGTATTCCCGGAACGTGAATCCGCTGTTGAGAACCACGTATTTTTTTGGGTTCAACGGGTTTGGATAGATCAGGATCGGGACATGATTGCCGGAATCGAAATGGGTTTTGCCAAGATCCACGCCTTTTGCGTTCCATTGCACAGGCAATTTGTCCGCAATCTTCGCAAGCACTTTATTGCTCATAGGGTCGCCCCAAAGGATGAGGTTGTTTTGCGCCAGATCCGCATCGGAGATATCTTCATCATTCTTCACGCGTGGTTCTCCGCGAAATTGAAGGCGCCAGTGATTCGTTGCATGGGCCATTTCTGCTGTAGCCCACGCGCCAACTTTTTCATTCATGGGCTGACCAGTGGGACGGACCATCAGGAAGCTGTCCATAAAGGCGTCGTCGATTGGACCTTGAAGTCCATGCTGTTTCCGGAGGCCGGTTTGCTCAGAACTGGTTTGGACCCACTTCTTTCCTTCTCGGTGAAACGAAGCTGTGTAGGATCGATCACTGAGGGGTCTGGTCGCAATGAGCTTTTGTCCATCCAAAACGATGAGAGGTTTCCGAGTGAGATCGAGAGGAAATTGGCCGGGAGAGAAGTGAAAACTGACCGCACTCACGTTTTTAGTGGCAGCTTTGATGGCATTCTCGGCCAAGGAGAATTCTGCATCAACGCGGGCGCGCTCCCAGTGTTGGTCCAATCCGTCAACTGTAAGCCAAAGCATCTCATTGTAGCGTAGAGTCCACGTGGTGAAGCGAATGGTGTTTGGGACGGGGTTGCGGCCTTTCTCTGCGATGGCATCAATACGTCGGCTCACTTCCTTTTTGGCTTCTTTTTCATAAGCATGGGCGGTCTTCGGCCCGATGATATGTGTCATTTCAATTCCTTCGGAAGCCATCGCCTTAGCCATCATGTCAGCCGCTTGTTTCTGGCTGTCAATCTCTCCGCTGTAGGCAACCGTTGGGCAGTTAACCAAGTTAACCGCATAATCTGTGGAATCGTACAAGTGCCAAAGCTTCTGTTCATACCACGTCGGTTTTAACGTTTCCTTCTGAAACACTTTCAGGAAATCGGCAGTCTCCGAAAAGCCCGCACCTGGAGCCGCGGCAGCCCAAAGCCCCGCATGATGAGTCGCCATATGCCAGCAGGCAGCTCCACCCAAGGAGAATCCCCGCACCACAAGACGGTTTTCATCGATGGGATAGCTTTTGCGCACGTTTTCCAAGGCTTCAAATAAATCGGTTTCGCCGGCAAATCGATTGCCATTGCAGTAACGGCCGTAGAGATGCAGCACAAAGGTATTGGGCGGTGTGAACTCCCCGGGTGACCTTTGGCGCCCATTGATGAAGTCCAGCTCGCTCAATGTTTCACCTCGGCCATGAAACCAGAAATCCAGCCGGAATGGATGCGAAGCATTTGGTTGCCATGAGGAAGGGATCACCAGGCCGTAAGGTTGCACGGACCCATCCACATGGGACACATATCCGCGGACCACGAGTCCATTTGTGGTTGTCCAAGGTGCTTTGCCTTCCTTCAAAAGCTGCGCCCGTTCGTGGCCTTGCTTTAACAAAAGTTTCGCGGTGTTGACCTCGTTGCTTTTGAAAAACTCATTGTAAATGAGCGCATACCGAGCCGCGTTGTGAAAGATCTGCACATCAGGCAGCACTTCCAACAGGGCTTTTCCTTTGAGCTGGCCACGGAGAGCCTCAATCTCTTCTCCCAAGTTCTGAATCCCGGTCTCCAACTCCGAGCGATCCGTCTCTGAGACTTTGATGCCAGGAGGCGGTACGCGTCGAACTTTGTCCGGGAGGTTGTCCTGCACGCCATCCGCGAGGGCGAACACGAGACCTGAAAATAGAAGAGCCAGAGCTGCGAAGTGTGATTTCATGGTTGTTGGCTCCTTGGTAGAGCAAACCGTTCATGGAATCAAGCGCATCCGGCAGAAGTCTCCGCGGCTATCTATAGCCCGAGAACCTATTTTTTATTGAAGACACCAAAGACCTGTTGGAGTACAGCCGTGGTGCGAGCGGCTGGGTTTTCCCGAATAAGCCGTTCTTGTTCCGCTATTTTGATGAAAAGCCCATCCAATGCCTTCTGGGTAACGTACGAGTCGATATCGAGTTCATTCCGGGCACCCAATCCACCAAAATTACCGAGACGAAAGCCCCCAATATTGCTTTTATCGAGGACACGCTTGTAAGCAGAGGTTACCCCAGCCTGGTCCGTGGCTTTTTTCACAATGGGCAAGAACCGGGAGAAAAGATTTGTGCTCGTGGTCCGGCGAAAATAATCGGTGGCTGCGGTGTTCGTTCCGCTTAGGATGGTTTTGGCATCAGCAATCGAAATCTGTTTCAGACTGTCGCTCAGGACATTCACAGATTCCGGCACCGCCTGCTCAGCGGCCCGGTTCATAGCGGTAATAAACTCATCTGCTAAAGGGCCCTGCCCAACGGCTCGAAGGCCACTCTCCACTTTTCTCATGCTTTCTGGGAGCGGGATGCGAACTTGAGCATTCTTTAAGAACCCATCTGGCTGACCAAGATTCGTGATTGCATGCTGCACTCCTAAGGCAAGTGCCGCTTTCAACCCGGTTACCACCTGTTCTTCTGAAAGAGAGTTGAGTGCTGCTGGAGTGGACGGACGCTTCAGCCCAAGCTCCTCGAATATATTGGCAGAAAACCCAGCAGAGCTGGCCAGCAGGACAGACAGCACACAAATCAGCCGGAAAAATGATGTCAGCATTTTCAGAGAATAGTGCAGAAATTGAGTTTAACCACTCAGGAAAATTATGAAACGAAAATGGGGCTGAGCACTGCTAGGAAAAACCTAGTAGCACTCCTGTGGAAAAAGGCCATTTTATCCAAGGCCCTTAACCAAAACAGCCACAAGGTCTTGAAACGCCAACAAATGGCAATTTTGTGGTAATCAAGAACACTGATAGAGTGGTGTAGAAAGGCTAATTCGAATGATCCTTTACAGTAGGAAAATCCAAAAACGACAGCATGGCCGGTCCGGAGGCGTTGGGTGCGGAATGGCCAAAGCCCATGAGGCGGCTTTTCCATGAAACTGTCTGAGACCCCAGCTTTCACTCAGGAAACTAAGATACTGCTCGTTAACCACAGAACTCTCGTTAGCGCAGGCCTCCGTTGTTTGCTGGAAAAGATTGCTGACCTCGAGATTATCGGAGAAACCACCCTCGGCCCAAAGACGCCGAACGTGGTGGCTGCCAAGAAACCAGATTTGGTGCTCATTCATTTGAGCGTGTCTGCATATGACGAGGTTGCCTTGGCCAAGCGAATTCTCGACCGGATCCCGGCGGTGCCGGTGATCATCCTCACGATTAACACAAGCGCCGAGTACCTGCTCCAAATGTTGCATTCAGGTGTTCGAGGAGTGCTTTGCCAGCGTTCGACTTCGTCCGAGTTGGAATTGGCTGTTATGACGGTTAAAAAAGGTCAGTTTTTTTTAACGCCCGCGTTGCCAAAAGAGGTGGAGGATGCATGCCGTGCATTCCTTAAACAGGGTAAATTTCCTTTGGAGCAACTGACCACGAGGCAAACGACCATTTTAAAACTCATTGCAGAAGGCAGGAACACAAAAGAAATAGCAGACAAACTCAAGCTCAGTGCGAAAACGGTCGAATTTCACCGGGCTCGATTGATGGAACGATTGGCTATCCGCGATGTCCCTGGGCTCGTGCGCTATGCCATTCGAGCGGGCGTGATCCAGGTTTAGCGGCTTGCCACCTAGGAAAATCCTAGTAGCAGGACCACCCAATGCCATGCATTATGTCCACATTGGTAGTTGCGGTTGAGCGGTTCAGCCACTTGGCAACGCTCTCATCCTCAGAATGACTTTGTTCGGGTGGTGGATCGTTTCTTCAGCGGGGTTCCCCAACCTCCACCTCCTTGGCGTCTGCCGCCCGAACCTTTATCCTCCTGAAAGGGAATTCAGGAATTATCTTTAGTCTTAGACTGATTCTTTAGCATCAGCCCCAGCAGGCCATCCACCAAACCAGTGGTCCCGCCCGCTCCGCTCACGGCCACATCGGGCACGATCCGCACGTTGCGCTCACCAACGATTTGCATCAGTTGCATCACTGTATAACTTTGGGAGCCCAGCGATTCCACACCAGCGCGGTAAGCTTCGGCTTTCGCCTGGCCAGTAGCACGGATAGCTTCCGCTTCACCCAAAGCTCGCAACCGCAACGCCTCGGCCTCACCGGTTGCCTGCTTGATGTGTGCATTGGCGTGTAGTTCGGAAATGCTCACGCCTTGTTCAGCACCCACCACCTGGTGCTGAATATCCGCAAGCGAGGTTTGTCGCACCAATTGCTGACGCTGCTTTTGAGCCTCTTCCTGCACTTCATAAGTCTTGCGCTGTTCTTCGGCGATCTTGCGATCTGTTTGTGTGGTCATCAGCTCGGCAGGAGGATTGATGTCTCCGATCAGCGTATCGATTGCCTGGACATCGTAGGCTTGAAGCGCGACACGGATATGCGCCGCGGCTTCCACCTGACGATGGCTGCGCGCACTTAGGAAATCCAGGACCGTGTAATCCTGCGCCGAGTTGCGGAAGTAATTTCCAACGATCGGCTGCAGCACATGATCCACGAGGTTCTGCATGGAGCCAACGCGCGAGATCACCTTGGGAGCATCCAGCGCACCCACGTGAATAATCTGTGAAACATCCAGATTAAAGGCGAAGCCGTCCCGGGAGCGCACGGTAATGGAGGAGAGCCGGGCGTCATAATTGTGTGATTCAGTGCGGTTTGCCCAGTTCAACACAATGTTGGTCGTGGGCACCAGTTCCACTTTCATAATCCGCGTATTGATGGGGTGCTTGCCAGGATAAAGCGGTGTTACCCAAACACCTTTGTGTCCCGCGTTCACCAAATCGCCGTGTTTAAAGTCGGAGCCGCTCACGTCTTCGTGCGCCATGCCCACGAAAGAGATTACGACGCCGACGTAGCCGATTGGGATCTGCACCATGGGTACCTGTTCCACCTGTGCAAACCAGGGATTCAAGTTCCACGTTCCAGACAACAGGATCTGCTCCTGCAAGCCGCGCCGGCCACCGCCATCAATAAAAGCCTGGCCGTTCTGAAAATTGTCATGAGCCGGAATAACAGGCCCGGCAATTTCCCCCGCTGCAATCGACACACCATCGAGGGTGGTCACGATGCCCACCTGATCGGACTGCACGCGTTGCAATCGGAGCTGTTCCGGGTACGTGCCGTGCACATTTGCGTTCGCTGACGTGATGACGGTAAAGATGGCGATGTTAATACGATAAGTGCCCGCGGTCAGAATCCCTAGCTGACGGCCTTTCTCGCCACCGTTGAGCAGGAATCGCCGCGCATCCTGGAAGTTATCGGAGTCCACCGCCTTTCCGAGAATCCGATCGGGTGGGATGGATTGACCATCCGCAGCCATCACCAGGCCGATCTCGCCCTGGGGCACCATCACTACGGGCGCTTTGATGATCCGGTATTGCCAGCGCCAATACCCGAAGTGCAACCCGGGTGGCAACGTGTCCGCCTGGTACCCCGCCTCTCCGTCCAGGGCAATCAGGCGTCCCGGTGGCAGGCTGCGGGGAGAAAACTTTTTCACGACCACTCCGACTTGTCGTTCGTGAATCACAACGGCCCCGAGAAAAAATGGGCCAAGGATCACAACCAAAAGAAGGATAGGAACGATAACCAACATGACCCACTCGAGAGAAGTGAGTGCTCCAACCATGAACACATGCATAGCCAACTCCGATATGGCACGAAGCGTGTGGGTTTAGTCACGACGCGACGTGCGCGGATTGATTCGGGGAGACCATGTGGATCCCGACATCGGGATCCTAGAGGATCGCCCTTCCACTTGCCGACGAGGTTAGCTGACGGGCTTGGTCCTGGAAGTGACCTTGGCGACAGTTGCCTGTGGCCTTGCGCCCCTTCCCCGAATCGTAATTCGGGGATTCTGGGTCCCCCGCGTTGACTCCCAGGAAGGGGAGCCAACTTAGGCTGCTTCTAACAACCCTAATTGATTCCATATCCGCAGCCGTTGTCAAATCGTGCGGATAAGGGTTGATGGTCAGTGACTTGCGGGTGCTCATATCCGTGCGGAACGGCAGTTCCGTTATTTCTGGACTCAGGACACCCTTATCCACCCGGGAGGCCTGGCGAAGTCTAATCTTCATCAGGAGCACTGTCTGATATTTCAAAGCCCGGCTAAATTGGTGTAGGCTCGAACAGCTCCATGAATACTAAAGATCTCATCCGCCTCGGAGTTCCGCTGGGCGAAGCCCAGGGTCGGGGCGTCGATTTCATCAGCACCTACGTTTTGCGAGGCGGAGATAAAACGCGCTTGGAGCAGGAAGTATCAGCCATTGTGGCGAACCCAGCCGCGTATGTTCAGGATTCATTGCGAGGGGAGTTCGCAAAGGCCCTGCTTCAGCCAGCACCTTTTGCGCACGCCAAGCCGGTGCCCTACAAGCAATGGGGCGAAGGACTGGAGCACGAAGCGGTCATGCAAATGGAAACAGCCTGCCTGGTGCCGGTCGCCCTCGCAGGCGCACTCATGCCGGATGCACATGTGGGTTATGGGCTGCCCATCGGGGGCGTGCTTGCCACGGACAATGCCGTGATTCCTTATGCAGTGGGAGTGGACATCGCCTGCCGCATGAAGATGACGATTCTCGATATTCCAACCAAAGACCTCGAGCGCAAGCAGGATCGATTAACAAAAGCGATTGAGGCTGAAACGCGTTTTGGAGTGGGTGCCGTATTCAAGAATCGCAGGGAACATCGAGTGCTCGAAGCCGACTGGTCTTGCAGCCCCATCACGAAGCAGTCCCGGGATAAGGCGTGGTCGCAGCTTGGGACCAGTGGCAGTGGCAATCACTTTGTTGAGTTCGGCACGTTCACAGTCGGAGATTCACGTCTTGGTTTGCAACCTGGCGACTATTTGGCATTGCTGAGCCACAGCGGCAGCCGAGGCACGGGCGCGGCTGTGTGCGACTACTATAGCAAGCTTGCGGTCAGGAAACGCCCCGAGCTGCCCCGCGAACTGAGCCGGCTGGCCTGGCTTTCGTTGGATGAGCAGGAAGGGCAGGAATATTGGGCAGCCATGGAATTGATGGGACAATATGCGGCCGCTAATCACGCGCTCATCCACCAGCATATCGCGAGCTATCTTGGAGCTGAAGTGCTCCTGGATTTGGAAAACCATCATAACTTCGCCTGGAAGGAAAAGCATTTCATCAACGGCGTTCAGCGAGAGGTCGTCGTTCATCGGAAAGGGGCTACCCCGGCCGGCAAGGGAACCTTGGGCATCATCCCGGGCAGCATGGCTTCGCCTGGATTCGTGGTGCGCGGCAAAGGAAATGACGATTCGCTCCACTCCGCCTCCCATGGAGCTGGACGAGTCATGAGCCGCACCAGGGCAAGCCAAACTTTCAATTGGAAGGAAGTGAACATGCACCTGCGGGAACGCGGCGTTACCCTCATTTCCGCGGGACTGGATGAGGTGCCAATGGTTTATAAGGACATTCACCAGGTCATGGCCGCGCAGTCAGACCTGGTGGAAGTTCTAGGGCGTTTCGATCCACGGCTGGTCAAAATGGCGCCTGCTGGCGAACGGCCCGAGGATTAAAGTGAACGAGCCTCACAATATTTCGCGGCCCGATGCATTTGCTCGATCTCCCGTTCTTCTCCGCTAATCTTTCTCCAGATGGTGAGCTGTATTTTATATGTCGTCCGGTGATCCTGCCTCCGAATCAAAACAGGGTCAGCAGAGGATTATCGCGGAGACTCCTTATGCGGTTCTGCGCAACCGCAACTATTTATTCTACCTGATCGGGCGGCTCATTGCATCGTTTGGCCAACAGATGCTGACGGTAGCGGTGGGCTGGGAACTCTACGAGCGCACCCATTCGGCAATGGCCCTGGGCATGGTTGGTCTTACTCAGATGATTCCAATGTTGCTGTTTACTTTGCCAGCCGGCCATCTGGCCGATACGGCCAACCGCAAGCATATCATCATGTCCATGACACTGGTGACAGCCTGCGCCAGCCTCGGGCTGACGCTGACTTCGATTTTCGAGACCCACGTGTTTTGGATTTACGCGTGCCTGTTCATCGTTGGTGCTGCTCGGACCTTCATGTGGCCTTCCAGTTCTTCGTTCCTGCCCCAACTGGTTCCCCGCGAGCAATTCGCCAAGGCCGTGACCTGGAACTCAGGCAGTTTCCAACTTTCCTCCGTGGCTGGACCTGCGATTGGCGGGGCTGTGCTTGCGCTGACGAAAAAGGCCTACGTTATCTTTGCGTTTGATACATTCGCAGTGCTCACGTGCTTCACGCTGATCAGCTTCATCCGTTACCAGCGCAACGAAACCCAGCGGGAGCCCATGACTGTTCAGCGGCTCCTCGCGGGCTTCCATTTTGTTTTCGAGAACCGGGTCATCCTTGGGATCATCACCCTGGACATGTTTGCAGTTCTCCTCGGCGGAGCAACCGCCCTCTTGCCAGTTTATGCCAAGGACATACTCCATGTGGGCCCAAGCGGGCTCGGGCTCCTTCAGGCCGCCCTTCCAGCCGGTTCATTGCTTTGCGCACTGATTCTGGCTCACCGTCGGCCCTTGGAGAAGGCAGGGCGGGCGCTCCTCTGGTCAGTGGCGGGGTTCGGTTTGGCCACAATAGTATTCGGTTTGTCCGAACTCTTCTGGCTTTCCTTTGCCATGCTATTTGTTTGTGGAGCAACAGACAATATTAGCGTGGTGGTGCGCCACACGCTGGTTCAGCTTCTCACGCCAGACGAAAAACGAGGCCGCGTTTCGGCCGTGAACAGCCTTTTCATTGGCACATCCAATGAACTTGGGGGATTTGAATCCGGTTCCGTGGCTCAACTCTTCGGGCCAGTGGCTTCCGTGGTGTCCGGTGGTATTGGAACCGTCCTGGTGGTCGTCGCCATCGCCTGGTTCTGGCCTGAGATCCGCAAATATGGACGGCTCGGTGGAGCAGGGGTTTAAGAACAGCAACCTGCATCACCTTCAATGCGCCTGTTGATGTTCCTGGATATACTCCTGCTTCAGTCCCAATTTTTCCGGTGCATGGAGCACCAGCATCTTCATCCGGACGTCCGCCGGCACTTCACGCGAGGTGAGCTTTGAAACAATTACCATGAGTGTGATTGCCAGAGGCACAGCCCAGATCGCGGGCTGTTCACAGAGAATGCGAAAAAGAGGATGAGCCGCCCAAAAGGCCGACATCTCGATCCATTTTAGATCGCTAAAGCTGGTCAAGGTGATTCCCGCCAGAGCCAGCATCCCGCCCGTCAACATTCCGGTGGCTGCCCCTTTCATGGTCATCCCGCGCCACCAGGCGCTCATAAAAAGCAAAGGAAAGTAGCTGGCCGCTGCAATGGCAAAAGCTTGCCCAACCATGAAATTGATTTGAAGTGGCTCCACTTGCATCCCAAGGAGCACCGCCACTGCCCCGACAATCACTGCGCACCATTTAAACATCCGCATCCGTTCCACCGGTGTGGACTTGGGCCGCAGGATACGACCGTAGACATCGTGAGCCAGCGCGCCAGTCATGGAGACCAGCAGGCCGCTGAAGGTGCTCATGAAGGCTGCAAAGGCTCCCGCGCACGTGATGCCGCTCAGAACTGAACCGAGCACCCCGAAGCGCGCGTTTAGTATGCGCGGAAGTTCCAGCACGATCTTATCCGTCCCTTTCGCTCCTGTTCCGGCGTAAAGTTCCGGCAAAAAGTTTCGTCCCAACACCCCAAAGACCGGCGGAAAGACATAGAACACGCCGATCAGAATCATCACCCACATCGTAGTTCGCTTGGCGGCCACCCCATCAGGGTTCGTGTAAAACCGCACCAGGATGTGAGGTAATCCTGCAGTGCCACAAACAAGGGCAATGATGAGAGAATAAGTATATAGTAGAGAAAACGGCTTCTGGTACTTGTCCAGATAACCCTTCTGCTCAGCGGCAGGCAAAGTGGCGGCTGCTGCTTTAATAGCCTTCGTCGTGAGTGGCCCGAAAGGGCTAATCCAGCTTTCATCTTTTGGCGCCTTTTCTGGAAGGACCTTGCGCTGCAAATTCGCATTTTGCAGGGCGGTTGGGGGAGCTCCGGTGCCATTTAGCTCGAGGTTTTTCCCGTAGGGCCCATACACGGCCAAAAGTACAAAAATTGGCACCGAAATAGCGAACATCTTCGCCCAATACTGAACCGCCTGCACGAGGGTGATGCCTTTCATGCCGCCAAGCGCGACATTGAGTGTAATAACCGCACCGACCAGCACCACGCCCGCCCAATAAGGCAAACCTGGAAAAATATAGGCCAGGGTCGTTCCCGCGCCCTTCATCTGAGGCATGGTGTAGAATAACCCAATAAAGAGCACGAACACGAGGGCGATTTTACGGAACACTGGCGAGTCGAAGCGACCTTCCGCAAAATCCGGAATGGTATAAGCTCCAAACCGTCGCAAAGGCCCAGCGATAAAAAGCAGGAGGAACAGGTAGCCACAAGCGTAACAAACCGGATACCACAGCGCATCATATCCGGAGCTCATCACCATCCCTGCCACACCCATGAACGAAGCCGCGCTGAGGTACTCGCCCGAAATGGCTGAGGCATTCCATCCAACACTGACGGATCGTCCCGCCACAAAAAAGTCGCTCGCCGTTTTGGACTTTCTGGCCGACCAGAACCCCATGTAAATGGTTGCGGCTACCGTGATGAATGAGAACCCAAGAATCCATGGATCGACAGTGAAAGCGAGAAGAGGAAGAGAATGCATATGAACTACTTTGAGGTGGACACGACGGCCTTCACTTCATCCTCCTCGAGCGCGATCGAGCGCTTGATGAAGATGAACGAGATAATCCAAACAAAAGGGAAGAACAGGACACCCAGGATTAGCCACGTAATTGTGAAACCGAACACCCGCTTGGACATCAACTCCGGCAGAAAATAATTGGCGAGTGGCAAACCCAGGAGTGCGATCACGAACGTCGCGGCACAAGCGATGGACAACCGAAGCTGCCGACGCATCAAGGTATGGAGGAAGGCGTCACTATGAATATCAATGCGCTCAGCCTTGGGGGAAGCCTGCACGTCATTCGGGTTCATGTGGAATGGTCTAACAAATGAGAATCGCTGGGGCAATCCTTTCTCCCTAATATCTTCATAATCAGGCATGAATATTTATCACGCTGCCGCATTCCAACCAAAACTCTATGCATAAGCTTCTCCAAAACCTGCTGGTGCTCGCTGTTTCAGCGTTGCCCACCTTTGTGGCCCAATCGGCACTTCCTCCTGATTATCGTTTCAAAGCGGAGGTTCTCGCCACAAGTTTACCTCAGCCAATGGAGCTGGAGCTTGCGCCGGATGGCCGCATTTTTTTCAACGAAATCGAGGGAAAGCTGAAGGTCTACAAACCTGAAACCCGCGAAGTGGTCCTCGCTGGCCAACTCAAAGTCTTTACAGCCCTGGAGAATGGTTTTCTGGGTTTCGCCCTGGACCCAGGATTCGTGAGCAATAGTTGGGTTTACCTTTATTATTCCCCCACCAATTACTCCGGGCAACGCCTGAGCCGCTTTCAGATGCAGAAGGACACATTGGATCTTGCGAGTGAAATCAAGGTCCTCGAGTTTGGGGAGCAGCGCCGCGAATGCTGCCACCACGCTGGGTCCGTTGAATTCGGGCCGGATGGAAACCTTTTCATTTCGACCGGTGATAACACGCATCCAGGCGGCGATTCGGCAGGCTACGCCCCGATCGATGAACGGCCGGGCCAGGAGCCCTTCGATGCTCAGAAATCGGCCGCCAACACGCACGATCTACGCGGGAAGATCCTCCGCATTCGGCCAACCGTGGAGGGCGGCTACACCATTCCCGATGGAAACCTCTTCTCCAAGGACGGCTCGCAAGGTCGACCGGAAATCTATGTCATGGGCTGCCGCAATCCCTGGCGCATGAGTATCGATGAGCGGACTGGGATCGTTTACTGGGGAGAGGTTGGACCCGATGCTGGCGGCGACGG
This sequence comes from Verrucomicrobiales bacterium, assembly GCA_028293425.1. Taxonomy (GTDB): domain Bacteria; phylum Verrucomicrobiota; class Verrucomicrobiia; order Limisphaerales; family JAQGOV01; genus JAQGOV01. The sequence continues at coordinate 12,265 of JAQGOV010000424.1, forward strand.
GTCGCGCGGTCCGCGCGGTTACGACGAAATCAACCAGGCACGCAAAGCGGGGAATTTTGGCTGGCCTTTCTTCGTGGGCAGCAACTTCGCTTATGTGAAATACGATTTTGCCACTAAACAAATTGGGCCCAGGTTCGATCCGGCGGCCCCTAGCAATACCAGCCCGAACAACACTGGCTCCAAAGTATTGCCACCTGCCCAACCGGCTTTTATCTACTGGCCCTATGGCGAATCGAAGGAGTTTCCTGTCCTCGGCCAGGGCGGTCGCACGGCCTGTGCCGGGCCGGTTTTTCATTTTAAACCCGAGTTTCGCAAAACCGGCGGATTCCCCGACTATTATGACAATTGCCTGCTCTTTTACGATTGGCAACGGCCTTTCATGAAGTGGGCACGGTTGGATTCGGAATCACACCTGGTTCGGATCGATCCTTTTCCGGCGACCTTCACGATCGCGAACGACCGGGA
>JAQGOV010000449.1 GCA_028293425.1 Verrucomicrobiales bacterium
GTCCACGTTCTTGCTGAACTCCACGATCCAATGATGGTCAATCATCGAGTTTACATCCAGGTAGGCCGCGTAGCCCTGCACTGGATCGCGAAACTTCGGCCCGTAGAGCGCGCCTTCCAGTTTATCCAGGTAGTTGACGAGGTAGGCCTTTTGCTGCCGGGTGATTTCCTCGGGCTTGGGTGTGTCGTAGTAGAAATAACTTCCCCGGTCTGTCCTGAACCCTGGGTCTCCCTTGTCGGAATGGTCTTTCTTAAAAATGTAGCCTCCCGTGATCTCAGGCTCTTTATTCTGGTCAGGAGTCAGCTTCGCGATGTTTACGCGATTTTTGTCGCGTTTGATTTTTTCCTCGAACACATAAACACCCGCATAGCTTCGGCGGGAAATCTTCGCCCCGGGACGACTGACAAAGAGCTCCACAAACCGGGTGCGGGGCGCGTAATGTCCCATTTTCGTGCTTAATTCGTAGGCGAGCACGTCTCGCATCAGGGTCTTGTCCGGGTACGGGGCATAAAGAATCCAGGCTGATTCCTTGGGCATTCCAAGAATCGGCACCTTCAGATCGTCCCCGTGGAGATCGACAGTGTGGAAGGTGAAAGAGTTTTTGGGGTATTCCAGCGAACTGCGGCCTCGCCGTTTGACCGTGCCGAAGCCTTGGAAGTCCGTTGGGCCGGTCAGAGTCGTCCGGCCTTTCTCGCCAGGAATTAACACGCGAGCATAACAAGGGGCTGCATTGCGGGCATTCACGCGACCATTCACGTTGTGAAGGATCACCAAAGGCAAATTAGAGCTGAACGCCGCCATGGTTTCGTCGGCCACGGCAAATAGTTCGGCCGCGCTTGCTCCCGATTGGCCTTTTTCGAAGCATCTGGCTTTAACGACGGCTGTATTCGAGATCTGCAACGGCTGGCTATAAACCGGTGAGCTTTCAGTGGGGTCGGACCCGTCGAGCGTATAACGGATGGTGGCTGACCCTTTGGCTGTAATTTTTAATTTTAAATCGTTTAAAAAGATGCCGCCGGCGGGAGAAAAAGTCGGCACTTCCAGTGCGGCGCGGGCGGTGCCTCCACTGCACAAGAGGCAAAGCGCGGCGAGGGCATACCAGCCCCGCAGATGGTTTGGTTTAATCTTAGTACGGTTCATTAAAGGGTCAATAACCTCCATAATTCAAAAACTCAGCCCTGCTGGCAAGGCTGAGAAATGTTATGTTGCCGAATTCCAAGGGCACCCCGTATTTTATGTGGTATGTCACGTGAATATGTGCTCCAGCCATTCCGAGCGCCAGTTAATCTCCAGATTGACTACGCCAAAGAACTGAATGAGCAGCAGCACGCGGCTGTGACAGCCCCGCCAGGTCCTGCCCTGGTGCTGGCCGGCGCCGGCGCAGGCAAAACAAGGACCCTTATTTACAGAGTGGCCTATCTTCTGGAACAAGGGATTCCCGCCGACCGGATCCTGCTGCTCACTTTCACCAACAAGGCAGCCCGAGAGATGATGAGGCGGGTGGCCGATTTGCTAGGATCGGCTTTGAGCGACCTTTGGGGTGGGACTTTTCATTCCATCGGCCACCGGCTTTTGCGTAAACATGCCTCGCTGATTGGATATGAGAACAATTTCACAATTCTGGACCGTGAGGACTCCCGCGACCTGTTGAAAACCTGCATTGCCGAATCGGAAGTGGATCAAAAAGCGACCCGCTTTCCCAAACCAGAGGTAGTGGCGGAAGTCTTCTCCATGGCCATCAATACCAGCAAGTCCATCCCGGAGATTGTAGCCCAGCAATACGATTATTTTTCGAACCTCACGCCATCGCTGGTAAAGCTGGCACAAAAATACGTGGAACGTAAAAAGCTGGCTAACGTGATGGATTTTGACGACCTGCAGGCGCTCTGGCTCACGCTCCTGCGCGACAATGAACAGGTCCGTGAGCAGTACCAACGCAAGTTCCAATTCATTCTCGTAGACGAGTACCAGGACACCAATAGCATCCAGGGCGAGATGATTGACCTGCTGGCGGCGCGGCACAAAAATTTGATGGTCGTGGGGGATGATTCTCAGAGTATCTATTCCTGGCGCGGAGCGAATTTCCAGAACATCCTGCTTTTTCCGAAGCGTTACGCCGATACGAAAATTTATAAGATTGAAACCAACTATCGCAGCACACCGGAGATCCTGAAGCTGGCCAATGCCGCAATTTCCGCCAACATCAACCAATTCTCCAAGGAGCTGCTCCCAGCCCGGAAAAATGGCCCGAAGCCCGCGCTCGTAACTTGCGGGGATGCCAGCCAGCAGGCAGCGTTTGTTGCGCAGCGAATGCTCGAGCTTCGAGAGGAGGGGATGGACTTAAATAAGATGGCGGTGCTCTACCGATCGCACTTTCACGCTTTGGAGCTCCAATTGGAACTGACGCGGCGAAATATTCCATTCAGCATCACCAGCGGCATCCGCTTCTTTGAACAGGCGCATCTCAAGGACGTGACTGCTTACCTGAAGCTGGTGAACAACCCTCGCGACGAAATGGCCTTTAAGCGGCTTGTCCAATTGCTGCCGGGAGTCGGTGGCAAAGGCGCCGATAAGCTTTGGAGCCAGTTCAACAAGGAATTGCAGAATCCTAAACCGGAAGCGCAGAAGTCCTCAGCCCCAATCGCGGCTGCCCTGCAGGCCAGTTCTTCCGCTATCCCAAAGAAGGCGGTTAAAGATTGGTCACAATTTGCGATCACGATTTCTCAGCTCGAAGCGGCGGACATCCGCAAAAGCGCGTCGGCGATGATTCGGATTGTGATCGAAGCAGGCTATGACCTCTACCTGAAAGAAACCTACGCGAACTACCGGTCGCGTCTGGAAGACCTGGAGCAACTCTCGAGTTTTGCCCTGCAGTTCGAGAGCACGGAGGATTTTCTGACGCAACTTTCGCTGCTCACGAATTTGGAAGCCGAGGAAGATAAGCCGGCCAATCGAGACAGCGAGCAAGCGAAACTCTCCACTATCCATCAGGCCAAGGGCCTCGAATTTGACGTGGTGTTCGTAATTATGCTTTGCGATGGGCTTTTTCCCTCGGCACGGTCGCTCGAAACGGTGGACGGTGAAGAAGAGGAGCGCCGGCTGTTCTACGTCGCTGTGACGCGTGCGCGGAATGAACTCTACCTGAGTTATCCGCTCATCCGCGTCACACCTGGCTACTCCGGCGATGCCATGCAGCAGCCTTCGCGCTTCCTAAAAGAATTGCCTGGTGAGCTTCTGGATGAATGGAATCTCAGAAGTTATTAGAAAAAAAGCGCGAACCGAAACGGTTCGCGCTCTGAAAAAGATTACCGATTTAAGCAGTCGCGGGTGCGGGTGAACCCAAGCCGGGATTAATTTTCGGCGGAGTGGGCTTAATCACCTCGGGAAGCGGCGTCACTGCTTGTGCCCCGCTCGGAGGCTGCAAGTCACGAGGCGGCGGCGGTGGTGGAGTGAATCTGCCCGTGCGGATAATTTCCTCGACCTGGTAGCCTTCCAAGGTTTCGTATTCAAGCAGGCAATTGGCGATCATTTCCAATTTGTCCCGGTTCTCCTCGATCAGTTTCTTTGCCGTCGCAAACCCTTCGTCGATGATGCGCTTTACTTCATTATCGATCTCCTGCGCGGTGTGCTCGGAGTAGTCCTTGCCCCGGGTCATTTCGCGACCCAGGAACACGTATTCGCTGTTCTCGCCGTAAAGGACCATGCCGATTTTATCGCTCATGCCCCATTGAGTAACCATCGAGCGGGCGAGTTGGGTCGCCTGCTGAATGTCCCCGCTGGCGCCAGTCGAGATGTCCTGGGCAACAATTTCCTCCGCGATACGGCCGGCCATCGTTACCGCAATGATATCGAGCATTTCCTTCCGCTTGCGATTCAGAATGTCCTGCTTGGGCAAATACATGGTGGCACCCAATGCCTGGCCACGAGGGATAATCGTAACTTTGTGCAGCGGATGAGTGTGCTTGAGCATTACGTTCACCAATGCGTGGCCAGCTTCGTGCCAGGCAGTGTACTTCTTGTCTTCATCGGTCATCGCCATGGAACGGCGTTCCCGACCCCAGCGCACCTTGTCGCGTGCTTCTTCAAGCTCCGCCATGCCAACAGCTTTCTTATTATTCCGCGCGGCGAGCAAGGCGGCCTCATTCAAGAGGTTAGCCAGTTCGGCTCCGGAATAACCAGGCGTTCCGCGGGCAATCACGGCCAAATCTACGGAGGGATCAAGCTTCACGTTGCGGGCATGCACCTTGAGAATGGCTTCGCGGCCGCGTACATCGGGCAAGTTGACGGTAATCTGCCGGTCGAAACGACCGGGCCGTAACAAAGCCGGATCCAGCACGTCCGGACGGTTGGTAGCGGCGATAATGATGATGCCCTCCTGGGTGTCAAAACCATCCATCTCGACCAGCAAGGCGTTCAGAGTCTGCTCCCGCTCGTCGTTGCCTCCACCGAGGCCATGGCCACGGCTGCGACCGACGGCATCAATTTCGTCGATGAAGATAAGACAAGGAGTGTTTTTGCGCGCCTGTTCGAACATGTCGCGAACACGGCTCGCGCCGACGCCTACGAACATTTCCACGAAATCAGAGCCGCTGATGCTGAAAAACGCTGCATCGGCTTCGCCAGCGATGGCTTTCGCCAGCAAGGTCTTGCCCGTTCCAGGCGAGCCTACCATCAGAATACCTTTCGGGATCCTGCCGCCGAGCTTTTGAAATTTCTTGGGGTCCTTGAGGAACTCGACAAGTTCGGCCACTTCTTCCTTGGCTTCTTCGACGCCGGCTACATCTTTAAATGTAGTCTTATTCTTCTCTTTGCTCAGCATGCGGGCCTTGCTCTTGCCAAAGCTCAACGCGCCTTTGCCCGCCATTTTGATCTGGCGAATAAAAAAGAACCAAATCAGCAAGCCAATCACCAAGATCGGGAAAAGGCTGTAAACCACCCCGAGCAGCACTGTATTCGGCTGCTTGGTTTCGAATCGGCCGCTATTCAGCAGCTTTTCCTCGAGGCTGGGAAATAGACGGACTTGGGCGGTGAACGCCACTTCCTTCTTAATTCCTTTATCGTCTAATTCCGGCGCGCCATCGGCCAAGGTTTTGACGTACCGCCCCCGGACCTTTTGTAACGCCGGAGATTGCGGATCATAAATGATGATGCCTTTCGTAATCAGGTTGGATTCAACCTTTTGGATAAATTGTGGCTGGCTGAGGACTTCCTCGTTGGAAGTGGTGTTGTTACGAAACACCATTAACAGCGGGATTGCAGCCAGGATAGCGATCCAGAGAATATAAGTGCGCGGTGGCACCCGGAATTCGCCATTCTTTTGTTTCTTGTCGTCGTTTCTAGAATTATCGTCGGACATTTCCTTAATTATTGTCGGCAAACTACCATGGTCAACTTTAGCTCGCAATGCTTAAACCTTTTGGCATCAAACCACCGTCGGGGGCAGTTTTGAGGCTTCGGGCCTTCAGAAGAACACAGATGGAACAAAGAATCAGCCAATGACTACCATGTCCCCTGCGCTCTTGAACCGCGCTAAACCTGCCACTTTTAGCGATAAACGCAACGACTACTTTCAGGGAAATGGGTTGCAGGCCCCAGGGGGCCCTGAGACCTGCAAAAGGTGAGAAATCTAGCGGGAAGGAGCTTAGAAAGGCGTTTTGCCGCCGGTTGCCCCGTAAACTTCGCCACTGACGTAACTCGCTTCGCTGGAAGCGAGGAAGGCATAAATGGGTGCCATCTCGGCCGGCTGGGCCGCTCGTTCAAAGACGGTATCGGCTCCAAATTTTTCCACTTTCTCCTCGGGCATGGTCGAGGGTATCAAAGGCGTCCATACCGGCCCAGGAGCCACTGCGTTCACCCGGATGCCCTGTTTGCCCAATAATTTGGCAAGCGCCTTGGTAAAATTGGCAATCGCTCCTTTAGTGGCCGCGTAGGCGAGCAATTGCGGGTTCGGGTTATAAGCCTGGATGGACGAGGTGTTGATAATGACGCTCCCAGGCTTCATGTGCGGAACCGCCGCCTTGCAGAGGTAAAACATTGAGATGATGTTCGTCCGGAAAGTGTGCTCGATTTCCTCGGAAGACCAATCTTCCAATTTATCGTGAGTCATCTGGAACGCGGCGTTGTTTACCAAAATATCGAGTCCACCGCACTCGCGAACCGTTTGTTCCACGATCCGCTTGCAATGGTCCTCGTTGCCGATGTCGCCGGGAATCTTGGCTGCCTTGCGACCGGCTTCCTTTATCCAGTGCGCGGTCACGTTGGCATCATCATGCTCGTTTAAATATGAAATCGAAACATTTGCCCCTTCGCGGGCAAAAGCTATGGCTATGGCGCGTCCAATGCCGCTATCGCCGCCAGTGATCAGGGCGGTTTTGCCTGCCAGCCGATTCGCACCACGATACGATTGTTCCCCGTGGTCCGCATTGGGCGACATCTGGGCTTCGGTGCCGGGCGTTTGCTGCTGCTGGGTGGGATAGGGCGGCTTGTTGTGTTTTTCCTTCGGATCCTCAGTGACACGATTTTCGGGCATAAAATTCCTCCATTTACCTGCTGCTGGTTACATCCTCCAGGTTCCGTTTCAAAACCATGGGGAAAGAGCCCCAAGCGAGCGCCAGAAGTTGCAGCGTTTTTTCGGAACTTTGTCCCCCAACCGGAAGCCTATACCTTCAGGAAAATCTTACGCCGATACATCCACCAACTGACCGACCAGAGCACGAGGAGCACAAAAGCCATTTCCACCATGGGCGTGTAGGTAGTGCCGAACCGATCGAAAATATTTTGGCCGAAGTGGAGTTTGATTCGCTCCCGGATCCAGGGCTTCATCATCATCGACATGCAATAAAGCGCGATGGAATTCATACCCGCGACCACGAGTGGGAAGGCCCAACGGCGATAGCCACGCATCTCAATGACCCAATAGAACACCGCGAGCATCAGGAGAGCCCAGCCGGAACTGTAGATGGCAAAGCTCGGCGTCCAAATCCGTTTGACCATGGGACATAACCCGAGCACGTCGATTGCCCAGCCCAGGAAAAGGCCAACCGCCCCGCAGCCGACCATCCACTTCAGCTTTTCCGCCGGGGCACGGTTTCCGAGCAACAGGCCACCTGCCAGCAAACCAAAAATCATGGTGGCGAGTGACGGGACAAAATTCAGTGTCGTGTAACCGCCATCGTTGAACACGAACCGCTTCTCGCGAGGAAAGAGGTTCATGAACCATTGATCGAACCCGGAAAAGGCGTTCGCGTTCTTCGCCCAATGACTTTCGAAGCCGCTGAACTGCTGCGTGGCGACCGGCGAATTCACGGCAGCAAAATCGAAGTCTTTTGGGGGCAGCGGGTAGAACGCAAATGCTGCCCACGACAAGATCAGGATGGCGCATGCAGCGATGAACTGGGTGCGCGGCTTCGTCCAGGCCAGCAGCCAGAGGAAAGGATATCCCAAGCCAATCTGGCTAAGCACAATCACGAAGTTGAAATCGGTCTGGCGCCTACCGGAGGACGAGAGAAACACGCCCAGCATGACCAGCGCAAATGCCCGCCAAATGGCGTGGAAAAACAATTTACTGAACGACTCTCCCCTGCCCTGGCGATTAATCACCGAGAAGGGCAACGCCACGCCCACCATGAACATGAACGACGGCTGGATCAGGTCCCAGAGCGTGCATCCACGCCAAGCTGCATGATCGGTTTGATACCCCAGGAATTGCCACACGCCGCTCT
>JAQGOV010000463.1 GCA_028293425.1 Verrucomicrobiales bacterium
CCGGGGCGAATGTCCGCTTTGGGTCAAAAACGGACCTCCGCCATCGAAATCCGACTTCCGCTTTGCCCCCCGAGACCGGACATCGTCAACCAGATCGGTGATGTCCGTTAGGTGCCATGAACAGACCTTGGCTGTCGTCAAATCCAGACATCATTCTCCGCCGTACGGTCGCCGCCCTCATGGCCCGTATTGGGGACCCCGCGCGGCTCGATAAGCAATAGCTTCACCTCGTGTTCGGCATGAGGCTTGTGTTCGACACCCTTTGGGACCACGAACATTTCGCCCGCCGCTATATGAACTTTACCGTCGCGAAAATCGATCCTCAGAACACCCTCTAGCACGATGAATGTTTCATCCGTGTTTTTGTGATCGTGCCAAACAAAATCCCCCTCCAGCTTTACAATTTTGAACTGGTAGTCATTCATTTCAGCCACGACTCTCGGCTGCCATTGCTCGTTAAATAATGCGAACTTCTTGTTGAAGTTGATCGTCTGGTAGCTCATGTGGCCTCTCCGTCAATCTTGATCCAAAAGGCTTCGTCGATATCTATCGATCCTGAGGAACGCGCTTCACTTCCAGCGTCGGACATTTGTCAGCAAGAACAAGCATGTCGGAAGATTGCCAAAAGCGAATATCAAGGTTTTGTTGAGACTAGGATCGCCGCCGGATAGTCGAAGTGGACGGTTTCGCCTTCCCTACGCAAATTAATGCCCATGCAATCTCCTTCAATGGCGTCGCCGAGTAGTTTCCGAACCCCGTCCCTGTCATCGCCGGCTGGGAAAGAGGTCTTGAGCAAGGCTTCCATTTCCACCGGCATTTGGTAGAAAGACGATGTTGGTAAGGGCATGGCGTACTTGCGAAATAAGTCTGTAAAAAAAGCTAGTGTCCGGAATTCAACGGTTGACGGATCACGAAGGCGTTCCATGTCATTGAATGCCTTGGCTTTACCTGGGTCATCCGACGCAACCGCATCGCAAACCACAATCCGACCGCCGGTTCGGCAAACGCGCACCATCTCTGCGAATGCTTTCTCCGGTCGTTCAAAATGGTGGAATGCGAAGCGACAGCTCACAATGTCGAATGTGCCATTCGCAAATGGCAGGGCACCAACATTGCCCAAGTACCAAGACACGTTAGGCAATCTCAGACGGGAACTAAGTTTCCTCGCTTGAACAAGCATGGCGTGAGTTGCGTCCAACCCGGTGGCGTGTTGAACGTGGCTCGAAAACGCCGCAACGACGGTGCCCGGCCCGCATGCAACATCCAGGCAGGTCTCTGGAATCTTCGGGGCAGCCGCCAGCACTAGGGACTCCAGCGCCGCTGCATTGTGCAGCGCGGGCGCATTGGCGAACAGTTCCGCCTGCTGCGTAAACTGATCTTCAATCAGGGCTTGATGGTTGCCGGACCTATCGGGGCTATCTTGCATGGTTGGCCCGGTGATCTGGTTTGTCGACGCAGTTTACAAGCCAGCGCGACTTTCGCTGTGGGTCAAAATGCGACCTGACGGCCCCGAACCAGCACTTTTGCCAGACCCGCTCGGCTCGTCCGGTTCGTGCCATCACCTGACTCATGCACCGCAACAATCACGCTTAAATTTCGACTCGCGCACCACCTCGCAAACCTGAATATGATATTCTGCATAGAAATTCTCACGGCCCAGCTTTTTGACGGCGACGTGTTCCGGATGGGTTGCCCATGCATGCAGGGTCTCCGCTGACTCCCATTCAAAAAACGTGAGCCGGTCGCCATCATCCGCAGTATAACCTTTATGGGATATGTAGCCGGGCATCTTGTAAGCAAGCTCACTCATGCGCAGGAACCAATGTCTGTACTCCTCGCCGACCCCCTCGGGCGTGCGACGAGCGCGAAACACGACGACCATCATGCGATATCTCCCATCGACTCCGTTTTTTGCTGTAATTCCGCCATAGTGCACAATCGTATACTATAGAGGTCCATATGTCCACTAAAGCGGACAATATTTCGGCCCGCCTCGCGCAGGCCATCAAGCGGCGGCGCGTTGAGCTAAGGCTGACACTGCGTGATCTAGCGTTGCGGAGTGGGGTCTCCGCGTCGATGATTTCCGATATCGAGCGCGAAGCAAAGTCACCGACGATCTCAACCCTCGATGCGCTCGCCCAGGCGTTGGGAGTGCCGATGTCCGCTCTTGCGGACAGCGCGGCACCCTGGGCCAAACGCATCCACGTCGTCCGCGCGGCCGAACGGCCGAACCTCGTCGACATAAAGAGCGGCGCTAAACGAGACAATTTCGGACCGAAATTGCCGGGGAGCAAAGTGGAATTCCTCAGCTATGTAGTTCCACCGCGCAAGATGGCCGGCCCGTTTGCCGCCCATGCCAGGGGGACCATAGAGCACATGTATCTGGCCGCTGGCCGCATTACGGTCGTGTTCGGGGACGAAACGGTCACGCTTCGAACTGGCGATAGTTGCTCGTGCTTTGCCGATATCGCCCATCGATTCGATAACCGCGAGGGTAAAGTCGGGGCGTTTCTTTATATTGTTGTCGAGGAGCCTTGAGTGCAACTATGCCGCAAGCTGCGATATCGTTGCGGCTGCGATCATGTCCGAGGTGGGTCATTCGCGTGGATTTTTGGTATGTCCGCAGCATGTCCGGTCAGGGGTTAATCTCGGAAATGCCGGAACGCCTTCGGCTAACCGCTCGCGGTTTATTCCGTCGCCTGAATCCATTCCGCCGCACCCCGCCACAGCGTATCGCGATGCTCGGGCTTGAAGAATCCAAAATGACCGATCTTGGCGGCGCCCGCGTCGGCCGGCGTGATGGTCAGGATCTCCGGTTCGATCGAAGTAAATCCCGAACACAACAATTCGACCGCGGGCCGGGTCGCCCACGGATCGTCGGAAATGCACAGCGCGCGCAGCGCTCCCTTGTAGTGTGGAAAATTCTCCAGGGTTTTGAGGCTGGGGTCGTCGAACATATAGCGCTCGCTCATGACCCAACCGGCCCATTGCAGGAACACGCCCTGCGGCAGGTCCATGCCCAGTCCGCCCCAGCCTGGCGTGTAGCCCATCAGGCGGGTCAGCGGCGCACCCACCAGATTCAGCATCGCATACACGCGATAGCGTTCCGGCGCGGCCATCAGCTTCCAATATCCGGCTTGCGCAGCGATGAGCAGCGCGCGCGATACTTCGGTATTGTTGGCAAGCAGCCCCAGCGCCTGGCCGCCGAACGAATGGCCGACGTAATTCAGCGGCAGGGCTTTGTAGCGATCGCGCATCCAGGCCACCGCCGCGGTGACATCGAGCGCGGCCCAATCGGACATCGACGCCT
>JAQGOV010000479.1 GCA_028293425.1 Verrucomicrobiales bacterium
GCAAATAATTCTGAAACAAATCCATGTCCACCCCGGCAGCCGTAAAGGCCGCCCGTTCGGGCGCCGCGACCTCTTCCAAAATCCGCGCCGGACGCGGACGCGCGACAACTTCCACCGGATCCAATTCCCATAAAATGTTCGTCTGGGTAACGAGGGTGTCAGGAGTCCAGTAGGCGGCGCGGTTGGTCAGGCCTGCGGTGAAGAACGCGCCCGGCACGTAAAAGCCGTTGCTCAACGTGAGGAACTTCACCCGGAAATCATAACGAGAACCCGGGAATGCCCCGGAACCTGTGTTGCTCTCGTTCAACGCCCAGGATGTGTGCGAGGCAATGAGGTAGCCGTCCGTGGTCATCATCGGATTGCGATAAAAACCGGTGTGGTCGGCCGGTATGTTCGTGGCTGAAGTGGCAAGAGAATGGGTCGAGCGCGGGGTAAGATAACTGATGCGCATCGCCGAGGCGTTCAGATTGGTCCCGCCGGTCAGGGAAACCAATTGCCCTGCAGCGTGGGTTCCAAATTCCGGCGCGGAAATGCCATAGAATAATCCCGGAACACGTGGGTCTTCGCGGATCTCAAAAAAATTGTCGATCGTGTTGGTGTTGTAATGATCTCCGAAATAATAAAGATCCTGGATGTTCGGGTCATTGTTGAACGTCGCGTTGAGGTAACTGCCGCCGAGTTCGTGACGCCCCACGTGGTTCACCGTCTCCTCCCCCGTCCCGTCTTCATTAATTTGCCACGGGAAAAACTGATTGAACACATGTCCCGTTAACCCGGTGCCCGCCAGCAAATCGTTCCGGCCCGACCGTGGTTCCGGAAACACTTCGGCCAGGTTCGTGGTGGTGACCGAATTGGTGGATTCATCGCTCCAGTTAAACGCGCCATAAGTAATATGGCCCTGCTCCGCATCTGTGTCCGCCTGCTGATCGCGTTGCAAATGATCCCAGCGAATAAAAATCACCCGCCCGGCGCTATCGATTAAAGGTGAGAACGCACCGCTGGGAGCATGGTTCAAAAGAAAAAGATCCCCGTTGGTCGGTTGCAGACTCCAAAGCCCCGTCACGGTGGGGGCTTCCTCGTATTCATCTAATTGCGGGTAAAGATTCCGTCGGCCGTTGCGCGGCCTGTCACTCGTAAAAATGATCCGATCGTCCGTGCCATAAATCGGAGCCACGTTGTTGTAGTTTGTCGGCTGATTTGGGACCTTTGTAATCACCGGCACCGAGGCAGGATCGGTAAAGTTAGTGATTTCATACAACTGCCAATAGCTGACAGTGTTGTAGTCGTATTGTGCCTTCGGGGCTCCCACCACCATGCTGAACATGGCTTTGTTCCCGCTCCAGTGAACGGAAGGCTGGCGGACGGCAATTCCGTTGGTAAATTGAGGACCCCAAACTCCATAGCCGGCAGCGCGTGTCAAATTTTTGACCGTGCCGTCCGGGTATCGGACATATAAGTCGCCGCCACGACCGCAGCTATCCGGTGTGGCCATGTGATTGCCGAAGGTCGAACCGATGGTCGTAAAGTCCGCCGGAATGGGGACTTGGGTGACGAACAGGATGGAATTGGTCGGACCGGCCTGCAAAGAAAGAACCCCAAAAAGCGCCAAAAACAACCCGGCTTTGATCATGCCGGGCTTAGAGCACTTGGCGTACCCCCGCCCTACTTCTTCAATTCCTTTTGGACATCCGCTGCCATCGGCCCAACTTTTTTAACCGCCTTCTCTAATTCTTCCTCGGTGACACCAAACTTTTTAGCCCAGTCACGCTTTTCGTACGCTTCATGGATGTTAATACGGTCCCGATCAGGACCCCCTCTCTTCGACTTATCATCAGCCATGCTTAAATTTTGGCACCAATATCGAGTCGAGCAACACCAACGAACGAGAAATCCACTGGGGAGTTATCCCCTCGGAAGCTTTCCGACAACCGTGGACCAGCAGGTAATCCAGCACGTAAGAATCATTCCACTTTTGCGAATTTTGTTTTTTCGCGGCTAATCATTTTCATCCCGCCCAGGCGGAAGCGGAAGTATTGGGAAGTTGGATTTTGCAGACAACCCCCTTGTGGTAACATGGAGGAAAGGAGTTCAGATATGCAGAAACGAAAACTGGGAAAAAGTAATTTTGAAGTTTCGGCCATTGGCTTCGGCTGCATGGGGCTAAATTTCGGCTACAGTTCCACGCTTAGCCGGGAGGAAAGCGTCACGCTCATCCGCCAGGCAGCGGATCGCGGCGTGACCCTGTTTGACACCGCCGAGGTTTATGGCCCTTTCACCAATGAAGAGATGGTTGGCGAAGCTCTAAAGCCCGTGCGTGACCGAGTTGCAATCGCCACGAAGTTCGGCTTCGCGATTGATCCCAAGACAGGCAAGCAGACTGGCATGGACAGCCGACCCGCGCACATTCGCGAAGTTTGCGACGCCTCGTTGAAGCGGCTCGGCGTCCAGACGATCGATCTCTTTTATCAGCACCGCGTCGATCCGAACGTGCCGATCGAGGATGTAGCCGGTACGGTCAAGGACCTGATTGCTGAGGGCAAGGTCAAATATTTCGGTTTGTCGGAAGCGGGCGCGCAGACTGTTCGCCGCGCCCATGCGGTGCAGCCGGTCACAGCCTTGCAAAATGAATATTCGCTCTGGACGCGCGAGCCCGAGACCAACGGGATCCTGGACGCCTGTGAGGAACTTGGCATTGGCCTGGTCGCCTACAGCCCGCTCGGCAAAGGTTTCCTAACCGGTGCCATGTCCAGGGATACGAAATTGGGCGAGAACGACTTTCGCAAAATCCTGCCGCGTTTCACGCCCGAAGCCATGGAGAAAAACCAGGCCTTGGTCGATTTGCTGCAGCGCATCGCCAGGGAGAAAAACGCGACCCCGGCGCAAATTGCGCTCGCGTGGCTGCTCGCCCGGAAGCCATGGATCGTGCCTATCCCCGGCACCACCAAGCTGCACCGGCTCGAAGAAAATCTTGGCGCTGCAAACATCCAGATTACTGCCGATGATCTCGCGGAGATTCAGCGGGCGGCGGCCGAGATCCATGTGGAGGGCGAGCGCTACCCCCAACAACTCATGGCCACCACCGGCCGCTAACGCTGTCGTCGAACAGGGCCGTGCGCGTGGCGCCTCTAGGTTCCCGGGATCCACAAAGAGTTTTACAGTCTATGTCGCCGCATGCAAATGCTTCAAAACTCACCGGGATACCGGCCAGCGACCTCAGGATCACTCCTGCTCCTGTCTTCCCCGGTGATGCCGCCGAATGCGCCGCAATCGTGGGCGGTAGCCCATCGGCGCGGGCCGAGGCCGGCCGGCATAGCTGGCGTGTGCTTCTCATCTTGAGTGCCCTGATGGGCTTCGCTTCGATCTCGACGGACCTCTACCTGCCCGCGATGCCAACCATGGGCAGAGCCCTCCGCGCGGGCACAGGGACGGTGGAGTGGACGATCTCCGGCTATCTTATTGGCTTCAGCCTCGGGCAGCTTCTGTGGGGCCCAATTGGTGACCGGCTCGGCCGGCGCCTGCCCGTCGCTCTCGGGCTCATCCTCTTCGTGATCGGCTCCGCCGGTTGCGCGTTGGCCGACAGCGCCTGGGGGATGATCGGCTGGCGCGTCCTGCAGGCAGTTGGCGCCTGCGCTGGCGTGGTGCTCGCGCGCGCCATGGTGCGGGACCTGTACGAAGGTGACCGCGCCGCACAAATGCTTTCCACCCTCATGGCGGTGATGGCCATTGCGCCGCTGCTCGGACCTATCGTCGGCGGGCAAATTCTGGCGCTCGCAGGTTGGCGCGCGATATTCTGGACGCTGGTGGGC
>JAQGOV010000658.1 GCA_028293425.1 Verrucomicrobiales bacterium
GGCTATTCGGATTATGAAGTGGCGCTGTCCGATGCCAACGGCCGGTTTGAACTCACCCCCAAATTGGAACCCGAATTTGTTCTCGCAGCCCATCGCAAGCTGGGCTTTGGACAATTGCCAGTCAGCGATCTCCTTGCTGGCGCAAAGTTGAAGCTTAAACCGTGGGGGTACGTGAAGGGCGTCCTGAAAGTTGGAGACAAAATAGAGCCTCAATATTATGCCTCCCTGAACTCCGCCAATTCCTGGTCTCCCGGGCCGAATGAAACGCGCCAAATGATTTACACCTACATGAAGGTGAAGCCGCAGGCCGATGGCAGCTTCTCCTTCGATGCCGTCCCTCCTGGCCAGCGCACCGTCAGCCTCCGCTATCAAACCCAGGACCGCGATTATGGCCCGACTCGCCTTTCCCACAGCGTCCCGATCGAGGTTAAATCGGGCGAGACCAACGTCGTCGTGGTCGGTGGCACCGGTCGCACCGTCACCGGCAAGCTCGAGTGTACCGGCCCGAGCGGCCAACTCGTCTCGTGGAACCTATATTCCCAAACGTTGCGGCCCTCTTACAGTTCCGCTTCCATGCTCCGCCCGCGAATCCCGCCTCCGAACGCAACCCTCGAGGAACGCCAGCGGATCAACCAGGAATATCAGAACGCAATCATGGAATCCAACCGCCGTCAGCAGATGCAAAACAACATCACCTACTGCCTGGTTTGCGAGGAGGATGGCACTTTCCGCGTCCCCAACTTGCCCCCCGGGGAATACTACCTCAATATCACGGCCGTGGTCCCCAGCGGCACTGGCAATTCCGGAAGCTACCGGCACATTGGCAACATCAGCCAAACCGTGACCGTCCCCGAAGGCACAACCCCCTACGACCTCGGAACCTTCGTCATCAAAAGCAACCAATAACTGTTTCAATGGACGAGCGTGGTATGCCGGCTCGATCATTCGATCATTTTGAATGGTGATTGGGTGGAAAATGACGAGGTGACCTATGAAACCGAAGTTATCTATGATGAAGCTCAAACTTCGGTGAATCCACTTTGAAAGAACGGGCGGAAGTCTGGCTATCCCAAACTCCCGCCCTCATTTGGTCCGATACCCCCCCACTTTGGCGTCTGAAGTCTTTTATCTGCTGTGAACATGCCACGT
The DNA here is from genome assembly GCA_028293425.1 of Verrucomicrobiales bacterium. Lineage (GTDB taxonomy): Bacteria > Verrucomicrobiota > Verrucomicrobiia > Limisphaerales > JAQGOV01 > JAQGOV01. The sequence goes on from JAQGOV010000658.1 coordinate 1,150, forward strand.
TGGTAACCAAAGCCGCTACTGGGTGAAACCTGTAAGGGAACACTGAAAAGAATACTCCAAAACTTGGAAAAGCACTGATTTGCTGCCAAAAATAGGGATTTTTGGGCAAAACACGGCTTGACTCGACAGCCATTTAGTCCGTTAATCGATTTATGCCTCAGGCCCTACCAAGAGCCCCGGCGGAGAGCCTTAAACCAGCAGCTCAGGCAGCTTCTGGCACGTTGTTCCTTTGTGAAGATTCGGAGGATGACGAATTCTGGTTCCGCAAAACTTTTAAGAAAGCAGGGCTTTCTGCTTCCATCCGCGTCGCCCCAACCGTGCGGCAGGCTATCGAGTTTCTTAAAGAGTGCGCCGCGACTGGACAAAACCTTCCCAGTTTGATGGTTATGGATTTTCGCCTCTCGGATGGCAAATGCCTTGAAGTGCTTGAGTTTGTGCGCACCCAGGCTGGCCTCCAAAACATTCCCATCATCACTTACTCCGGAGGCCTGAACAAAGAGGACCTCCAAAGCACCATGAATTATGGGGTGCTAGCCTGTATTGAAAAGCCACTGACGGTGGAACATGTGGAACGTTTTCGCCCCTTCCTGGGTTAACCCAATCCCGCCCGTAGCTCCTCGCTCGGCTTAACCCTTCTTCGGTTTCAGGAAGCATTCGAAAAACCCATATAATTGCTCATTCGATTCTTCTGTGGGGTCATGTTTGGGCCGAAGGGTCATTCCAACTGCCTGGGTACGCCCAAGCAACCGGTAAACTTCCCGCACCCGGTTAAGGGGTTGCCAACGCTCAGCGGTGTCCTCCGAACCGCCGGACACCAGAAACGGTCTTGGCGCCATTAGTGCGAGAACTTCCGTAAGATCATGTTTTTCCTCGACCAGAGTCTTGTAAGCGCCTGTGCGGGGATTCTCGACTGTCAGCAATCCGGGTTTGCGGTTTTGGTTGGGAACAAAGCCGAGATACCAGGGCTCCCAGTAGTTCACGTTGGCTCGTTTTTCATCAAAAACAATTCCCGGGTCGGACCAAACGCCGCATGCAAACTTTTGATTGAAACACGCCGCGAACATGGCCCACTTGCCTCCATAAGAATGCCCCACGATGCCAATGCGATCCCCGTCGACCGCCGGCAAAGCCGCCAAGGCGGTGCGACAATTCGCAGCCACATACGCCAGGAAGTACAAAGGCTGGGAGCGCGTTTCAGGCGGCTTTCGCGCGTCGCCGGTGAACCGATGGAAAGTGTCACGAAACCCCGGCGAGCCAGTTGCAAGCCAAAGTCCCGCAACGCACCCTTTCTGCCGATGCTCGTTTCCGGTTCGTAGAACGGAACCAGCACCGCCGGAAACGGACCTTTGCCTTCCGGCACCAGCAGGTATCCGTCAGCAAACTGGCCGGAAGCAATTTCCACCCGGACCTGTTTCTCGGCGTATGTCTCCTTCTCTTCAGTGTGTAATATTTCGAGGCGGGGAGAGTGAAGCAGCGGAGGCCACGGGCCAAGCAATGCATCCCAATACGAACGAGTCTGTTCACGCTTGGCAGGCCATTGGAGTGCGTTGGTCAGCGAGTGGCCAGCGGCGTCGGTCAGCAACGTCCTGTGGGACCCAACGCTGCTGGCGTATTCGGCTGGTGGCTCAAAGATTGGTTGCAGAGTCTCGCACGGATCCGCGGCCCGAAGATGGAAGGCAACGAGGGCGATACTCAGGCAAAGGAGTGCGCTCTCTCTCAAAAACGCCTCCCGCCGCCGCCGCCGAATGGATTCGCGGGCGCTGCACTCGGCCCAGCCACGGGGGTGTTCTGCCCTACCACCACGGTGTCTCCCTCCTGCAAGCCTTCCAGCACCTCCGAAAAAGCTCCATCGCTGATGCCCACTCGAACTTTGCGAGGCTCTGGCTTGAGGTCAGGCCCATTCTGGCCGCCATTAGGAAGCACATACACTGTCCGAACTGGCGACCGATCTTCTTTAGGTTTGCCTCCTTGTCTGCCAGCGCCGCCGCCGCCCCCGCCTGGTTTGCGCCCTCCACCTCCACCATTCGCGCCGCCTCCTGTTCGCTGGCCAGGAGGTCCGGTGGAGTCACTCGCACCTTGGGCAGCCGCCGGAGAAGGACTCTTTTCTGAAGTGTCGGCAGGCCGGAAACGAAATGCGGCGTTGGGGACCTTGATGACATTATCTTTCTCCGCGAGGATAATTGTAACCGTTGCCGTCATGCCTGGCTTTAACTTGAGCTGATCGTTGCTGACCTCCACGATGCTATCGTAGGTAACCACATTTTGATTGGTGGTTGGCGCGTTGCGGATTTGCACCACCTTGCCGGTGAAATTGCGAGTCGGAAAAGCATCCACCGTGAACCGCACCTCCTGGTTGGTTTCCACCCCGCCGACGTCCGCTTCAGAAACCATGGCGTCGATTTGCATCTTGCGTAGATCGTTGGCGATCACAAACAAAACAGGCGCGGAAAAGCTCGCGGCGACTGTTTGACCGACATCCACCTGGCGGGAAATGACAATGCCATTGGTGGGTGCAAAAATAGTGCACCGGTTCAGGTCAACCTTGGCTCTTTCCAGGGCGGCATCTCGGATCATGACCTGGGCTTCGGCCTGGTGAAAGTCAGCCATGGCTTTGTCGTAATCCGCGGAGGCGATCAGTTTCTCATTCTTCAGTTCCTCCGCGCGTTTTGCCTCTATCTTGGTCAAGTCCAGGCCTGCCTTGGCATTGGCAAGCTCACCCTCTGCCTGGTGGACAGCGGACAGGTAGGTGGCAGGGTCCAGCTTAGCCACAACCATGCCCTGGGTAACGGTGGTGTTAAAATCCGCGTAAAGATTTTGGATGATTCCGGAAACCTGGCTCCCCACCTGAACGCTGAGCATGGGGTTCAATTGACCGCTGGCAGTGACAGTTTGAACAATGTCGCCGCGCGCGATCTGGGCCGTGCGATATTCGGGCAGAGTGTTTCGGGGAGATTTCCAATATTTCCAGCCAAACCACCCGCCCGCCGCTAAAAGCAGCAGCACGATTCCCCATTTGATCCACCGCCCGCCACTTTGTGCAGCCATATTGTTGTTTAAGACCTTAACAGGAGTAGCAACTTTCGTAAAAGGGGCCAGATTTTTCTCTCATCGGCTGAATTCACCGGCGCAATTGACCTTTGCAGGGTGTTCCTCCTCGTTTATTCTAGCCGCGTGACCTGGTTCACCGATAGACATTGCTTTGACCTGGCCGTTTTTTTATACGGCCTAAGCACTCTTTATTCGATTTTCCTACTCCGGAAGGGCTTCCGGAAGGATAATCGCATTAATTATTGCTTGCTGCTGGTGGCGTTCAGTTTTCATACCGCTGCAATGTTCAAGCGCGGATTCTCCCTCCAACGGTGCCCAATCAACAACCTTTACGAGGCGACTACTTTTATTAGCTGGACCATCGTCACCGCTTACCTGCTGTTCGGCAGTTGGTCACGCTTACGGTTCCTTGGTGCTTTTGCGTCTCCCTTGCTCTTGGCGATGGGGGTTTTTGCTTTGATGCCGTCGCTGGATGTTCAAGCTGGGACGCCAAATTTCACGGGAGGTCTTGCCAGCCTTCATAAGGCTTTAATTCTTTTATCGTTTGGTGCATTTGGGCTGAGTTCCATCGCCGGGGTAATGTATCTGACCCAGGAGCACGATCTGAAATTCCACAAGGCACGCGCTATTTTCTCCCTGTTGCCGCCCATCCAACGATTGGAACTTATTATGGGACGCCTCCTCGCGGCGGGATTTTGCCTTTTGTCAGCGGGATTGATCGTAAGTTCGATTTTCTTGAAACAAACCCGGAAGGTTTATTTCACCAGCGACGCGGAAATGTTGTATTCCGTCTTTGTTTGGGTGCTTTACCTGGGGCTGCTGGTTTCACGCTGGCGGTTTTCACAACGGGGCCGCCGTTTTGCCTGGGGTGCAGTCGGCGGATTCGCCTTCCTGATGCTGACGTTTTGGGGCGTTTATCTCCTCTCCGACATTCATTCGCCGCGTGACAAATCACCCCCCCCTCCGGCAAATAGCCAGGCGCGCAATTCAGCGGCTGTTTCGGTTTGGGTTACGACCGCGTCCACTGCGTAGTTCTCATGGCTATTATCGTCATTGGCCTGAGCCACCACACGTCGCCCGTCACCGTGCGGGAGCGTTTTGCCATTTCGGAAGCACGCGTTCCTTCCACCCTGCAGCTCCTCTTGGATTCAAACCTGGCGGATGAAGCGGTCATCCTTTCCACGTGCAACCGCGTGGAGCTCTATGTTTCCACGGCCCTCGAACCGGCCAAGGTGTTCGTTGCCCTCCAGGATTTCCTGGTAAATATCCATGATTACCGGGACCCGCTGACAGATGAAATCTACAAGCTCGGCGAACCAGCCAGTATTGAACATCTGTTTAAAGTTGCCTGCGGCCTGGACTCCATGCTCCTCGGCGAAACAGAAATTCTTGGCCAGCTCAAAAAATCCTATGAGATTGCCCTCCAGAATAAGTTTACGGGTGGCATCCTGAACAAGGCTTTCCAAAAGGCTTTCAACGTCGCGAAACAGATCCGCACCGAGACAAACATCCAGCGTGGCAGCGTATCCGTGGCGTCCGCGGCAGTGGAACTCGCGGAGAAGATTTTTACCAGGCTGGACGACCGGCACGTCATGGTGATTGGCGCTGGCGACACCAGTGAAAAGGCTGCCCGCGCCCTTCTTTCCCGCGGCGCAAAAAGTGTCATTGTTTCCAACCGCTCGCATGAACGTGCCGTCACGCTTGCGGCCGAGCTCGGCGGCACAGCCATTCGGTTCGATGAATGGGCCAGCCGGTTTGCTGATATCGATATTGTGGTGAGCAGCACCTCGGCGCCCCATTACATCCTCGACCGGGTCAAACTGGAGCCGTTGATGAAGCTCCGCAAAAATCGGCCGCTGCTGCTGATCGATATCGCTGTTCCGCGCGACATTGAACCCGAAGTCAACTTCCTCGAGAACGTGTACCTTTATAATGTGGATGATTTGCAAGCGATCGCGGACGGCTACATGCAGCAACGAAAAGAAGAAATGAAACGCTGCGAGGCAATCATTGTAGAAAAAGCTCGCGCTTTAGCCGGTTCACGGCGGCCGCCCGGTTTTAACTCGTCGCAGCCGGCGTTTGAACAATGATGGGCAGTAAAGGACCTTGATGCAAAAACCCATTGTCATCGTCACTCGCGGCAGCGCGCTGGCCTTGGTGCAGGCGCACATGGTTCAGGCCCAATGCCGTGCTGCTTTTCCCGAATCAGCTATTGAGATCAAGATTCTGAAAACCACCGGGGACAAGCTGCAAACCGCTGCCCTGGCCAGCGCGAATTTGCCGAAGGGCCTTTTCACCAAAGAACTCGAAACGGCCCTCTTGAATGGCGAAGGCGATTTAGCGGTGCACAGCCTCAAAGATCTGCCTACGGAACTGCCGCCCGGCCTCAAGCTTGGTGCAGTCAGCAAGCGCGCCGATGTGCGCGATGTGATGATCTACCGGGATCCCGCGTGGCTGGCCGCGCAGGGGTTAACGGACCGGCGTGGCCTTTCCCCGCATACGAAAGCTGCGGAACTCCCCCCAGGCGCGACCGTAGCCACGAGCAGCACGCGTCGCAGCGCACAATTGCTGGAAAAGCGGCCCGACCTGAAGATCGTTCCGATTCGGGGCAACGTAGGCACACGACTGAAGAAACTTGCCGATCAACCAGAGCTCGATGCCATTGTTCTGGCAGCCGCTGGCCTGGAGCGCCTCGGCTTTCAATTTCAGGCTGACGGCAAACTGACCAGTCCAGGCATGGGCGAAGATGCACAAACCTCGGTGCCTCCCGGCCTTTTAGCCACTCGTCTGGATCCTGCTGAGATGCTCCCCTGCGTGGGCCAGGCTGCGCTTGGTTTGGAAATCCGAGAGCACGATCCTCGAATGGAAGCAGTTTGCGCTAAACTGAATGACCCGGAAACACAAGCATGCGTTTTGGCTGAGCGAGCATTCCTCCGGGCAATGGGCGGCGGCTGCCAGGTTCCCGTAGGAGCCCTGGCGGAACTCCGCGATGGCAATCTCTGGATGCGAGCCGTGTCCTTTCTGGGTCCGCAGGTTTGCCGTGCCCAAGCCGGGCGGCCCTTGGGTGAAGCTGAAGAGTTAGGCCAAGAGTTGGGCCAAAAGCTTTCCGCGCGTTAAATTTTTCATCGACCTGATAGATCTACAACTGCTGGGCGGAAACCGCTAAAACACTTCTTTTTACCTCCGTTTAAGAAATGGAGCCAAACAGCCGAAATGGAAGGATGGTTTTACGGGCCAGGAAATTTCCTGGATTTCCGGGCAAAACTCACGATTTACGTAAGAAGAACTAAAGCTTTAGCTTGCCAATTCCTTAGGCTTGCCTAGATTGAACGGCTCAATCAATCGAGAGATATGTTATCAAATTCTGTCCGAGCAATTTTGGCAATGGGTCCGTCTCCTGCGGGACAGACCTCTACTGCCCCAAGTTGGGTAAACTTCGTGCCATTGCTCTTAATGGTCTTTGTCTTTTACTTCGTCTTTATCAGGCCGCAGCAGAGGAAGTCGAAAGAGCTCCAGAATCTCCTCGGAAGCCTGAAATCGGGCGACAAGGTTGTCACATCCAGCGGTATCGTAGGCACGGTGGTGTCGGTTAAAGATCGAACCGTTTCCCTCCGTTCATCCGATACCAAGATTGAAGTGTTAAAGTCCGCGATCTCCGAAATCACTGAGCGCGGGTCGAGCGAATCGAGCGAATCTAAATCCTGATCTTTTTCTCCATGAAAAGAAGTCACCTATATAAGTTCCTCTTCATCATCTTTGTTTTAGCCTGGGCTTTTTATTCCATCTATCCCCCGGAGAGCCGGGATATTTTGGAAGTGTTTAAAGAACGCGCCAGCGCACCGAAAAAAGATGAGGCCTACACGAATCTCCTGAACAACGTCGAGACCTTGCGCAAAGAGACCCCCAACGCCAACAGCTACACGCTCCTCAGCAGGGCCATTCGGCAGGGCACCAACGACGTCACCAGGTATTTTCCGGAGTTCAACGTCAAGGGCGAAAAAGATCCGAACAAGGCAGTCTTGAGCCAGCTCCAGCGTGAGGCAGCCGGCAAAATCAAACTCGGCCTCGACCTTCAGGGCGGCACCTCGTTCCTGGTCGAGATGGACACGAACAAGCTGACCCGCGCAACCGAGAAGGACAGCGCCTTGGCCAACGCCGTGGAAGTCCTCCGAAAGCGCGTGGACAAGCTCGGCGTCGCGGAGCCTGTCATTCAACCGGCTGGAAGTGATCGCATTTTGATTCAGCTTCCTGGCTTGTCCGAAGCGGATAAAGAAAGCGCCCGCCGTCAGATTGAAAAAGCCGCCTTTCTCGAATTCCGCATGGTACACCCGAACAGCGATGAGCTGCTTGCTCAGGGGATCGTTGAGCCCGGTTATGAAGTCCTGCGCCAAACGATTAAGCAACAGGACGGCTCGAAAGCTGTCGCTAGCTATCTGGTAAACAAAAAGCCCGAACGCGGTCTTACCGGCAAGAATATCAAACGCGCGGGCGTAAGCCGCCAGCAGTTAAGCAACGAACCGGAAATTGACTTCGAACTTGATTCTGAAGGCGCAAAGATCTTTGCTGACATCACTCGTGAATACAGTCCCAAGGGCAACAAATATTATCACCTTGCGATTGTTCTGGATGGGGAACTCTCTTCAGCGCCACGCATTATGGGAGAAATCCCGGGTGGTCGCGGCCAGATCACTGGCAATTTCGATGCTAAGGAAGCCTATGAATTGGCCTACTCACTCGAAAATCCACTCGAAGCCCCGGTGCGTGTCATTTACGAAAATACCGTCGCCCCGTCGCTTGGTGCAGACACCATCAGGAGTGGTTGGCACTCCGCTGTCTACGGCACCATTGCGGTCGCAGCGTTCATGGCGATTTACTACATGGTCGCCGGTTTGGTGGCGAACGTGGCCCTGCTCGTTAATATCATCATTCTCCTGGGTGTGATGTGCTCGCTGGGAACCACCCTGACGCTCCCGGGCATCGCGGGCATCGTTTTGACGGTTGGCATGGCTGTGGACGCAAACGTTCTGATTTTCGAGCGTATTCGCGAAGAGCAGGCCAAGGGTAAAACCTTGCGCGGCGCTTTGGCAGCCGGTTACAGCCGCGCTTTCGGCACGATTTTCGACTCCCACGTGACCACGTTGATTTCGTCCATTATCCTGATTTTCATGGGCACGGGCTCGGTAAAGGGCTTCGGTGTGGCGTTAACCATTGGTGTAGCCGCAAGTTTGTTCACCGCCTTGGTGGTCACCCGCCTTATTTTCGACTTCCTCCTGGCTAAGAACATGATGAAGTCCATGCCGATGCTTCACTTCATCCGTGCTACCAAGCTGAACTTCATGAAGCTGGCCAAGCCTGCCTTCATCCTTTCCTGGCTGGTTATCATTATCGGTATCGGCTACGGCATCCATCGTGGCAAGGATGCCATGAGCATCGACTTCGTCGGTGGGGATAGCGTCACCTTGGCATTCGACAAACGAGTGAGCGAAGACCAACTCCGTGCACCAATTAGCGACCTCCATGTTGGCGACGTCATGATTCAATATCAGCAGGACATCAGCAGCGGCAAAGAAACCCTCCACGTGACATCCCGCTCGCTCGACATTGATAAAAAGAATGGGGCATCTCCCGTCGATCGCATCAAGGACGCCCTGACTAAGGCGTTTCCTGACGCCAAATTCCACGAGATTAGCCGCGACCAGGTGGGCGCAACGGTCGGCAAGGAGATCCAGAAGACAGCCATCATTGCCTCGCTGCTCTCATTGTTCGGCATCCTCTGCTATGTGGCGGTTCGTTATGAATTCTCGTTCGCTGTCGGCGCGGTGGTTGCCATTATCCACGACGTGCTCATGACGCTGGGCTGGTATTTCCTGTCCGGTCGCGAAATGAATGCCGCCATGATGGCGGCAGTCCTCACCATCATCGGTTTCTCGATCAACGATACGATCGTGATCTTTGACCGGATCCGCGAAGACCTGAAGCTCGGCGTGCGCGGCTCCTTCCGCGACCTGATCAACCAGGCATTGAACCAGACCCTGAGCCGGACCATTATCACCGCCGGCACGGTGTTCCTGGCCACCCTGTCGCTCTATTTGTTCGGCGGCGCTGGCATCAACGACTTCGCTTTTGCGTTCCTGGTGGGTATCATCACGGGCACCTACTCCAGCATCTATATCGCCAGTGCCCTCGTTCTTTGGTGGCACAAGGGCGAGCGTCCGAAGATCGGCGTAGGAGCGGCTCCTGCCAATGTGGATTCGGCGCCACCAATGAAATCGGCCGCCCGAGCCTAAGTTTCATCCGGCCGCCCGGAAACAGGCGGAGATTTGCGCATCGCGCTTGACCTTTGACCATCTGCGTCAGAGGCTTGCGCGATGTTTGCTTTTGGCGAGGTAACGCCTTGGCATTGGGTGGGATTCCTTCTGTGCGTTTTAGTCTTTTTAGCGCTGGATTTGGGTGTCTTTCATCGCCGGGCGGAAGTTGTCCGATTTAAAGAAGCGCTTATCTGGACCTCGATCCTGGCGGCGGTGGCCATGGCTTTTGCAGGGCTCCTCGTCCGTTTTCAGGGACAGGATGACGCCCTTGAATTCCTGACCGGCTACATTATCGAGCTCTCGCTCTCGATGGATAATGTCTTCGTTATTGCTCTGATCTTTTCCTATTTCCGCGTTCCGGCTCAATATCAGCACCGGATCCTCTTTTGGGGCATCCTGGGAGCGCTGGTGATGCGCGGTGTCATGATTGGTGCGGGGGCAGCCCTGGTCACCCAGTTTCACTGGCTGCTCTACGTCTTCGGGGCCTTCTTGATCTACACCGGCATCAAAATGATCTTCTCGGATGATGAAGGGGTTCATCCTGAAAAGAACATTGTCCTGCGGCTGGCCGGTAAACTGTTCCCGGTCACGAAAAATTTTCGCGGCCAGCACTTCTCCGTCATGGAGAACGGCCGCCGCACGCTCACGCCCCTCGCGCTGGTGCTGCTGATGGTCGAAACCACCGATCTGATTTTCGCCCTCGACTCCATTCCTGCGATATTCGCCGTCACGCAAAAGCCATTTATCATTTTCACATCGAACGTGTTTGCAATCCTCGGGTTGCGCTCCCTTTATTTCGTCCTGGCAGGAGCGATCCGTTATTTTCGCTATCTCAAGGTCGGGCTTTCGATTGTCCTGGTGTTGATTGGTGTGAAGATGTTACTCGAAATCTGGAGAATCAAATTACCGATCGTGATCTCATTAATCCTGGTGGTGGGCATCATCATCCTGTCGATGGTTCTCTCCTTGCTCGTGGGAAGAGCTGAGGAAAAACGAAACGCAAGCCCGCCGTCGTGAAAAAGCCAGCACAGGCCGGAGGTTCATTTGACCCTGAGCTTCTGCAAGCCTTCCTCAAAGTCCTGAGGAAGCGGCGCCTCAAATTTCATTTTCTTTTTGGTGCGTGGATGCACAAAACTCAGCTTTTGCGCGTGCAGCATAACCCGCGGCGGCTGGTAACCGGTCAATTCCGTCAATTTCTTGGTTTGTTTTGCGCCGTAGGTTTCATCGCCCGCGACCGGAAAGCTAATGTACTGAAAGTGCACTCGAATCTGGTGCGTGCGGCCGGTGTGCAAATGCGCTTCCACGAAGGTGGATAACCGCAATCGTTCCAGCACCTTGTAGGTCGTGCGTGCTTCCCTGCCCTCCCCTTCCTTGGCGGCCATGCGCTTGCGATGGGTGGGATGCCGCGCGATGGACGCAAGAATCTCGCCGGAAATTCGCGGAACCTCGCCGCACAAAATTGCCACGTAAACTTTGTCCAAACTCCGTTCTGCAAACTGCTCCGCCAATCCGATGTGGGTAAAATCATTCTTCGCCACCACCATGCAACCGCTCGTCTGCTTGTCCAATCGATGCACGATTCCAGGCCTGGCGACTCCTCCGATCCCGCTCAGTTGCCCTTTGCAATGATGGAGCAACGCATTGACCAGCGTGTGTTCTTCGTTTCCGGCCGCCGGGTGGACTACCAGCCCGGGTGGCTTGTTCAGGACCAGCAAATCCTCATCTTCGTAGATGATCCTCAGGGGAATATCCTCGGGTTGCGCTTCGGCCGGACGCGCTTCCGGAAAGTAGACCTCCACCTTCTCTCCAGCCTTGGGCTGATGGGTTGGTTTGACCATTTCCCCGTTCACCTTGATGTGGCCTTGCTCAATCAACCGCTGCACCGCTCCGCGCGAAACGGCTGGGTAACGTGCCCGCAAAAAAATGTCCAAGCGCTCACCAGGGGCTGCTCGCTCAACGATAAATGTATCCGAACGGTTCGTCATGTCAGAGGCTCAGTCAGTCTGGGGACCCAGCGCAATAGGCGCTCACTTCAACAACACTCCTGCTCAACGCAGGCTTTACCTTAAGGCGTGGCCTCAGGCTGGGGAGCGGGCTTCGATTCATTTTGCCAGGACAAAATGAACAGCAAACCAACCCCCACGCAAATGGCGCTGTCCGCCACGTTGAAAGCTGGAAAACCGGCTTCCCTGCCATCTCGGCGATTCACATAAAAATAGAGAAAATCAACGACATGACCGATGCGGACTCGGTCCAGCAGGTTTCCCAAAATTCCGCCAAAGATCAGCCCGAGCGACACCTGCCCACCGAGCCGGTGAACATCAAATTGATGCCGCGTGAAGTAAAGTACGACGAGTGCAACCAGCGCCACTGCCGCTAATGCATAGTTATTTCCCCGGAACATGCTCCAGGCCGCGCCTGTATTTCCCCAGTGCACCAGCTTGAAAAACCCTTCCAGAATGGTTCTTTCGTCACCAAACTTCAAAAACTTCAACACAATCAGTTTTGTCAGCTGGTCCAGCGCCAGCACCGAAACAGCCAGAACGGCGATTCGCCAATTCGAATTCGATTTCATCTATTCTCGGTAAACCACTTTTGTTCCAGCAATCAAGTCATGCAACCCGCGTTTATCTGCTCGAAACGCGACCACCACGTATCCGATCCCGCAGGTTAGCCAATTCAAAATGGAACCCAGCCAGCGCACAAATGACCTGCCCAGGCTAAGGCGTGTTCCATCTAGGTTGGTGACCCGTGCCCGGACGGCCATCTTTCCGAAAGTGGCCCCGAACTGCCAATGCATCACCACGTAATAAACCATTTGAATCAGAGCCTGGCCTTCGATTTGGCTTCGAAACGGTTCCATTGCCGTCAGCCATTCCTGTATGGTCCGAATTTTCGATAGATCGACCTCGGGTTTGGACGGCCATATGAGCAAGAAAAGCAGGTTCAGCAGCATGAAGTCGAGAAGGTAAGCACCTACCCGCACCCAAAAACCGGCCAGCCGCGCCCCGGATTCCGCAGGCGCGCTCAGGGCTTCGATTTGCCCAATTTCAGGGTAGAGTTCCTGGTATTGGATGGCGGGCAGCCAGCGCGCCTGGTCACTGCGCCATATCTGAGTGCGGCCAGCTATGCGCCCGTCCGCTATCCAGGCCTTCAGTTCAGGCAGGGATATCGGCCCGTACTCCACTCCGTCGCCGCCAATGATCTTATAGGTCGTTTCCATTCAGGATGGGGGCTGTTTAATGCCGCCAAAGCAGAAACACAAAACAATTCACCATTTTTTCTCTTCCACCTCAATGCTTTCTTCATCGACTTGGATGGCTTGCGTTCCTTCCCAGCAATTGTATCGGTTTAATCCACAGTTGCTCTCAGTCCGTTCTCGTTTCATGCTATCCCTGCCGCGAAGCGGCTCGTTATGACTATGGGAATGCGCATTTTCACTTTGGTTCAACTCTGGCTCTTCGCAAACCTCGCGTGTCTTGCAGCCGAGGCTCCGGAAAAACTGCGGCTCGAGCCTTCCTTTCTTTCCAACACTCGCCAACTCACCTTGGAAGGCCGCCGCTCAGGCGAAGGTTATTTTTCACCTGACGGGAAACAGCTCATCTTCCAAAGCGAACGAGAGCCCGGAAATCCTTTTTACCAAATTTATATGCTCGATCTCGAGTCAGGAGATACGCACCGCGTCTCCCCCGGCATCGGCAAAACTACCTGCGCCTTCTTTCGCCCGGAAAGTGAACAAGTCCTCTTTTCTTCCACTCACCTCGATCCGAACGCAAAGCAAAAGCAGAAAACCGAGCTCGAATTTCGCGCTTCGGGCAAAGAGCGCCGCTACTCCTGGGATTATGATGAACAGATGGAGATTTTTTCAGCGAAGCGGGACGGGACTCAACTACGCAATCTGACTCACTCTCCCGGCTACGACGCGGAAGGCGCATGGTCGCCCGACGGGAAAAAGATCGTTTTTTGCTCGCTCAGAAACGCCTATCCAACGAACAAGCTTTCGGCAGAAGACCAGAAACGATTTGGAACGGATCCGGCATACTTTGGCGAGATTTACATTATGGATGCCGATGGCACCAACCAGCGGCGGCTGACCGATTGGCCTGGTTACGATGGCGGCCCCTTCTTTTCTCCGGATGGCCAGCGGATTATTTGGCGGCACTTCGATGAAAACGGCGTCATCGCGGATGTTTACACCATGAAGCAGGACGGCTCGGATGTTCAGCGCCTCACCGCTTTTGGCTCCATGTCCTGGGCGCCAAGCTATCACCCCTCCGGGAAATACGTAATCTTCACTTCCAACAAACTGGGATTTTCAAATTTTGAACTGTTCCTGGTGGACGCCGCCGGACAACGAGAGCCCGTACGCGTGACTGATACCGACGGCTTCGACGGCCTCCCGGTGTTTTCCCCCGATGGCCGGAAACTTTGCTGGACTTCCAGCCGCACGGCGGACGGGAAATCACAATTGTTCATGGCCGATTGGAACAACCAAGCCGCCCTGCAAGCCTTGGAAGCTGCCCCTTTACGCGCATCGGGCCAAACCAGTCCGCTGGCCGCCCGCAATCTGCCACCGGAGCCAGGCTCGCAATTAAGCCCGGAGGTCAACGACTCCGACCTGCGGCTGGAAGTGGGATATCTCGCCTCCGATGCTCTGGAAGGCCGAATGAGCGGCAGCGCCGGAAGCGCCAAAGCCGCCTCCTTTATTTCCAACTACTTAAAAAAGATCGGGCTAAAACCAACCGGAACCTCCGAAGGCTATGGACAACAATTCGAGTTCACCTCCGGCGTCAAAGTGGTTAGCAATCGCAATGAATTGAGAATCTCCTCGCATGACAATGCCCCTCACGTATTCACCGTTGGCCAGGATTTCAATCCCCTCTCCTTCACCGATAATGGGGAAGCGCAGGGAAGCGTGGTATTTGCAGGCTACGGATTGGTGGTCCCGGGCAAACCAGGGACTGGCTACAACTCCTATCAAGGACTCAACGTTTCAAATAAAATCGTGCTCGTTCTCCGCTACGTCCCCGAGGACGTCGAGCCCAAGCGCCGCCAGGAGCTCAACCGCTACGCTGGTTTGCGTTACAAGGCGCTCATGGCCCGGGAGCGTGGAGCCAAGGCCATCCTTGTTGCCGCCGGACCCAAGTCGCCAAATGCAGGCGAGTTGATCGACATGTCCTTTGACAGCAGCATGGCAGGCTCCGGTATCATCGCAGCTTCCGTCGGAAGCAACGTTGTCCAATCACTCCTCGCTTCCTCGGGCAAAGACCTCAAAACCCTTCAGACCGGACTGGATAGTGAGAATCCGCACGCCGAAGGCTCGCTCGAACTGACCAACACCACGGTCAAAATTGCAACGGGGGTCGATTTTATAAAGAAGACCGACCAGAATATTCTTGGCTATCTGCCACCGGCCGGCAGTTCCCATGAATATGTGGTGGTCGGTGCCCATTACGATCATCTCGGCTACGGCGAGGTGGGCGCATTCGAACGCAAAGGCGAGGAGCATCAGATCCACAGCGGGGCGGATGATAACGCTTCCGGGGTGGCGGCTGTGATGGAAATTGCGGGCTCTCTGGCCGAGGCTCGCGAAAAGCATCCCGAGGACTTCCAGCGGGGCGTTTTGTTCGCGTTCTGGTCCGGTGAAGAAATTGGGCTTATTGGTTCCTCCCGTTTTGTCGAACACCCGGTTCTGCCGCTCAGCAACGCAGTGGCTTACCTCAACTTCGATATGGTCGGCCGTTTGAGAGAAAACAAACTGACCCTGCAAGGCGTCGGTTCCTCCTCCGTTTGGCGCAAGCTGATCGAGAAACGAAACATTTCAGCCGGGTTCAACCTGGTGCTACAGGACGACCCCTATTTGCCTACGGACACAACCTCTTTTTATCCCAAGCACGTGCCTGTTCTAAGCTTCTTTACAGGAAGCCATGAAGACTATCACCGGCCGACGGATAAGCCCGGGACCTTGAATTATGAGGGCATGGAGAAGATTTCCAGGATGGCTCGCGGTCTGGTGCTCGATCTCGCAAAAGCCCGGGAGAGGCCTGATTATTTGAAGGTGACCCACATGGAGATTGTGGGCGCCCGTGAAACTTTGCGCGCCTATCTTGGCAGCATTCCTGATTACACTGCCGAAGTTACCGGCGTAAAATTATCGGGCGTTCGCGGCGGCAGCCCGGCCGATAAAGCTGGCCTCAAAGGCGGAGACATCCTCGTGGAATTTGGCGGCCAGAAGGTCGCGAACATCTACGATTACACCTACGCGCTGGATGCTGCCAAAATTGGCCAGCCAGTCGCCATCGCCATTTTGCGCGATGGAAAGCTGCTGAATCTGACGGTCACCCCGGAAGCCCGCAAGTAGTTGGTGAGGTGTTCTCGCCACAAGCGGTTAAAGGCGCTGAGGATTGCCATCGCCGCCCGGAGTCGGTTAGCGCGTGTCACCCGTGCCGGTGCTTCCGCCGCTCACATTCGTGGATGTGGTGTCGCTGGGACCTGTGCTGCGGCCGTTCCGGTTTGTTCCCGATTGTTGGCGTCCCTTTTCCATTCCGCCCTGCCGCTCGCTGCCACCCATTCCCGGGTTATCCTCACGACTGCAACCCGCCAGGAGAGTGGCCGTGGCCAATAAAAGTATCGATGTTTTCATAAAGCATCTGTTAACCAACCACCTTCACTCGGGTCCCCAAAGCTTCTACTGAGGTTGATCCCTTATGGGTGGCTCCTTTAAACCCTGCGGCCACTCGCAAGGCCATCTACGTAATCCTACGCAGGCTCTCTCGTAACTTCCCCACCCCTTGCGACGTAGCGCCCCCAATTACAATCCAAACGATTTCTTGCCAAGCTGTTCCCAGTTAAACGAAGCAGCACAGAGCGGGACGGCAGTAAGCCCAAATGACCGCAAAAGAATTGAAACGAAACGATATGAAGCTCAACACAAACAAACACTCCGGATTCACCCTCGTCGAAATTTTGATCGTAGTGGCTATTATTGGTCTTCTGTCCGCCATCGCTGTCCCCAACTTCGTCAAGGCTCGCACCAATAGCCGTAAGAACGTTTGCATCGGAAACCTCCGCCAGATGGAAAACGCCAAAACCGTCTGGGCTAACGAAACCGGCAAAAATGGCTCTAGCATCCCGGCAGATTCTGACCTGTTCGGCTTCGACAAGTATATCCGCGAAAAACCGACTTGCCCTGGCGGTGGCACCTACACCATTCCTTCCGTTGACCTCAAGGTGACCTGCAACCAGGGAGCAGTGGAAGGTCATTCGCTGTAAGGGTATCTGATTTTCGCCCCAAAATGGCCTGTGGGAAATACCCCTCAGGCCGTTTTTCTTTTCTTCGTGCAAATCCTTCCAACTCAGCTATCCTCTTGGCATGTAAACCGCTTTTGTTGTCACGTGATGTCCGAAGCTATAACCTCCCCATGACTGAACGCCAAAAAGAACGGGCCTTCGTAAAGGACCTTTTACGCCGGGAGGAATCCTCGCTGGGTCAGGATTTGCAGGCGCAAGTCCTTAAATCCGAGCAAAATGAGAAGTGTGTTCGCTGCGCTTTGATGATTGTTTTTGTTTTGGGCCTCCTCTCTCTTGCTGGTTTAGGTTATTCGGCTGTTTTGCTGCCCACTTTCTTCGAAAACTCCACTCCATTTTTAGTCCGTCTTTTCACCGCCCTGGCTCTGGCCTGCGGACTTTGCCTTCTTTTATACGTTGGTCTCTGGCTTTCGTACCGCGCCAACACCAACCACCTGCTTAACGAAGTCAGAAGGTTTCTGCTGGCCACCAAGGAATCCCGTCCTCATACAGGGCATACTACCTTCATCTCCGTCCAGAAATTGGACAGCCAGGTGATCCGTTTGCAAACGCCGGAATCCAGCACGGGCGACCAAAAGGTGCAAATCTCGAAGGTCTCCTGATTTGCTATCCCGGCTCCCCCCTGGCGGAAAGGTTCTGCATTTCCCGCAGCCAACCTCCTTTTTCCGAGCTTTACATCTTCTGGGATAGCCTCAAATTGCCGGAAGAATTCATGAAAAAGGCATTTACGTTTTTTATCGGGTTGCTCCTCCTGGCCGGCTTGTCAGGCTGTGCCAACCACGGCAAACAGCTCGCCGCCAAGTCCTACATCAACCAAAAAGCCCCGGAGCTTGTGGTTGAAAAATGGCTGACCGCTCCGCCGGATACCAAGGGCAAGTTCGTGCTGGTCGATTTCTGGGCAACGTGGTGCCCTCCTTGCAGGCGTGCTATCCCCGAGTTGAACACTTTTCAGAGGAAGTTTTCGGACAAGCTGGTGGTCATCGGGCTTTCGGATGAGACAGAAGCAGATGTCCGGAAGCTCCAGGACCCAAAAATCGAATATGCCGTTGCCATTGATACCCAGGCTCGCACAAAGAAAGAGGTCCAGGTCGAAGGCATTCCCCACATCATGCTCATGGACCCCTCCGGAATTGTCCGCTGGGAAGGATACCCTTTCCAGGAAGGTTTCGAGCTTACCGAAAAGGTCATCGAGGACATTCTGAATCCGGCCGCACAGCCCTGAGTTATGGCTCGGCATGCAAAGATCCTTCTGGCCTTCGTCACCGCGCCAGACCTGAAAACAGCACGAAAGCTCGCTCGTGCCGCGTTGGAGCCCAAATTGGCTGCCTGCGTGAACATCATCCCGCGCATTGAGAGTCATT
>JAQGOV010000581.1 GCA_028293425.1 Verrucomicrobiales bacterium
CCAAAGCCTGCGAACGCCATGGCTTCAGCCTGCGGCTTGCTGAAAGAGAACTCTGCACGGATAACGCCGCCATGATCGGCATCCTTGGGGAGCTAAAACTTCAAAAAGGCCAACCGGCCCTTGACCCCGACGAGGAAATCCGGCCTAGCTGGTCGCTGACCGAGGGCGTGAGTCGTTAGCTCCTTCCAATTCGAGTCACGCTTTACGCCTCACGTCCTCACTGCACCTTTACCAGCTTCAACGAATCAATATCAAACCAGGCCTCGCCCTTGCTGGCGCGCAACTCGCAGACCAGTGTCACCTCATCGTTGCCTGCATCTACCGGAAACTCATATTCCGCTTTTTGCCATGGCGTGTCTTTGATGGCTTGATTTGTTCGGGCCTTTTTATCAGCGGGCCGTGAAATGCGCACGCCTGCACCTTCGCCTTTCGGCTCAGGTGGCGGAGCGTTGGGCTGGACCTTGGGTGGAGGCAATGGCTCAACACCCGCCGTGCGGACCATCGCCTGCAAACGATACCTGCCAGGTTTGAGGAGAACGCCAATGCGCCACGCCGCCGTGCATTTTCCTTCCGGGCTGGCTTTGATGTGGAAAGCCTTCTTGCCATCCTCGGTTGTCAATTTGTCCGCAAGCGCCTTATCCGTAGTGCTCTTCTCAACCCGCCAATCCGGCAAAGCGGCCAGGTTGATCCCGCCCTGCGCATCGAACTGCAACGGCGTCGGCTCAGGCACCCGCAGCAGCTTGCCCATTTGCAATCCGCACTGCGTTACCAACTGGCGGATGCGGTCGCATTGGCCATCATGATCCTTGGCTTTATTTGGGTCAATGGAGGCCAGCACAGGCCGGATGTGCGCTTGAATTTCATTCACTCGATTGGTCAGGGCGTCCACAATAAATACATTGGTGTAGAGGACTCCGACCCGTTCTTTGAAGCGCCTGCGGCCTTCGGAAGTTTGGAGAATTGCCCGCGCGACCAGTCCATCCGGCGGCAGCGTGGCCGGGGCTTTCGGCACCACCGCCCCCGGAGGGGTCCAGAACATTTGATCCATCCCGTGCGGGAAGAACGAAATCTTGTCGGTGCTGGGGTCGTGGTAAACTTTGTAATTGTTCTTCTTGTAAAGGTAGCCATCCCAATGATAGGTCATGTGCTCCATCGCAATCATGGACAGGAACTCGTCCATATCGAGGAGCTTGTTTAGCTTCTCCATGCGAAGCACGGCATCGGGCTCATTCGCAGCGGCGGCCAGAGCCTTCAACTCCTTCCGATCCGTCCCCTCACTGCCGGTGATCAGATCCACAGGCTCGGTAATGTCTCGCAGAAAACCGCCATCATACAGGTTGCCTTTGACGTTTTTGTAATATCTCCGGAGGAAAGTTTTATCGAACCCCTCCTTGAGCACGTACAAACCCAGGTCTTTGTTGTTGAGGTAAACGCGAGCGTGGGTGGTGCGAGCCGCAGGCACGCCAGAAGCCCGAAACATTTCGCCGCAAAGCAACTCTGTGATATAGCTCGGGTCCTGGACGGAATTGTTCAGGTGAATTTTATCCAGCCCGTGAAACTTTTGGCGGTCCACGTACTTGTCGAAATTCAACGTCAGCGCCGGATTCTCGTCCACTGAGCGCACGCTGCCAGCGCTGCCCTTTACGTGCACGCCCACTTCGTCCCAGGTATTGGTGCCTTCCTTAACCTTGGCTTTCACGTAGGAATGCGAACTCTTCCGCAGCAAGGCCATGTTCGCGGTGTCTACCTCTACGTAAACCTTGGCAATGATTCCATTGGTAAAGATCTCATCCGTCAAGTCCGCCCTGGGAGCTTTGGCAACCTTGACAGGTTTGGCCGCTTTTGGTTCGGCCAAGGCGGCGAAAGGTCCCCAGGTAAAAAGGACCATTGCCAAGACGACGAATTTTTCGATCATGCCGAGTCTTATCTTAAACGCGCAAACGGGATTCTGACGACACCAGAATAGCCACGGACCACATTTGTTTCAAAGAGAAACTGTGCATGGTCTTGACCGATTGCAGCCCTGCGAGCGAGGTAACGAGTCTTTGATATTGTTTATTTCAAAGAACAAGTGAGCGGAGTGGTCGTGGTCGTCAATCACGGAGGCACCCAAGTCCGTGGCAGCGATGTGGTATCTCTGGGCAAACTCTTTGCAGTCTTCGAGGAAGAGCTTGGCCTGGAGTTCATCGCGCGAAGAGATCCAGGAGTCCTGGCGTGAGCCACGCCGGCATTTGCGATCAATGAGACTGGCGGCGGTGGTCCAGGTCCAGCCGATCTGGCGGGACTTCTCGGCGATCTTGAGGCGCGAGGTGTCGTTGAGCCATTTCTCCTGGAAAGGGAGAAAGAGCGTGCCTGGTTCGGGGATGATCTTAGCTTTCATAGGGTTGATGGGGGATGCGTAATCGTGAAGCGTGAATCGTGGAGCAATGCCGACGTGCGCGTCGCGGTTTACGGATTCGCTTTTAGTCTGAAGAAAGCCGCTGAGCTGGTTCGGGGAATTTCCACCTCGTGTTGCCGCCCCACGAGTGCCAGCGGTTTTGGGACACCCTGCCATTGCGAGGGCGGCAGACCGGTCGATTGCTCGAGGGAATACTTGAGCGCGGAAGTCGGCCAGGTGAGAAGAACACGATTGGTTTTAGCGGCTGCTCCGAGGCGTGGTACCAAGGTTGTTGGCTGGCCTTTATCAATCGTGAACTCGTCGTCCACCGCTCCAGACGGCCGTAAAAATCGAGCGGTTAGCGAAAGGCCATTCACATCGATCACCAGAGAGCCAAAGCCCCCATGGTTGAGCGCCATGGCTGGATGCAAAGGGAACCCTTCTCCCACCCCACCTTCGCCCGAGCAGCCGCACACAGTGTAAACTGCGCCCTGGTGCGCTCCCAGCCCGCCAGATGGTTTGCGGTAGGGTCCGCCCGTGCTGGTTCGGCCCACGCTGCCGTCCACAATCATCGAGGCCTCAAGAGTCGATGCGCGCCCGTAATGGCCCTTTAAGAGAAAGGACCGTTCGTACGAGTGACTATGGCCGGACAGCACCAAATCCACTCCGTAGGCTTCCAGAAGCGGAAGCGCCCGTTCTCGCATTTCAAAGAGTTCCGGCTCGTGGTCGGAATTATGCGAACCCCAGCTGTAGGGCGGGTGATGCCAGAAGGCGATGATCCAGTCTTTCTCGGTGGTTTCCAAATCTGTCGCCAGCCACGTGAACATGGGACTGTTTGTGGACCGATCGGAGGCAAACGAATCCAGGCACACGACATGAATGTTGGCATAATCAAACGAGTAATAGAGTTCACTGCCCGAAGCTATTCCTCCCGATTGCCCCTTCGTCGGCAGCGTGAAAAGATCCAGGTATGGCCCGCCCCTTTGCTTGAAATACATCACATCTTCTCCCGCATCGTGATTGCCGAGCGTTGGCCACACCGTCGTGTGACGGAGTAATTCCCCGTAAACGTTAAAAACAGCATTCTGGTGTTCGCCATCAGTCCCGGTTTCGTACGCATTATCTCCGAGCATGAGAAAGAGGTCCGCGTCGGGGGTGCCACCGTAATTGTAATACGCGTCCCGCACCGCGGCGGCGTTCGCGTTCCCTTTCCCCGAGTCTCCGACTACCCAGAGCCGCACGGGCCTTGTGTTGGTGGGTGAGGTCCTGAAATAAAATGAGCTCCCGATGCCGAGCGTTTCCGTACTTGTGCCCACGGAATAGAAATATTGAGTGTCTGGCTGCAAGCCCGTCAATGCCACTTCATGATCGATTTTGACCAGGGAGTTCGTCACGGAAAGACTGAGCTGGCCAGGATTCGTTCCGTATTGAACGACAGAGTTCGCATACCAGTCCGTTCGCCATCGAACCACCAGGCCGGTGGTTGAACCGGACTGCAAATAAGGACCGCTCCGCAACCCGGGCACAACCGGCTGCCCAATGTAAAAATGCACCGGCGGCGACTCGCTAATAGAGTAAAAGTGGTTTTGCACCTGAGCGCTGATCAAGTGACCTCCTTTCGGCGGGTTCGTCCATATTACGGAAAACGGTTCCTGGCTGATGCTCGCGAAAAAGTTATTGTTCGTATAATAAACCACCGTCATCGGGCCTGCGGCAGGATCCATGACTTCGATCTCCAGACGCACATTTCCCCCACTGAGTATCGAGCCATCCACAGGACTCGTAATGGCAACGGTTGGAAGGCCGGCCGGAATGTTGGCCACCAACTCCAAATCGAAGCTGGCGTCCGTTCTGCCGGCCGGGTGCTGATGCAATTCGGCGCAAAGCACGTTGGGCCCATCGAACAACGTGTAAGGCCAAAGCCCGAACTGAATAAACATGTTTTCGTTCGTTTCCACGTTCATCAGCGCTTCCGTCGAAAAGTTAATCGGGCCGCCCGGAAGGTTCCGCCGATAAATCTCGTAGCCGTTGAGGTACACCACCACTCCATCATCTGCCACCACCCGTAACGTCAGCAGCTCTATTTCAGCCCGATTTGTAATCTCAAACGCCGTCCGAAAATAGATGGTAGTAGGCGCGGACTCGGGAAGACCATCATAAGCGGACGTTTGCTCGTCTCCTTCTCCATACCCAAGCTGCGCGGGACCTTCCGGCCAAAACCAGGGGTTATAATCGGCATCCTTCCAGATCGAATCAGCTTCGCCGTAACTGAAGAATTTCCACGCCGACTCGCGCGGAATAATCGTGAACTGCTCTGCCCCAACTGCCCCCTGAACCCCGAGGAGTGCCAGGAAAATCGGCAACAACGCAAGCCATGACAGCTTTTTCACGCTCCTCATAAGTTTACCGAGTCGACTGGAGCCGGAAGAACCTGGAAGAGGAGGTGAGATCGATTTCAACCGTGTGGAAATGTCCGACAGGAACGTCGCTTGCCAAGGCCGGCAGCCACGAGGCTCCCAACGCTGCTGTTTCCTGGAGTTGATAACCATTCGCCGGAAGCGGCCATAAGAGGAGCCCTCGGGTTGCGGACCTGCGGGCAAACCGGATCTCAATCGGAGGTGCCACAATCATATTGGAAACGGGAAATTGGTTGCCCTATTCATGCCCTTTTGAGACCTGCCTGACAAGGAACAACGACCAGCTTGGGATTTGCGGTCCTATGAAGCCCATTCAGGGTGCGTCATGGCGGCAAAGATTTGTCCCACTCAGATCGCCACGCGTTTGGGAAACCGTGGGCACGTCGCACAGCCCCTGCGGCAGAAGCAAAATCCAGGCACCGCACCGAGCCAATCCCATACCCAGTATATCGAAGGCGGATTTCAGCATCAAAGGCATGGATCCTCAGGAAATCCAGACGGTCGTGGCCGCCTGGCAAGCCGGTGCCATCAGCCGCGAAACCATGACCGATATCTTCCGCCGTGGTGAAGTCCTGCCCGAAGGCCGGTCTGTTGAAGAAGAAATGGCCGCCATCACCTCCGGACATCAACCACAAAATCGCCCCAATATCGAACCCCATCCTCCTTTCATCACCGCCTAATGCAAAAATGTGTGTTAAGGAAGCTTATCCTGCCGCCGAACCCTGGAAGCCCTCCGTTCGGAACCGTTCCTGGCTTTCAATTCTCACTGGCTCCGTTTTTCTTCCTTCACCAACCGCCTCATTGCTTTCTCTTACCGGCTATTTTTGGCTGTTTAGCTAAATTTTTTACGGAAAAATTCTTCATTAACGCTTGAAACCGGGCTACTTCCACTGAATTATGGGCAGCCCTTAATGGTTCAGACAAAATAAAATCAAGACGTACTATGATTAAGAGACTTCTACTCACCTTAACTGCAACTCTGGCCTGCCTGGCCACCACTGGACTGGCAGCGATTTCCTTTGGTCCAACGGGGACTCAAATACTCACGTTCGATGCGCAGCCAACTGTGGCGGATGGATGGTCCACGCTGGGCGTGGGGAACAATGCCGCCACCTTCACCAGCGACACCCTAATGGACGCCGCCGTAATTGCTAACACTGTAGCAGCAACCGTGTCCACGGCGTTGGGGAGTTCGACCACGTTACCACCAAGCAAGAATGCAATCGCTCGTTACAATGGAGCCGGGCATTATTTGCAATCACGGCCCACGGCTGTTGACTATACCTTGTTGATGGCCACCCTCCAGAACGATTCGATTAACACGCTCTCGAGCGTTACCGTCTCTTATACCTTCGGAGCACTCGTTGCATCAGGACTGACCATTCAAGAAGAAGTGCCTGGGTTTCGAGTTTTCTACAGCCTGACCGGCGAAGCCAATAGCTGGACACTGATTCCTGAACTCTCTGGAGTGGGAACCTCAGGGAATCTGTCAGCCGTCGTCAACCTCGCTAGTGGGTGGGCTCCTGGAGCACCACTTTACCTTCT
>JAQGOV010000582.1 GCA_028293425.1 Verrucomicrobiales bacterium
ATCGCCATCATCGATGCCTATTACGACCACAAAGGACAAGCCCTTTGCCCGATGTCCACCGGCATCAGCCATCATATCAGTCCCCGTGGGGATATCGAGCCTTGCCCGATCATTCAGTTTGCCACCGAGACGATCCGGGATCCACGAGGGATCTACGAGACCATGAGGAACTCAGCTTTCCTCAAGGACTTCCGTGAATTGTCCGCTCACCACACCCGCGGGTGCGTGGTGCTGGAAAGACCGGATTTAGTGAAGGATTTGGTCCAAAAGCACGGCGCGCGGGATACCACCGTGCGAGGAACTGCCATGGCGGAACTGGAGGCCATGACCCCGCGGTTCAGCCAATGGCTGCCAGGCGAGGAGATCCCGGAAAAGCATTGGATGTATCGGTTGTCGAAAAAGTATTGGTTTAGCGACTTCGGTGCCTATGCCAAGGTGGCTCACGACGCCGAAACCAAGGCGCGGGCCTTGAAAACAAGTCTCGACCCGATAACCTCCGTTGAGGCATAATTTCGTTATCAGCGAAATCGTTTGGAATAAATGAGTTAACGCGAACGTCGTAGTATTTCAACTATGGAATCAGCTCCGCTAGTCATACCTCGTCCGGTGCCTCAGCAGCGTATTCGGCCGCCGAAGAAAAACATTCCCCAAACCGGGATCGAGCGGAACCATATTCTGCACACCGTGCGGAATTATGTGGCGGAACATAATCCGGTCCCTCCCATGGGCACCGAGGAACTGAAGGAGCATGCGGATCGCCTGATGGCTATGCTCAAATGCGACACCATTTACCGGGATTACATCGGTGTGTTGCTTAGCAACGAAATGTGGCGCGAGCACCTGGCGCAGGTTCCTTTTGAGAGACGGTTGCTGCTGCTGCCGAAATGCCTTCGCGTAGAGGCTAAGTGCCCCGCGCCTTTCGATGAATTTGGCCTGCTCTGCAAGCAATGCGGTCTATGCACCATCCAGGATTTGCAAGCCGAGGCCGAGCGCCTTGGTTACGCCGTGCTCGTGGCGGAAGGCTCTGCCATCGTCATGTCTCTCATCCAGACCGGCAAAATCGAAGCCATCGTCGGGGTAAGTTGCCTCAGCGTTCTGGAGCGTGCCTTCCCGTATATGGAAGCTGCCGCGATTCCAGGCGTCGCTGTGCCGTTGCTCCAGGACGATTGCATCGACACCAACGTCGACATCGATTGGGTATGGGATTACATCCATCTGACCAGCGATGACAAAACCCGACGGCTCGATTTGGGCGCGTTGCGCGACGAAGTCGACTTTTGGTTCACCCCTGGCTCTCTTGATTTGGTGATGGGTACTGCTGAAGGCGAGACTGAGCGGATTGCCCGTGAATGGCTTGGCCGTGCCGGGAAACGCTGGCGTCCATTCCTGACCGTCTCAGCTTACCAGGCGTTGCGTGACGACACCGGCGCAAAGTTGCCAGCCGACCTCCGCAAAATCGCGGTTGCCGTGGAGTGCTTTCACAAGGCTTCGTTGATCCATGACGATATCGAGGACAACGATTCCGTGCGTTACGGAGAAAAGACCCTGCACGAGGAGCACGGCGTGGCCGTGGCTTTAAACGTGGGCGATTTGCTCATCGGGGAAGGGTATCGTCTTATTGCTGCCTGCCAGGCGTCAGCAGAGCAAAAGGCTGCGATGCTCATGGTCGCGTCACAAGGCCAACGCCAGCTCTGTCGCGGGCAAGGCGCCGAGCTTTGCTGGGCCCGGAAACCAGCCCCGCTCACTTCTCTGGAAGTGCTGAATATTTTCCGCCAGAAAACCGCGCCGGCTTTTGAAGTCGCCTTGCGCTTGGGAGCTATTTACGCCGGAGTGGATCAGCACGAGGAAGTGGAAGACGTGCTGAAAGAATATAGCGAAGCCTTGGGCATCGCCTACCAAATCCGCGACGACTTGAGCGATCTCGGTCAGCAGGGCGAAACTAACGACATTCTCGGCCTGCGTCCAAGTCTGCTTCTCGCGGTCGCCTACGAGCGCGCACAAAACGAGAACCGGGCGGTCCTGGAATCACTCTGGCGCCGACAACTGGCTGCTGAGTCTTCTGTCGAAAGCATCGAATCCCTTTACCGGGAATTGAAAGCAGACGAGAGGGCCCAAACGCTGTTGGAGACTTACAAGGAAGAAGCCATCCGGTCCTTGCGCGATTTAGATAATCCAAACCTCAAAGGCCTGCTCCGCCGCGTGATTGGCAAGATCTTCAACGACACCGAAATCAAAGGCTGGTGCAAAGAATTTGAGCAAAAGAACGTTGCGGCCAGGCTCGAGGAAATCCCGGTTAACTAGCGGATGGATGGGCCTGAGCGAAAGGGCAGGGCTTTGAAGAGCCTGCTTTCAGCCTTGGCTGAAAGCCCAATTTAGGGTAGATTTCCGAAATGAGCGCGCTCGAAGTCATTGAGCAATTCAAGGCACTGCCTCCTCAGGAGAAGGCAGTGGTGATGGACTTTATACAGAAATTGGAACCTCAAGGTGCTCGCACTATCACATACATGAGTGACGAGCATGCCAAGGCTGCCGGGGATAAGGTCCTCGAACAGTACAAGGAAGTGTTTCAAAAGTTGGCCCAATAAATTGAAAGAGCCTCAGTTCTTAACCTTGCAGCAGGTGCTTTCCTATCATGCTGAACAGCTGCAGCATTTCGGGGGACAGGCAGGAGTTGGGAATCCAAGCCTTCTAGACTCGGCCTTGGCTCAGCCTCAGAATACGTGGCTTTACCATCCCACTGCCGACCTATTTGATGTTGCTGCGGCATACGCTTTTCATATCGCCAAGAACCATCCGTTTAACGACGGAAATAAGCGGACAGCGCTTCAGGCTTGTCTTGGTTTTCTCGCCGGGAACAAAGTTGAATTGACGGTGGCGGGCGATAAACTTTATCAAGCAATGATCGGCGTGACCACGAGCGAGTTTACCAAGCCAGAGTTCGCTGCTTTCCTGCGCGCGCACTCACGTAGCCTGGAAGGATGAGCCTTCGCCTCGAAATGCTCCAGGTGGCCAGAGTCGCGCCAAAAATGCTGGGCGATTCCGCCGAGCTTGTTCGCGAGTTCCTGGTGAAGCAACAGAATCCTGATGGCGGCTTCAAAAATCGCATTGGCATGAGCGATCTTTACTACACGATTTTTGGCTTTGATGCCTTGTTCGCATTGCAGGCCAAATTCGATATTGGACGAGCCTCTACCTATCTCAGTTCTTTTGAATCGGGACGCTTCCTGGATTTTGTCCATCTCTGCTGCCTGGCTCGTGGTTGGGCCACTCTTGAGCAAATGGATTCCTCCTGCCGTCCGGCTGCGGCATTTGCCGATCGTATTATAGCCGGAGTGGAGCAGCACCGTTCGGCAGATGGCGGTTATTTTCCAGTGCCCGGCAATGACTTTGGGGCAGCGTATGGTGCGTTTCTTGCCCTCGGAGCATACCAGGACCTCGGTCGGGAGATGCCTGACCCATTGCGAGTTGTGCAATCATTGAAATTCCTAGAAACTCCAGACGGTGCCTGGGCCAATGAACGCCACATCAAAGCGGGCGCGACCAACTCCACAGCGGCTGCGGTGACCGTGTTGCGCCACTTGGGCGCGCCGCTGCATCAGGAAAGTATTGGGAATTGGCTGTTGGCACGCGCTCATCCCCAAGGTGGTTTCTTGGCCGTGCCCCAAGCACCAATTCCTGATTTGCTTTCCACCGCGACGGCTCTCCACGCTCTGGCTGGTTTGCAGGTGTCCTTTGAGCCGGTGAAGGAACGCTGCCTCGACTTTGTTGATACCCTCTGGACAAACGAAGGGTCCTTTCACGGTCACTGGGAGGAAGATTACCTGGACGCCGAATACACGTTTTATGGGTTGCTCGCATTAGGACATCTTGCTTTTTAGGCGTAAAAAGCCCTATTACGTTTTATTCCAAGTGGGGCTAGGTTCTGCGTATGCTCGAAATCCCTGCATGGAGCCTGCTCGGGCTGGTGGTTCTGGTTGCTGCGGGAATCGGTATCATTTACCTGTTCCGAAATGAAAACTGAAGTGGTGCCTCGGGACGGACTTGAACCGTCAACCAATTGATTAAGAGTCAACTGCTCTGCCAATTGAGCTACCGAGGCAACCAGATTCTATTCAAGCACTTGCGCTGATTTTCCGCAAGAACTTTTTGAGATTGTATCCCCGCTTTGTATCCCGCAAAATTTGTTCTGCAATGAAACAAACCAGCGGAACTGTGGGGAATACTCAAATCCCACAACAGGCTAAAGATTCTCGTCTCTCGCCTGATGGGAAATGGAAATCATTTCCCAAGGTGCCAAACCTTCTGCAATACGTTAGCACGGGCGCGTATTTTGCAAGAGTCAAAGTGGACGGCAAGCTAATTCGTCAATCTTTGGAGACAGATGTTTTCACCACCGCAAAGTTGAAGCTGCCGGACTTCATTAAAAAGCAAATGAAGAAAAAACGAGTGGAGGGAGCACCAGAAAGCTTTGGTGATGCGCTGAAACTTTATGAAAAGGATCTTGAG
Source organism: Verrucomicrobiales bacterium (assembly GCA_028293425.1). Classification (GTDB taxonomy): domain Bacteria; phylum Verrucomicrobiota; class Verrucomicrobiia; order Limisphaerales; family JAQGOV01; genus JAQGOV01. The sequence goes on from JAQGOV010000582.1 coordinate 4,507, forward strand.
TCGGAGCATGCTGTCTCAGACAGCACTAAACGCTATCGCAAATACTGCATCAAAAAGCTGAACACGAGCTGGCCGGAGCTGGCCAACACGAAATTGAACCGGATTATGCCAGCCGATTGTAAAGTATGGTCCATGCGGTTTTCAAAGGAAGTGGATGAGCAATATTTCAACAATGTGCTCGGTACTTTCCGGGCAATTTTGAAAAGGGGTGGAATCTCCAGCGACGAGGATCCGGCCTCTGAAGTTAAACGAATAGGGGTGAAGCCGACAGTGTTGAACCTACCAAGCGCGACCCAGTTCGACGATATTTTAAAGCATGTTGCCACTTCTGGTGCTGGACAGCAGAAGGACTGTGCAAACTTTGTAAAGTTTCTGGCATACTCCGGCTGTCGTCTATCGGAGGCGCGGCAGGTAAAATGGTCCGACGTGGATTTTGAGAAGGGAAAAATCAACGTCCAGAATGCGAAGGTTCGACGTACAAGTGGAGCAAATCGCAACCGAAATGTCCCTATGATCAAGGAAATGAGAGAGCTGCTCGAAACAATGGCTAAGGAGCCGCATGAGCAGTCTGACTCTGTTTGTGGGGTCGGGGAATGTGAGAAATCCTTGAGACGGGCCTGCAAACTTGTTGGGTTGGAGGTTCCGCTCACCCATCATGACCTACGGCATCTTTTTGCCACACGGTGTATTGAAAGTGGGATTGACATACCTACCGTTTCACGTTGGCTCGGACATTCCGACGGGGGAGCTCTAGCTATGAGAGTTTACGGTCACTTGAGGGATGAGCATTCCACCGAAATGGCCAAAAAGGTTTCGTTTGGGGGAGGTGTGAACGTACCACAAAAGGGTGCTAACACGGAGTCCAAAAAAATAGTTACTGAGCACGTCAAGAGCGTCAAGCTCGAATGACGTCCAGAGGCCAACGAGTGTCCTTGGAAAGCGGAAATTCCCCAAAGGTCATCCAGAAGGAATACCTGGAACTGGCCACGGAGGAGGATGGGGAAAAGTGGTTTGGAATTGTGCCGGCTCACAAAAGGTAGGGGAGTTGCGGGGAGCAGAATATTGTCACAGGCGTTAGGCTCTGCTAGCATGGTCAAATCAGTCATTTAAGCCTCGATAGTTAGGCAATTTGGCTGATTGCGGATTGGGAAAAGCTCAGGTGAAAAAAGCTAAAAAGACAAGCCAGCAAACGCGCCAGGCAAAGGCAGTGCCTGTTGCAAAAGAGGTAACCCGGAAAATTAAACCCAAAGTAGAACGCGAGCTTTGGGCGCGAGCCGCTGGCCGCTGCCAATTTGATGGCTGCAACCGTATCGTTTACAAATCGCCGTTAACTCAGAATCGGGTAAACATCTCTGAGAAGGCCCACATTTACTCCTTTTCCAAAAATGGGCCGAGGGGTTGGGGAAAGCTGAGCGAGAGGGAGCTAAACGATATCGAAAACCTTATGCTCGTTTGTCACGACTGTCACAAGGACCTTGACGAGGATAAAGGAAAGCGTTTCCCAGCCCACCTCCTTCAAAGATTCAAAGCTGAACACGAAAAGCGAATCTTCATTGTGACGGGCGTTGACCCAAGCAAGAAATCGCATGTCATCCTGTACGGCGCGAACATTGGGAAAGAGGAGTCAAATCTTTCCCCAGATACCGCTAAAGATGCGCTATTCCCCGCTTGGTATCCCGCTGAAGAGTATCCGGTTACGCTTTCGATGACCTGGGCCGGAAGAGACGACAATTCTTCGTATTGGTCGACCGAATCGGAGAATCTAACGAAGATTTTTGAGCAGAATATCCGTCCTATGCTTGCTCGAAAGGAGTGCTCACATTTCTCACTCTTTGCACTTGCCCCAATGCCACTCCTCACACTCCTTGGCTCGTTTCTGACAGACAAAGTTCCAGTCCAAACCTACCAGCTCCACCGCGAACCCCCATTTAGCTGGCACTGGCAAACGGGGCCAAAGAATTTCCAGTTCCTAGTGAAGCCGCCCGCCTCCTTTGGTAATCCGCCAGCCCTGGTGATTGCCTTAAGCGACAAAATCGCTCACTCAAGAATCACCGATATCCTTGGACCAAACGTTTCCATCTGGGAGCTTACGGTCGCTCAACCGCACAATGATTTTCTTAAATCAAAGGCGCAGCTAGCCCAGTTCAGGGAGACCGTTCGAAAGCTCATGGTCGATATCGGGCACGCGCATGGGAAAAACACGACGCTTTCGATTTTTCCTGCCATGCCGGTTGCGTGTGCGGTTGAACTTGGGCGAGTCAGAATGCCCAAAGCTGACGCCCAGTGGAGCTTTTACGATCACAACAACCAGGCCAAAAAGTTTATTGCGGCGCTCACTATTGGATAATTATGCAAGAAACAGCACGACAAATCATCGTCGGTCAGCTCGCAGAGTCCATCGATATTCCTGACGGCGCCTACAAAAAAGCTGAGGCCCGGTATAAGGAACTTGGCGAGTGGTTCGGCCGGAAGGAGGCTATATGTTTTCCTCACAATCCCCACATCTACTCGCAAGGCTCTTTCCGGCTCGGGACCGTTATCCGGCCCGTCACAAGCGACGGCGAATACGATCTCGATATGGGGTGCAGGCTTCGTATTGGGGTCACGAAGAAAACCCACACACAGGAGCGTTTAAAGGAGATGGTGCGCCAGGACGTCGAGGCATACCGGAAGGCCAAAGGCATCGAGCAAAAAATGGAGGAAAAGCACCGGTGCTGGAGATTAAAGTATAAAGATGAACTTCCCTTCCACCTCGATATAGTTCCATCCATTCCAGAAGCCCCCGAGAGGCAATTCTTGATACGCGAAGCGATTATTCGCGGCGGACAGCCCCAGGACCTTGCCGAGCTCGTGGCCAAGTTAACCGGAGCAATAACGGATAATAGTGCTTACAACTACAAATTCGTTGACGAAAACTGGCCGCAAAGCAATTCGGAGGGCTTTGCCCGATGGTTTGAATTTCGCATGAGGCTTGCAAAGGCCTTTTTGCAAAACCGGGCCGTCCTGGCAGGCAAATCGAAAGTTGAAGAACTTCCTGTTTACCAATGGAAATCTCCGCTTCAGGGGGCAGTCCAGATATTAAAGTCTCATCGTGATATCTGTTTTGCGGATAATCCTGATGGGAAAGCGGCGTCAATCATTATCACAACCCTTGCCGCGCGCGCCTACGAAGGGGAGGCCGACATTACTGAGGCTGTTGATAACATCCTTGCGAGGATGGGAGCTCTTGTGAGCCCAAAACGCCCCCGTGTTCCAAACCCAGTAAATCCGGCAGAAGACTTTAGTGATCGCTGGACTAGTGCCTCTGGAGTAGAGCACAACCTTGAGAAAAATTTCTGGGACTGGTTAAGGAGGGCTCAGGAGGACTTTGGCATTTTTAAGACCGAGCGGCGCGTCAACCAAATCGTAGCGATCGCGAGAACAAAATTTGGAGCGTCCATCAATGAGAAGGACCTCTCCGAAAAGCTTAATCGAGCTGGTGGTGGTGGGCTTTTGCGCTCTGCCGTAGTGTCGTCCGGGCTAAGCTTCCCAGATAAGCCAGTGGTGCCGCAAAAGCCCGCAGGCTTTGCGTAGGTCAACAGCTATGCTGCCGTGGTTTCTCAAAGATTCAGCTCGCCTAAAAAGCGAACGTGCGGCTATTGCCGACCTACTTCGCTCGTCAGGATGGCTCATTGGAGTCGACTGGCAGCTCTCACCAGAGCTTTCTGCCAACGTGGTAGTGCGCGCGCACGGGCACGACTATGAGCTTCGACTTTCATACCCAAACCTTTTTCCAGAGGTTCCAGCGGTCGTGCGGCCGATAAACGCAAAAAGCCGCCTCACCACCCACCAGTATGGCGGGGCTGACGGGCCGCTTTGCCTTGAGTGGGGGCCTGACAATTGGCATTCCGGGGTAACCGGTGCCAAGGTGCTCGAAAGCGTCTACAAGCTTCTTGAGATTGAGAACCCCCTTGGCGGTAATCAACCAGCAATTCCAGTCGTTGCACCCTCGCGTCATGAGCTTGCGGTCGGTCAAGAAATACGCGGAAAACTAGTCCGATGGTTTGTGGGCGACGACCTTCAAGGGTTTATGAAAGAACAGCCGCTCGGGGCGGTCGGAAGCTTTAAATTCTCATTTTCTAAACGCGCTAACGCGTGGACCTGTCTCGTTCATGAGGCAACTCCACTTCAAGGAGAGGCATGGAGGGATAGCAAAATTCCAAGCGAGCTACCCGGAGCTCTTCCCGCAAGCTGGCACGAAGGAGCTTATTTTAAGACGGATCTTCATCCCGACAAGCTAAAGGGGCTTAGCACTCACGATTCGCTTAATGCAGTTCTGGGAGAACACGGTGCAAAATTCCTTGCGATGGATGGGAGTTCTCCTATCACAGGCCTAAAAGGGACGTTCACCGGTGCGCTCGTCTCCGATGGAGAGGGTGAGCTGCACTTCTACCTTCTCTACGACGGGGGATTTATCGAATGCGCAAAGGTGAAAAGCGAGAAAGCGGGGAGCGTCATTCGAACCCCAGAACGTAATTTCCTTTCGGAGAGAAAAATTGGAATTGTCGGCCTTGGTTCCGCAGGAAGCCAAATCGCTGAAGCCTTAACGAGGATGGGTGTCACAAAGTTCTACCTGATCGATCATGACATCCTGTTTCCTGAGAATTTAGAGCGCCATGCGCTGGACTGGCTTGGCGTAACGCAGCACAAGGTGAATGCAATGAAAGCATTTCTTGAGCGTATCAATCCCGGCGTTCAAGTTGAAGTGTCAGACCTCCACCTTACGGGACAAGAGTCGAGCGCCCTCGTAAGCGGGGGTCTTGAAAAGCTCTCCGGATGTGATCTGCTCATTGATGCCACTGCGGAACCGAGAGTTTTTAATCTTGTTGCGGCATGCGCCCTTGGAGCTAAGCGACCAATGATCTGGATGGAAATTTATGGGGGAGGACTCGGGGGGCTTGTAGCGCGAAGCCGACCGGAAGCTGACCCTACTCCTCAACAGATGCGCCAAGTGTTCCTTAATTACTGCAAGCAGAATCCGTATGAGCAAAAGGAAGAAACAGTGGACCGATACGCAGTAGAAAACAGTGAAGGTGAAGTCCTTTCGGCTTCAATGGCAGACGTAGCAATCATCGCTCATCATGCAACGCGATTTGTGCCGGACTGTTTTCGCCCCAAAGAAGAATCCATTTTCCCGTTCTCTATGTATTTGCTTGGGCTTAGAAAAGGCTGGGTTTTCCAGCAGCCCTTTGACACCATTCCTTTCCAATTGGAACAACCATCCGCTGCCGCTTGGACAGAACCTGAAGATCGAGCCTTTGACGAGGAGGAACGTGACTTCATCCTTGGGCTTCTGAAAGCAGACGATGCAACTCCACCTGCCACCTGATATTTCATCTCGACTGATTGAGGCGCTCACCGAGGCTGGTCGAAGGGAAATCGGCGGAATCCTCATGGGAGAGCACGTCGGGCCCGACACTTTTGTCGTGCGAGATATTACTATTCAGCGTAAAGGCGGAACCTTTGCAGCTTTTTTGCGCGCCGTGTCGGAAATTTTGGGCCCGCTTCGAGCGTTCTTTGATAGCACAAAGCACGATTACAAAAAGTTCAACTACCTGGGGGAGTGGCACTCACACCATTCGTTCCAGCTACATCCAAGCTCCACCGACCATGCAACCATGTGCGACATGATTATGGATCCAAATGTTGGGGCAAACTTTGTTGTTCTTCTTCTCGTAAAGGTAGGCTCCCGACAAAACCTTGAAGCCGGCCTCACCGTTTACCAGCCAAATAAGAGGCCCTATGCTGGAAACGTTGACATGTAAGCATATTTCTCTTCGCTTCGGCTATGGCCTTGCAAAACCTGGGTGCAACCGGCGCCCGGAGAAAAGAAAACAGCTACCTTGGGAGTCGTAACCTCTTTTGTTCCCTGTGCATCAACCCGATTCGGCAAGGCTAGCGACAACCGCCAGTCTATGAATGGCATCTGAAGGAAAGGCCTAATAGGTTTTAAATAAAGACACCAATTGGTGACATTCGAATAAGGGGAGGAGAGGGAGACTTCAATGACACCGAGCCATGAGAGTAAGGCGGGTTGTGTGTCCTATATGGATGTGGGTGCCAACAAATTCCGGAATTCCTATATCAGCTATCGGGTGGCTGTGACCCAGGATGTGCATCGAGTGTCCTTGGAAAGTGGAAATTCCCCAAAGGTCATCCTGAAGGAATACCTGGAACTGGCCACTGAGGAGGATGGGAAGAAGTGGTTTGGGATTATGCCGTCCGAGCCCCTACAGACGCGACGAGGGCAGTCAGCTCGAGGTCGCTTTGAAACAATTTTCCAAGCGATTGAATTTTATCTCCCTTCACACTGCTCGTACATGCAGGTGAATCATCATCAGGGGTTGAAGATGCGGTTCTAAATAGCAGGCGGCGTTTGACATCACCAACCAACCAAGGGAATCAATCGTATTCGGCCGCAGTTCTGTTGATATACTTCTCCGTAAAAATTGCATCCCAATTCTCGTTTGGGTGGGCGCGCTTGTATAGTTCTAGTTCATTATGTTGTGGCTCTGGTTGGTCCGGCCTAAGCTCGAAAATGAAAGGTCCAGGAACGTTGTCGAAAAAACCA
>JAQGOV010000594.1 GCA_028293425.1 Verrucomicrobiales bacterium
ACTGATTCGCGGGTCGTCGGCAAATAAGTTTGTGGCGAGAGGATGGGCTAAAAGGTATAAACCTCTCGCTCGATAATGAGTACATCCGCCTGCCCCCAGTCATTCAGCATCTCCCGCTTGAGCCCTGTGAAAAAGGAGTGAGCTTTTGCGATATCGGAAGAAAGCACGCGAAGGATCACGATTTTGTCCCGGTAGGTAAAGCTCCCGATTTTCCACAGGCCTTCGTTTTCCTGCGGGAAATGTGTCAACCCTCCAAATACCTCCACCAACCTTGCTTTGAGGTGAATGATTTTGTCCTCTTCCACAGGCCTGCCATCGTTGTAGAGCAGGGGAACGTAAACCTCAAATTCCCTCATGTGGAACTATCCTTCTGCTATTGGGAAAAGCAAATCCGGAACTCTTACGCTGCCCTCGACAGCAGTCTTTGATCAACGAACGCATCGATGTAGGCGGCGGCCTCGCGGGGCGATGTTTGAAAAATACAATGCGGGCTATTCATCGTCACTACTTCGACGTCACGGTTTTGCGCCAGAATTTGCGCGGGAGTCGAGGGACTGCAAAGTTTATCCTGGTTGCCTGATAAATAGAGCACTGGCTTTTTGCAACGGGCTAGCTGCGGCCATGTGTTGGTTCTGAGCGCCATATTCCACCGAAATTCCAGAATTTCCGGGGGAATCGACTCAAGCGCACGGCGTGTTTCTGAAAGCAGGGTGGCTGAGCAGTTTTCCCCGAGGAAATACGTTTTCAACGTTTCCTCAGGGAAGGGCGCTTTGAAAGGATCTTTCCAAACCATTTTGTTCCACCACTTGGGGGGCTCCGAGGGGTCGGTGATAAAGGAAGAACACAGGATAATGGACTCCAGATACTGAGGCTGGTCCTCCGCGAATAATAGAGCCAAATGTCCTGAGAAGGAATCGGCGAGGATGGAGTACGGCTTGCCCCAGGGCAGGACCTCGCGGATGCAGGGAAAGAGCTGGGGGTAAATGAGCGGCTTATTTTTCGGGTAGCGAACCACGCGCGTTTGAAATCTGCCGTCCAACTCCGCAACAAGCGGGGCGAGGAGAGCCCCTGTCCCATCGAAGCCGGGCAACATTACCAAATCTCTATTTACAAGTGAGAGGCGCATTGCTCAAGGCTGGTTCCTTTGCGGAAGCCAACTCCAATTAGAACATCGGCAGGTGCCAACCGGAGTTAAGCCGGAGACATTCCGGTTACAACAGAGAGGAGTTCCTTACGACCCGCTAACTGGTTGCTACAGATGCCTTTGAAACCGGCCGTTGTCCTTTGACCAATGATTCCCAGGCATAAACACCTGCCAGCAGGGCAATGCAGGCACAGATGACATAAGGCAGGAAGGCCACGTGATAGAATAGCGTGGAGGCAAAAATGGGACCAAAAACGCGGGCCAAACTGCCAGCGCCCTGGGCGACTCCCAGTGTGGCTCCTTGTTCGTTCGCCGGGGTGAGGATGGAAATCATGCCAAACACGGGGGGTCTGGCAAGACCCGAGCCGATGGAAAGCAAACCGAGGAAGATAAAGAGCAACACCCAGGGCAGTCCTTCGGGCCGGACCAACACTCCCCAGGATAATGGCGACGAGCCATGGATGAACGGAAGCGGAGCCAGGCTAATCGCAACCAAAATCAAGCTTAAGGAAATCAGCTTGGCTTCCCCCATTCGCTTGACCATTCTTCCGATGGCGCCGCCTTGCACGAACGCGCCGACAATTCCGCAATAAGTGAAGAGCAACCCAATGATGCCAGTGTTCTCTTTTGGATCCAGGTTGAAGTTACGCCCCACGAGCAAGGTGAGGGTGGTTTCGAAGCAGGTAAAGCAAAACGTCGCCAGGAAAAAGATCCAGATAAGCATGCCAACCTTTGGCTGGCTGAGGGTATGGGTCCATTGGCTCAGGCGCGGCCGTTGGGGGGCATGCTCGGAACTGGGTAGCCGACTTTCGGGAAGAATGGCAAAGGCCAGGCAGAAATTGATCACGCAAAGGGCTGAAGCAACCCACCCGGGCCCAGTGATGCCAAGGTGCTTATAACTATACGAACCGATGGCAGGTCCGAAAATGAACCCGAGGCCGAACGCCATCCCAATCAATCCCATGCGTTTGGACCGATTTTCAACCGGAGTAATATCCGCAATGTAGGCCTGTGCGACCGTAATGTTTGCGCCACAAATGCCGGCCACGGCGCGCGAAGCAAAAAGCAAAACCAGCGCTGTCATCCCGGTAAAACCGGAACCGAGCGCAAATACAGCGTATGAAGCAGCGGCCCCCGCCGTGCTGACGAGAAGGACTGGCCGACGGCCGATGCGGTCGGACAAACGCCCCCATGAAGCCGCGAAAAGGAACTGCATGGCGGAATATGTCGCCATTAAACAGCCTACAATGATCCCGATCACGGTCGGGCTGAACCCATGACCGAACTGATCTCCATAATTCGGCAGCAGAGGGAGGACAATCCCAAAACCAATCAGGTCAATGAAAACAGTAAAAAAGATGACAAACAACGAGGGTTTTCTCATGAATCGGGCTTAAAGGGTTGTGGCAGCCCTTGAATGGGCTTTCGCGCTCTGC
>JAQGOV010000601.1 GCA_028293425.1 Verrucomicrobiales bacterium
AGTGTTGGGTAGCGGGCCGGACGATTATCAGCATGAACTGACCCGGAGAGCCATGCCTTATCTCTTGAAGAAAAACACAACCATCGTTGCGCATAACCTTCCGCTCTTGCTCCTCGTAGAAACCGGAGTAGCCGGGTTTTTCATCTTCGCCAGGGGCTTCGGAATGACATTGGCCTCGGCCTGGAGAGCACGGACGCAACCGGTCGGCCTGCTGGCCTTCGCGATGATGGTGCCGTTAACCATTGCTGCTATCACATCCAGCGACCCTCATTATCAGTCGGCTTTTTGGTTTGCTGCCGCTTATGCTCTCGCGGGCCGCAGTTAGGAACACCGAGATTTTTTCAGAATACTTCTTGTCATGAAGCAATCTCCAGCAGCCTTGCGAATAGCACTGGTGGCCTCGAGCCTCAATAGGGCCGGCGCGGAAAAACAGTTCGTTTATCTCGCCCGTGCCTTGCGCACCCCGGAAGTGGATGCAACGGTTTTCTACCTTTCAGACGGGGGTTTTTACGAGGATGTTCTTAGGCGGGAACAGGTGCCAATCTGCAAGATCTCCTATCCGGGCAGACCATTTAAAATCCTTTTCAAGCTGACCAAAGCGCTTTGGGCCCTTAAACCACACATTGTTCTCGCAGGCCAGTTTTGTGACATTTGTCATGCGGCTTTGGCCGGACGCTTCCATCGTACCCTGACTGTGGGAGGAATAAGGAGCGATGGCCTTTGGGAAGTTGGAACAAACGGTTGGCGGAGTGGTCCCATGCTTCACCTGCCTCACGCGCTGATCACAAACTCTCTCAAAGCACGATCCAATCTTACCACCCTGGGCCTCAACCCCGACAGACTTTTTCTTTTGCAGAATGTGATCGATCTCAAGGACTTCGATGCGCGAAACGCCGAGCCCCATGGAGTCTCGATTCCCCAGCAGCGCTTCATCGCCCTTGCCGCCGGGCGCCTCCATCCGGACAAGCGGTTCGAACGTTTCCTCAAGGCCCTCGCTTTAGCCCACCAAAAGGTGCCTGAATTATTCGGAGTTCTCGCGGGAAAAGATGACGGAGCGAAGGCTCATCTGGTCGGAACAGCTCAGGAATTAGGACTTTTGCCGAACCATCTGCTTTTTGCAGGCGAATGTGCCAACCTTCCTGCTCTCCTTGCACGAGCGAATCTTCTGCTTTTATCATCCGATTCCGAGGGGGTGCCAAATGTCGTGCTCGAAGCGATGGCTGCCCGACTTCCGGTGATTACCACGCCAGCCGGAGACGCCCCTCACCTGGTGCAGCACGGAAAAAGCGGCCTGGTCGTGGATTTCAATGACATTGCAGGCATGGCTCAGGCGATGGTGGATTTAGCAAATTCTCCGGGGCTGCGGTTTGCGATGGGAGAAGCCGGTCGAAAGCGAGTCGAGTCAGAGTATGAATTTAACTCGCTCAAAACCCGCGCTGTGCGTTTATTCCAATCCATAGCCGAAAAACGACGGAACAAGCCTTTGCTCCGGGCCATCCGTGCGCTTGCTCCCGACGGCATAACTTGATTTCCCTAAACTCCAGGGCCTTCGCGACTCAATTATTCCTTACTATTAACTCAGCACTATTAGTTAGCTATTTATGAAACAAGATAACACACCGTTCAAACCGGATAAGCCCCTCCACGTGCTTGTCGTGTCAAACCATTGGAAAGTAAAACACAACCCGACCAACGGCAGTATCTGGGTCGATCGCCAGGTGAATGCCCTCAAAAAACTCGGTGTGCAGGTCACCACTTTCGACGTAGGCACCAGCCACACCCCGTGGAATGTGTTCAGGAAATGGAAAGAACTGAGGCAAGAGGTGCAAAAAACTCAGCCAGACCTCGTTCATGCCCGCTACGGGACGGTTGTCGGGATGGTTTCGGCATTTTCTGGAGTCCCGTCCGTGATCACTTATGCAGGGAGCGACCTGCTGGTTGGCGCAGGTGGGATTTCCAAACCTCGCATTTGGACAGGCATCCTCCTATCGAATCTTGCCTCCCTCCGCGCAACCTCCTTGATCTGCGTGAGCGACGAATTACGCCGTGCCCTGTGGTGGCGCAGCAACCAAGCCGTGGTGATACCAGACGGGGTGGATCTGGAGGTCTTCAAGCCTTGTCCACGCGAAGAAGCCCGCCGGGTGCTTGGTTGGAAGTCCGAGGAAATAATTATTCTTATCGACCCCGCGCGTGACCCCATCCGAAAGGGCCTCCGGGAGGCAAGGGCTGCTATGGAAATTGTGCGCGAGCACCTGCCCAACGCCCGGCTTGAGGTGCTTCAGGTAAGCAACCCGGCTGACATGCCTCTCCACTGCAGTGCGGCCGATCTGCTCTTGAGCGCCAGCCGCAGAGAAGGCTCGCCCAACATGGTCAAGGAGGCTATGGCATGCAACCTGCCTGTGGTCTCCACCCCGGTCGGGGATGTTCCCGAATTGCTTGCCCACGTTCAACCTTCCGCCATCGTTCCTCGGGAACCTCGCGCCCTTGCGGAAGCAATGCTCCGCTTGCTGGAAACGCCCGGACGAAGCAACGGCCGGGAGCACTCCCAGGCTTTCAGCCTCGATCTGATCGCCCGGCGGGTCTTGGAAGTTTATAAATCAACAATTAACCGTAAGCCCGAGCGGGCTAGAAATATTGCGGCGCCGTTCGAACCAGCAGCCTGAGCTATTCCTGGGGATAGACCAGGATCCGGTCGTGAACAACCACCACCAGATCATTTTTCTTGTCGCCCGTCACATCTACAATAAGCGCTTCACGCGGTTCGGCGGAATCTGTCCGGCGACCCCGGAAGGTCCTTTCTTCAAACACCTGCCACCGTGTAGCCGGCACCAGTCGGCGCGTCTTGTCGAAAATCACCAAATCCAGGTAGTTCTTGGCCGTTTCCAAAAACACCAGATCCTTGCGGCCATCCTGGTTCAAGTCACCGGAAACCACATCGTGCAATTGCCCGTCCTTGATCGGTGTTTCGTAGCCGTCGAGTTGTCCCAATTCCCAGACCTGCCCTCTGAACGGCATCCACGCGATGGCATTCAGTCCCATGAACGTCAGCGAGTTTGCGGTCTTTCCACCGATGGCCACTGGGCGTAAATCGGAGAACTCCGTGAATGGCAGCAGCATGTTGCGCACAATTTGCCAAACGCCGTTTGTGCTCCGTTCGCAGAGGGTCAATGATTTCCTTTCAGCGTCGAGCAGGAACAGCGAAGCCACCGCGTTGGTTCCATTCTTCAAAGGGGCCGCGCCCACAATGCGTGAATTCGCTGCCGAACCGCTGATTTGATCCTTCACCGTAAAGCTCCACACCTGGTTGGTTCCTTCGGCCTTATCGTCTTGTTTCAGGACCACTGCGCGCACGAAGTTCTTCTGGGCCAGCAGCAACTCTGCTTTCCCGTCTCCATCCACATCAGCCGCGCTCAACCAAGGCTGTTCCACGCTCCCGCCGGGCGGTAACACATCCACCTCGTTGAAATCTTTCCCGTCCTGCTGGAGCATGATCTTGATCTTCTCGTAGGGAATCAGCACCACCAAGTCCATCCTTCCATCTTGGTTGACATCGTGGAAAGCAATGGAACTCGGGTTCGATTTAAAATTCTCGTTTAACTTCTGCGTTTTAGTTTTTCCATCTCCGCTCCGGGTGTAAAGAAGGCGTTTCCCATCCTGGTCCAAAATCACGGCCAACGTTGGCTTGTCTTGAGGCTTTAGCTTGCCCACGGCCATGCTCAAGGGTTTGCCATCGAGCGGGAGCGCGGTTGGAAAGGCCACACGGTCTCCCTTCTCATAACGTGTCACGCCCACTTGCCGCTCATCGGAGCTCAGCAAGTAGATCGTGGCCGGGTTTCCTCCTCCGTTTTCAATCACCGCGATATCGCTCACCCCGGTCAATGTCGGAAAAGCTTTCGCCTGCCCAAGCGTGCCATCCGGCTGCTGTAGGTAAACGACCAACTGCCCGCTGTCAGACTCCGCCACCAGCAGGTCAGGCAAACCGTCGCCATTGACGTCCGCCCAGGTCATTCCGCGTCGGGCTTTGCTGGTTTTGTTCAACGGCAAAATCTGGAATTGACCCTGCTGAAAATTCCCGGCCAGGTTTTCTGCCGCCTTCTGGTTAAATTCATATATCTGCGCCCGGCCAGAGTTGAGGGCAATTGTAATAATCTCGGTCTTGTGGTTGCCGTCCAGGTCATCCGCCCAATAAGAGCGCACCGGCGACATCGAAAAGTGGATTTCCGGGCCGAGCTGGCCGGCTTTGTTCTGCAACCGAAAGCGAAATGGATTAGGGCTGTCCCAGTTCACCAGCAGCAGGTCCTCTTTTCCGTCCCCATCCACGTCGAGCACCTGTACCGATTTCACCGCGCCTGAATATGGGATCTTCTCCGGCTCGGCTAATGTGTGATCCTTTTGTTGCGCCAGGAAGTAAATGTTGTTGTCCCCGAGCAGCACTAAATCTGTGCGCCCATCTCCATTTAAATCCCCTTTCGCGAGCGCATTCGGAGAAAGCTGCCCGTCATCAATCAAATACCGCTTCGGCGTGCTCCAGCCATTCGTTCCATTATTATACTGCACCACCAGTTCGCGCGGTTCTCCGTAATAGGCGAGGTCGGGCCTTCCGTCCCCGTTCAAATCAGCCACCACCAACGAAGAAATCCTTTTTTCCGAGGCAATCGAATCAATCCGGAACCGCGCATCTGGCGGAAGGTCATTCAACTCCTTCTTCGCTGTGATCACGTCCGTTCGCTTTGGCTTGCCAGTCTGATTGTAGAGCAGATTGATTTTTGCCCGGGAATTATTGACGATAATCAGGTCATTGAGGCCATCCCCATCCAGATCGGCAGCCTGCAATTGCCCAATAAAAGCATCAATGGGATATACCTCCGGCCCGGCAAAGCCAAAAAAGTTTGTTTGAGCGCTTCCCGCTCCGAAGGTGATAGAAGCAGCAAAGATGCTGGTCAATAAAACAAGAATGCTCTTTTTCAGGTGACTCATGCCCAGATTCTCTAAATGTTGGCTGAACTTGCCACCCATGAGGCGGTTTGGCCAGTTCATTTAGCTTCTTTTCTAACCGTCTCAGGCCAAAACCGCTGGGCCTTTCTCCTGCCACACCACTTTTCCATTCACAATGGTCGTGACCGCTTTCCCCTTCAGCCTCCAACCGTGGAAAGGATTGTTTTTCGATTTGCTCCCGCTTGGTTCCCACTCGTAAACCCATTCCTTGTCTGGATCAAGCAACGTCACATCCGCGTCAGCTCCCTTCTTCAGCGTCCCCTTGTTCAGCCGCAGGATGCGCGCCGGAGCGCTCGTGAACTTGGCAATGATGTCTGCCAAGGACATCCTCCGCGTGTGGTAAAGCTGCATCAGCGACAGTGTCAGTTCTGCTTCCAGGCCAGTGATGCCAAAGGGCGCATAATCGAACTCTACCTCCTTCTCGTAATCACAATGTGGCGCGTGATCGCTGCACAGCACCTCCAGCGTCCCATCCACCAGCCCCTCCAGGATCGCTTCCCGGTCCTTCGCCGAGCGCAACGGCGGATTCATCTTGAAATGCGTGTCGTAAATGGGCCACGACGGGCGCGATCCCTCCTCAGGTCCACAGCTAAAAATTCCTTTGCCATCTTCTCGCCAAAACGCTTCGCTCCCGGCGATCGCTGCATCCGTCAGCGTAAAATGATGCGGACAAGCTTCGCCGGATACCGGCACCCCGCGCTTCTTCGCCGCCCGCAAAAGCTCGACGCTTCCCGCAGTGCTCATATGCTGGCAATGCACGTGCGACCCGGTCAATTCCGCCAGCAGAATATTCCTGGCTACAATCATGTCCTCGCCCGTTGCCGGCCAGCCCCGTAATCCGAGCGCTGCGCTCCAATATCCCTCATGCATCACTCCATCGCTCACCAAGGCGTAATCCTGGCAGTGATCCATCACTGGCAAGTCGAACATTTTGGCGTATTCCAAAGCCCGCCGCATGAGCTCATTGTTTTGCACACAATGACCGTCATCGGTGATCGCTACCACCCCGGCCTTCTTTAAAGAACCAATCGGAGCCAGTTCCTCGCCGGCAATTCCTTTGGTGATGGCTCCCGCCACAAAAACATTTACGATCCCACTGGTTCGAGCCCGCTCATGGATTAACGCAACCGTACTCGGATTATCAATGGCGGGTGAAGTATTGGGCATGCAAACGATCGACGTAAATCCGCCTCGGGCGGCCGCCATGGTGCCTGTGGCAATCGTCTCCTTTGCTGTTTGCCCCGGCTCACGCAAGTGCACGTGCAAATCAATCAATCCCGGGGCAACGATCAAACCGCTAGCGTCCAGTTTCTCGGCCCCTGGCTCCGCTTTCTGGGCGGCTTCAGGCCCAATCGCAATGATTTTTCCATTCTGGATCAATAAATCCGCTAGTGTATCGAGCTTTTGCGAAGGATCGATCACACGTCCGCCAGTGATGAGCAACGAATTCATGCGCGCGCAGGTTACACCGGGCAGGATTCCCAACGCAAGCAACACGGAACCAATTAATGCGCCGCAAAGGGCTCATTGACCACCTGGCGATCCCTGCTATAAAAATGGATATGCGTTTTTCCGGCATCCTCGTTCCTTGCCTGGCCCTTTCAGCAACCTCGATCCTCCATGCCGGCGACTGGCCGCGCTGGCGCGGTCCGGACCTCAGCGGCATTTCTACGGAGCAAATTACCTGGTCGTCCGCCCAGCCTGCTAACCTTTGGAAAGCAGAAGTTGGCATTGGCTTTTCGGCTGTTTCCGTCGC
>JAQGOV010000616.1 GCA_028293425.1 Verrucomicrobiales bacterium
CTCCACCATTTCGCGCACTGCTCCGCAGCCACCGTGAGCTTGCGTCACATAATGTGCAGTGGCTTTGACCTCATCGATTGCGTTGGAGACGGCCACGGCGAGGCCGGCCCGCTTGAGCGCGCCCAGATCCACCACATCGTCGCCCATGTATGAGATGTCTTTCCAGCTCAGCCCGGCTTTTCCCAGGATCGCTTCCACAGCCTGGACCTTATTCCCTTTGTCCTGAAAGAGGTAATCCACTTTCAAGTCTTCCGCCCTTTGCTGTGTCGCTTTGGAAGGGCGGTTGGACACCCAGCCGACCTTGATTCCATGGCGCTGGAGCAAGCGCAAGCCAAGGCCATCCTGAATGTTGAAAAGCTTGAATTCCTGTCCGCCGCCCATCAGCACCGTCCCGTTCGTGAGAACGCCATCGACATCGCAAAGGAATAATTTGACGTTCCGAAGGCGTTGGCGAAGCCCGGCAGCGGTGGAAAGGCTTTGCCCGGCTTTGCGCACCGCAGGCTTGGCAGTACGGGAGATTGGAGAGGCTTTAGGTCGAGTTCGGCTCATGGATAACAGGACTAAAGCACTGCCTTCTGCACTTTCACCAGAGTCGAGAGCACCTTGGCCATTTCCGCCAACGGCACCATATTGGGGCCATCGCTCAGGGCATGATCCGGATCGGGATGCGTTTCAATAAATAATCCCGTCGCACCAGCGGCCACCGCGCAGCGTGCCAGCACCGGGGCGAATTCGCGCTGGCCGTCTGATTTGTTTCCGGCTCCGCCGGGCAACTGCACGGAATGGGTGGCATCAAACACCACCGGGTAGCCGAAGCGCTTCATGATCGGGATCGAACGCATATCTGCCACCAGGTTATTGTAGCCAAAGGTCGTGCCGCGCTCGGTCAGCAGCAATTTCTCACCGCCTGCCTCATTTGCTTTCTTGACCACATTCACCATTTCCTGCGGAGAAAGAAACTGCCCTTTTTTGATGTTTACGATCTTGCCCGTGCGAACCGAAGCATGGATGAGGTCCGTTTGGCGGCAGAGAAACGCCGGGATCTGTAGAACATCCACCACCTGGCCAGCTTTCATCGCTTCTTCCTCGGTATGAACATCCGTGAGGATCGGGACTTTGGCTTTTTCCCGGATGCGGGCCAGGATTTCCAGGCCTCCATCGATTCCGGGCCCTCGGAAAGATTTGCCCGAGCTGCGGTTGGCTTTATCGTAGCTGGCCTTAAAAACATAGGTGATACCCAGCCTGGCGCAGACGGTTTTGAGGGTTTGGGCAATATTGAGGCACAATTTCTCGCTCTCAATGACACAGGGTCCGGCAATGAGAAACAGCCGTCGCGGCGCGCTCAGCGCCTTCCAAAGTTTGGTATCCGAATTCGACACAGCGCTGTTGTACCAGCGAGGGGGCTGAATGTAAACCAACGGGCGAGAGAACCTTAAGGTTTTTTCGACACCATGATTGAACGGACGGGGCGGGTGAGCGGGTGAAGCCTTGGGACGCACGGGTCAATGACGAATCGAGCATTGCGCAGTGAATGAAGCTGGCAGCCTTTTCCTTTTGGCGAAACCAATACTGGAGCCTCAGTTGGGGCACATGTCCCTTTTTGCGGAGAGCGGCCAGAACTTGTCCGATTCAGCTTGAGTGTAAGTGGGAAAGATCACGGCTCGACGGGAGCGTCGGCCCTACCGAGCAGGTGTGCGATTGCGGGTTGTAAAAATTTGAGGCTTCAGATTATAGGACCGCCGAAATAATTTTTGGTGACCCGGTAGAGCATGGTGAACGAAACCGCTCCGAAGCCCAGTGAAAGCCAAAAGAAGGGGAGTGCCACAGCTCCGGCAGCTCCGAATAAAATGGAGAGCGCCGACAAAGAGTTGATGATTAACAGCGGCAGGAAAAGCACCCAAATGCTGAAAAGAACGAATCGTTTTGGGCGGCCTCGCAACGCGCCGCGCCACATGAAGCCGGAGGCACGGGCAGCATCGACGGGGCCGACAATCGAAGGATATCCAATGGACGCCCCGCATCGTTTGCAAGACGATGCCTCGGGTGAATTAGGGAACACGCAATAGGTGCAAAGCGCGCTCTCTTCCTCAGGTGAAATATCAGGTTCCGGGTCTGGAAACTCGGCGAGAGGCTCGATCGTTTGCTGGACCGGAGCTGACGGGGCTGTGGGTCCATTGAATTCAGCAGTGCCGCACTCCTGGCAAGCGCTCGCGTCGTCGGCATTCTCCTGGCCACAATAAGCGCAGTTTTTCATGAGCTTGGTGTTTTTATTTATCGGGTGTTCTGAGCACTTAAAAGTTAAAGAGTCATAAAACCGTTGTCATTGAGCGGCAGCACTGGATTCCAAGCCACTTCCCAGTGGTAACCATCTGGATCGGTAAAGTAGCCGCTGTGACCACCCCAGAAAACGTCCTGAGCGGGTTTGACGATGCGACCCCCGGCTCGTTCGGCGAGACTGAGGACATCAGTGACTTCCTCTCTGTTGTGTACGTTATGAGCCAGGGTGATGCCGCCAAAGCCGCCGGGCTTTGCCTGCAACTCTGGCGAGATGTCCGCGGCCAGTTCTTCGAGAGGGTAAAGCGAAAGCCGAGTGCCCGCGGTGTTGAAGAAGGCGACGGGGTCGCCTGATTTGTAAGTGGTCGGCCAACCGAGCCCGTCGCGGTAAAACCGGACGGCGCGTGGCAGATCAGTGACACCAATAGTGATAAGGGTAATGCGTGGTTCCATGAGCGTTCAATCCGTTCTCACCTGGCGAGGCATGGCAATTACCGTAACAGCCGGCAGGTGGGGGTCAACGGTGAAAAGCGACTTCGGCAAACGGGCCCTGGGGCGTGACGGTACCAAAATCTGCGGAACGGGCTTGGAGGGCCAAGCCTTTAGTGTGCGCCAGGAATCTACATTTTCAGCTGGGGAGGATTACGTTTGGGTTAACACAGATACTTTATTGCACTCCCGTTGCACTTTTGGGACCGAGGTGGCACTCAATTTCCACCGTTTTGCACTAGCCAAGTGTTAGGACCTCTCCTGCAGAAATCTGTAAATCAATGAAGAACATACGGGTGTTGGGGGTCGAGAGCCGTCGAGACAATATGGGCGTTGGGCGGCTGCATTCCTTTTGCACGTCCATTCACCGTAATTTTGCTCGGAAGGAGTTGCCGTGGTATTTCGGCAACAAGCCGGAAAGGCGCAAGAGGTACAAAAGGGGAGGACGGAATTAAACATGAGATCGCAGAGATCACGGAGGTTGAGCAGGAGGGGAACTCGGACTTTGAACAGGAGTCATCTTGAGCTGGCGCTCACCACGGGAGATGAAAATTGAGCCCGCAATAAAAGGGAGGGGAATGGCTCACAGAAGCAAACGAAGGTAACAAAGCAGAAGGGCCGAGTTTTTGCCGCTAAATGGCGCAAAATTCGCAGAAGGGAACCGGGATTTCGGAATCGGTCCGATGCCGATAACTCTGCCATCGGTAGGATAAGCAATTATCGTGTCACGAGCA
>JAQGOV010000622.1 GCA_028293425.1 Verrucomicrobiales bacterium
TGGTTTTCAGCCTCTCTCAAAGGCAAACCGGTCTCCTTCGCCAGCCGCTCAATGGTCTGCTGGGCGAATTCCGGATGGGTATTGATGCCATTTCCCACAGCCGTGCCGCCAAGGGCCAGTTCTGCCAGCCGTGACTCCACCGCGCTCAGTCGAGAAACGCCGTGCCTTACCTGGGCGGCGTAACCACTAAACTCCTGCCCCAGAGTCATCGGCGTAGCATCCTGCAAATGAGTCCTGCCGATCTTCAATACCCGGCCAAACTCCTCGGCCTTTTTCCTTAACGCCTGCTCCAGCTTTCCGAGCGCGGGACGAAGCCCATGCTCAATTCCATCCAGCGCGGCGATGTGAATGGCAGTTGGAATCACATCATTGCTCGACTGCCCTCGGTTCACATGGTCATTGGGATGGACCAGTTTGTCCCCGCGCTTGCCTCCCAGCAATTCAGTGGCGCGATTCGCAATCACCTCATTAGCGTTCATGTTTGTGGACGTCCCCGATCCAGTCTGGAACACATCCACCACGAACTGGCCGTCGAGGAAGCCATCCATCACCTCCTCTGCCGCTGTTGCAATCGCCTTGGCAACATCGTCTGCCACGAGGCCTAAGGCCGCATTGGTAATCGCAGCGTGCTTCTTGACAAGCCCCAGCGCCCGAAGGAAAGCCCGGGGGAGCCTCAACCCGCTGATCGGAAAGTTTTCAACAGCCCGGGCAGTCTGCGCTCCATAGTAAACTGCAGCCGGGACACGCATCTCGCCCATTGAATCGGACTCAATCCTCCATTCCTGTTCCATATATCCTCGGATAGTATGCCCGATAACCATCACCGTGTAAAACGCCCTCCGAGGTTGCTCCTTTGCATCGCTCAAGAAGACTTTCCTCAGACCGGTTCGGATTGTAAGTTCCCCCTGTGGCAACCGCGCTTAACCTTTCGCTGCTCACGGACTTGTATCAGCTCACAATGGCCTATGCCCACTGGAAATCGGGCACCGGCAACCGCGAAGCTGTCTTCCACTTGTTCTTCCGGCGCAACCCCTTCAAAGGGGGATTTGCTGTCGCCTGTGGACTTGAGGCTGCAATCGATTACCTGCGGAACTTTCGCTTTGAAAGCGATGACCTCGATTACTTGGCATCCCTCCAGGGAAATGACAACCAGCCTGTTTTCGAGCGAGGCTTTCTGGATTACCTAAGCTCCCTCACTTTCACTTGCGATATCGACGCGATTCCTGAGGGAACGATTGTCTTCCCACATGAACCTTTGTTACGTGTGCGTGGTCCGATGATTCAGGCGCAGGTTTTTGAGAGCGCATTGCTCAATATCATCAACTTCCAAACACTCATTGCGACCAAAGCCGCCCGCGTGTGTCTGGCTGCCAAAGGCGATGCCGTGCTTGAGTTTGGGTTGAGAAGGGCGCAAGGCGAAAACGGTGCAATCACCGCAAGCCGAGCGGCCTATATTGGGGGGTGTGCGGCGACTTCAAATGTGCTCGCGGGCAAGGTTTATGGCATCCCTGTCAAAGGCACTCACGCGCATAGTTGGGTATTGGCTTTCGACAGCGAGGAAAAATCCTTCCGGGAATACGCGAAGGCTATGCCAAACAATTGCGTGTTCCTGGTCGATACTTATAACACCCTGGAGGGCGTAAAGAAGGCGGTGAAGGTTGGGCTCGACCTCAGGAAACAAGGCCACGAATTGGCGGGTATTCGACTCGATTCAGGAGATCTGGCCTATCTCAGTATCGAAGCCCGCAAAATCCTGGATGTCGCCGGCTTCCCTCGGGCATCCATCGTGGCGAGCAGCGATTTGGATGAACACGTCATCACCAGTCTAAAGGATCAAGGGGCGCAGATTAACATCTGGGGTGTCGGCACGAGGCTGGCAACAGCTTATGACCAACCTGCCCTTGGCGGGGTTTATAAGCTCGGTGCCATCGGTTCTGTGGAGGGCAAATGGGATTATAAGGTTAAACTCTCGGAACAGGCTATCAAGACATCCACTCCAGGAATACAGCAGGTGCGACGCTTTCGCTCGGAAACGGAGTTCATTGGTGACGCCATCTACGATATTGATCTTGGCCTCCCTGCCGACCCTACCATTGTGGATCCGTTGGATATGACTCGCCGCAAGAAGATCGCTCCCGAAACACTCTTCGAGGATCTGCTCGTGCCGGTCTTTCGCAAAGGGAAGCTCGTTTATCAGTCCCCCGCTCTGGCCGACATACGAGCCCGGACCTTGAACCAACTGCAACTCTTTCATTCCGGTATCAAACGCTTCCTAAATCCACATCAATATCCCGTCGGGCTGGAGTTGCAACTGCACGACCTGAAAACCAAACTTATTCTCCAAGCTCGCGAGGTCTAACGAAGCAGAAAGTCTTCAATAAATTAGATTATGAAAGCATTAGTGCTGGTGGATCTTCAAAACGATTTTGGGCCCGGTGGTGCTTTGCCTGTTCCTGAAGGTGATGCCATCGTTCCGCTGATCAACCAACTGCAAAAGCAGTTCCAATTGGTTGTTGCTACGCAGGACTGGCATCCCTCAACTCACGGTAGTTTCGCCGCGAATCATCCAGGGAGTAAGCGAGGGGAAACAATCCAACTTAACGGGTTGCCCCAAATCCTTTGGCCAATTCATTGCGTGCAGAACACTCCAGGGGCCGAGTTTCTGCACACATTGGACAGGACAGGCATCGAAATGATTTTTCAGAAGGGCACGGATTCTGGGATCGACAGCTACAGCGGTTTCTTTGATAACGGTCATCGGAAATCAACAGGACTGGGCGACTACCTCAAGTCCAAGAGCGTTGAAGAAGTCTACATTGTCGGATTGGCTACGGATTATTGCGTGAAATTCACGGCCCTTGATTCAGTTCAACTCGGTTTCAAAACTTTTCTCATACAGGATGCCTGCCGCGGTGTGGATCTGAAACCCGGTGACACCGCCAGTGCGGTTGACGAGATGCGGCGTGCAGGAGTTCGGATACTCAAGAGTTCTGAGGTTATGGCAGGGGCAGCAATGGAGGTTCTTTACCGAGGAAAGCACATCCAAATGGTCAGGCTTGGCAACTGGGAATTCGCGCACCGTCCCGAGATTTCAGGCATTGTGGCCATCGTGGCGGCGACTGCCGAAGACGAGATCCTGCTCGTGGAACAATTTCGCCCCCCTGTTGGGAAATACGTGCTGGAATTGCCCGCTGGCCTGGCCGGTGACCTCGCTGGATCCGAAAAAGAGGACCTTGCGGAAGCGGCCAAACGGGAACTTCTGGAGGAAACGGGTTACCAGGCCGGGCAGATGACGCTTCTTACGGAAGGCCCGCCGTCAGCAGGCATCGCTTCCGAGGTGGTAACCTTCTTTCGTGCCGATCACCTGAGGTCCGTCGGTTGCGGGGGCGGAGATCATTCCGAGAATATCATAGTCCACAAAGTGCCTCTGGCTAACGCCGTTGCCTGGCTCGAGACACAAAGGCAATCCGGAAAACTGGTCGACCCAAAAGTTTTCGCTGGGCTCTTTTTCCTCACCAAATAAAGAACCTCTCCACTCAACAAAGCGAGTGGAGAGGTTGTGAAGTTCTAGTTGGTTACCGTCAAGGCCGTTGTGATGGTATCACCAAACGGTAGAAGCGGTTGCTGGTCGCGCTGGAATCAATAATGACTTCCGTATGGTTGTTGGTCGCTGCCAGAATATCAGACAACTTCTGCCATGGCCCAACCCCGACCTTATCGCGGTAGAGCACCGAGTATGTGCGGTTGGAAATGGCCGAAAACTGGAGGGTAGCGAGGTTCGATTTGATCATGCTGGATTTGAGGTTGCTCGCAGAGTCCAGGTAGTCAGTACCTGCCAGCCATTCCGCAGCGTTGCTCATTCCATCACCGTCAGCATCGGCTGCGCCGTCTGCTGCGTTGTCCGGATTGAGGCCGTGATCAATTTCCGACTGGTCCGGCAGTCCATCGTGGTCACGATCTGGAAGGACAAACAGCCTTACGCTCGAGCTAATTGGTGCGGAGCCTGCAATGTTCGTCATGACAACGGAGATGGTGTTGTTTGAGTATTTGAGACTCACATTGGTCAGGATCAGGTAGGAATTCGAGGGCGTACTGGAGATCACACCATTGGTAAAAGTGAAAGAATTTGTTCGCCAGCGGAAGCTTAGTGGTGTCGTGCCACCACCCGCAACGCTGAACACCGCATTCTGTCCTTCAACCGCGAAAACCGTCACTGGCTGGACGGTGATGAATGGCCTGTAAATCAAGGCAAGGACTGCCGGATCGCTGACAACAGAATCAAAATCATCTCTGACTAAGCAAACGTAGGTTCCTTCGTTTGTAGACTGAATGCTCGTAATAGAATAGCTGGAGTTGGTCGCATTCAACAGGTCGGCTCCATTGAAGCGCCATTGGTAGCGAAGCTGGCCCGTTCCGATCGCAGTGACGCTAAAGGTGATGGGTGTGTTCGTTTGGGACTGACGACTCGCAGGCTGCGTAGTGACCCGCAGGCCAACACGGCCCGCCAGGCTAAAGTTGGTCCCAATGGCATAACCGCCACTATTATAAACCAGTATGTTGTAGGTGCCCATCTGCCACGATTGGAAGTTTGTCAAAAGAAGCAATGAGTTTGTGGCACCCGTGAGATTGATGTCATTCAAGCGCCATTGAAAGTGCAAGGGGGCCGAACCCGTTGCACTCGCGGTTAAGGTCACGTCATTGCCGTAAACAACCAAGCGATCACCTGGCTGGCTGGTGATGACCGGGGGCGTGCCGCCGCCCGAAAAGTTACTGGCGGGAGTGGGGGCTGAGGCGACCCAGTTCGTCGGATCGTTGCCATAGGCAGCGGGAACAATTCTTTGGAGAGACAGACCGAAGCCGTCCGCGCCCGTGGGCCAGGGAGCGACACTTCCGAAACGGACCTCCTCCACCAGAATAAACGGGGTTCCGTTCGTATCAGGCACTCCCGGTTTCCTGAGTTCGATCGTGTCACCCGCGTTGTTTAAGGTGCCGATCCAGGGGCCAACCACCGGGACATTTGCAGCCACGCCATTCTTGGCCCGGAAGCTTGTCAGCGCGCCATTGTTCGCGGGATCAAATCCCACCACCAAGACAAAGCCGCCTGGCTGCAACACGAGATTGGTGTTGAAGTCAAAATCGACGGCATTGCGGAGGTGCCAACGATTGGTCGGGAAGGCTGGGTCGTAAAGAGCCACCGGGCTTGCGGAGATGTTCTGCAGTTCAATGAACTCGGCTTCGGTGTCGTTGTAGCCGACGCCGCTTGCTCCAATGTCAGGCGGGTGATATTGGATTTCACTGATCACCACAGGTCCCACTAAAGGGCTGCTGTTGGTCGCACCCAAGGTGTTGGCAATTTGGGCTACGAAATGTTCTTCGCCCTGACTGGTGATATAACGGCCAAAGGTCACGTCTTTAGCCGCAGCCCCAAAGTTGAAACCATGCGCGTAGCCGGTCAGTTCCACACCATCGCCTGAGAAAAGGTAGACTGCTTCCCCAAACGAACTGAATCCAAAACTGTTGGTGCCGTTGACCTCGAAGGAGTTCGTGCCGTAAATGACCAGGTAGCCACCGGCGGGAACGGTCGTGCCGAACGGGATTGTATATCGTTTAGGCCGGTTGAAATCATCTGTCAGAAACCATCCGGTCAGGTTAACAGGACTGGCAGTGGGGTTGTAGAGTTCCACGGCATCGCCAGCCGGCAAATCTTCATTGGACAGCAATTCGGTGATCAAAATGCCAGGTCGTGGAGGCGGGGCCGGGTCGGCGCTCCCAGGTGAACCGCCGATAGCAGTGCTCGCGCGCCAATTGGCCGTCGTGTTCCAGGCGGAAGTGGGGGCATTCTCATTTACTGATACCAATGAGAAACCCTGACCATCCGTCGCTGGCTGCCAGTCTGGGTTAAAGGAGAAGTTAAGCACGCCCTCCTGCAAAGGTCCGAGCAGAACCAGTTGGTCGCCCGCGTTATTCAAGTTCCCCGTGAAGGTGCCTAGAACCAGAATGCCGGAGCCATATTGACCCACAAAGGCATTGGTGTCCGACACAATCACAGCGCGCTGGCCGGCGGCGAGCGTCACATTGGTTGGGAATTGGAATTGCACTCCTCCGCCCAGAGAGAAGCTGCCGAGATTCAGAGGGCTGGCACTGATGTTTTTCACCTCAATGTATTCGAGAGCGGCCGAGTTGGTCCCTGCCGGGTTGTACATAATCTCCGTAATTCGAAGAGGTGGAATGGATGTGTAAAGCGACACAGAGGCGGGCGGGCTCCAAGTGCCCTTCCAGGAGGCGCCTCTTTGCGAGCGAGCCACGATCCGAACATTCGAGTTGATGGTAAGTGTCACGGGGCCATTGTTACTGACCGCCCCCGAGGAAACAGCGCCACCGGGCAACCGCGGGTCAGTGCCATCCAGTGTGTAGAGAACCGAAGCCCCAGGAGCAGGAGTGATGGTTACAGTAAAACCGTTGGTGACCTGTCCGTCCATCGCGCTGATGGCCGGTGGAGGGACAAACTGGTTGTCGATCCAGATATACCGGCCGAGCATGTATTTCTTCATCTGGCCAATGATGCTGTTGGTGGTGCCATCATTGTAAGCGCGCGGGCGGACATAATCGACGTCACGACCGTCCGCCGAGCCCACCGAGCCGGCCGTGGCCACGCCGCCGTCGGGGTTGGGCCAATAGTAAACGCCAAAGCTGTTGTATTTAGTTAAATCGCGATTAGCGGCTTCGTTTAAATAGCCGGCCAATTCATCAATCCGCTTGAGCACGTTCGTGCCATTAAAGACATTGGTGCGGAGGAACCCCCACCGGTCCGCGATTTTCTGGGTAAAGTC
The DNA here is from genome assembly GCA_028293425.1 of Verrucomicrobiales bacterium. Classification (GTDB taxonomy): domain Bacteria; phylum Verrucomicrobiota; class Verrucomicrobiia; order Limisphaerales; family JAQGOV01; genus JAQGOV01. The sequence continues at coordinate 6,831 of JAQGOV010000622.1, forward strand.
AGGGTCCCCGGAAGAATCACCGGGGTTGACCGTTCCGGTGATCAAGCGGCGAAGCCAGGGATGGTCTCCCTGCCCAAGCTGGTCATAGTACCAGCCGTTGGTTTGACCACCTAACAGGTAATTGGCATTTCCGAAGGCGAGGTTGAAGTCCCAAGCAGGACCTTCCTTGATCTTTCCGTTGCGATCCTTGTGGTAATAATTACTGATACGGTAGCCGTCAATTTGCTTGGTGAACTCGATGAGCCAGTGGAAATCCACAAAGGAATCGACGTCCAGGTAATTGGAATAGTGGTTGGTGCCGGTGAGCGAGAGCCAGTTCGCGGCATAAAGGGCCTGTTCCATCCGGTTGACGTAATTGCGCAGGTAATTGAACTGGGCATTGCCCGCAGCAGTCAGCGCACCGGTGACAGGAGTGACGCGCAGGTCATTGGGCTTTGGCTCATGGAATTTCAGCGGAATGCCGCCAAACCCTCCGCCGCCCGCAGATGAGAAATTCAAATCGCCCGTACTGTCCTTGTCCTTTTTGAAGATATAACCGCCGGAAATGGTCGGCTCGTTGGTAGCGGTGTTGGGAATTTGAGGAATATCGACGCGGTCTTTGCCGATCTTGATATTCTCCAATATGACCAGGATGCCGTAGTAATCGCTGGCGTAATTCAAGCGGCCACCCCCCTGGTCGACAAAAGCCTCCACGAACCTGCGGCGAGTGGAATAATGGCCCAATTTCTCGAAGTACTCGGCTGCCAAGTAATCGTTCAACATCGTTTTATCATCGTAAGGATTGCGAATCTTGTAATCGGAATCCTTCGGCATCCCAAGGATGCTTACACTCAGGTCGTTGCCCAAGGCATCCTGTGTTTCCACGCGGATGGGCTTTTTGGCAAATCCAATCGATGTTTGACCGAAGAATTCAAAAGCTCCAAGCACCTGGAAGTCCGTGGCGCCGCGAAGCGAACTGCGCGTGCCATCCACATCGATGATGGCGATTGAGCCCTTGGTGCGGCTGCCTCCGGGTGGCACTTCGGAGGCGATGCCCCTGCCCTCAGTGCTGATGATCATTAGAGGCAAATTGGAATTAAAATCGACGGTTGTATTGTCAAGGAACACATAATTTTTGGCCACAACCTCGCTGGGAAAAAGTGTGGAATCTGCCGGCGGGAAAACCCGGGCTTTGATCGTGCTGTTGACACTCAAGGTAATTGGGCCTGAATAGACCGGGGAGTTTGTGGCTGGCACCGAGCCGTCGGTGGTATAACGAATGGTACCGGCCGATGCAGTGATGACCAGGGACAATGAGTCATTAGTGTAAATGCCGGTATCAACGGAGAATACGGGTGTCGGCATAAAGCCGGTGCCGCTCGTCGAATTCTGAGCCCTGGGCGTTGGGGTCGTAAAATAACCAACCAAATTGGGCGACCCGACCACGCGCCCATAGGAGACGTCGGTGGTTTGCGCCGGATAGCCATTGAATTCCGAGATGACCGTGCCATTGGGAGCGACCAGGGCCAGATAGCCAGCGGTTTTGCCGAGTTTAAAGTTGGTATGGAGCGGGTTTGCATTATTCGTCCGATCCTTCGCGGAAGCCCAAACGAGCAGGTAGTTGTTTGCACCGATGCTTACGCTCGGGAAACGCCACTTGGTGAGGTTCGTGGCTTCGTCCGTCAGGTAATATCCCTCCAGATTCCCCGCAACGGGACCAATATTGGCCAGTTCGATCCAGTCGGAGTGATTGGCATCGTCATCGCGAATGCCCGTAGAGTTGTCGGTCATGAACTCGTTAATGATGAATTGGGCCATGGCGGCGTTCGGATCATAGGTGTAAGACCAAGAGCCGCCGGCAAAGGGATTGGCCTGCGGGCTGGTATCGGTAATGCCATGGTCAGCAGCCCAGGCGACCACCACGTTGCCGACCGGAGGCCGCGGAAAGTAGAAGGTATAATCGTTTGGATTGTTGACCACCAGGTTGGTGGCAGGCTGGCCGTTGATAAGCAAATCCGATGCGTTCACATTCGCCACTCCTTCGCTGAAGAGGACATTGATGAAAGTAATATCCAACAGAGTGCTACCCGGAGAGGGACTGATACCAGTGATGGTGGGAGCCGTAATGTCGATGGCACCTTCCAATTCCAAATCAAAAATCAAATCAGAGCTGCCGGCCGCCTGCTGATAATTAGCCGCAGCAATCACGTTTACGCCATTGACCAGAGCCGTGGACGGAATGGAAAAATCAGTGTAGTTGACCCCGTCATCAGCGGCGGCAGAACCGCCGGTATATTGGTAGGTCAAAGGCTCGGGAATTCCGTCATCCTTCATCACCCTCGTACCGTTGATGAAAACCGCCACGTAATCGTCGCGCCTGACCCGAAGGGTTAAACCCTGGTAGCCAGCCGCATTGGAGACGTTGAAAGTTTTCCGGTAATAAACTACAGGATAACGAGATCCACTGGGACCAATATTAATGACGCTTGCCGCAGCCTGGATTGCATTATCCAAGTTATCTCCCAACGGTGCAGGCAAAGGTCCGCCCCAAGCGCTGTCGTCGTAGCCGGGAAGGACCCAACTGCTCCCGAGGTCGGTTCCGGAGTTCTCAAACTTCCAGGACGAGCCCCGCGGGACCAAGAGTTGCTGGGCGTGGCTGGCAAGCAGGGCCGCGGAAAAAAGCAAAATGGAAACGAATTTTTTCATAAGGTTTTCTCGGCTAAGGCGCTGGGGGAGACCTGCGTTTTCTTGGAGATGCGCGTGGGCAGAACCCAGCTGTCGGGCTTCAGAAGGCTTGAGCCCTGGAACTGCCTAAGGGGCCTCTGACGCGAGATAGCGATCATCGCTTTTGGTGCATCTGGAATGGGATGACATTAGCGAGTTCCTTTCGAAAAGGCCAGCACAAAAGGAAGTGGTGGATTGATGATTGTCGAGCCGCTTCGCGGAGAGAGGCAAAATTTGACCATGATTCGGCGATTGTTCCGTTTGGTTCCGTTTTCATAGATGGAGTGGGGTGGTGCGATGATTTTGCACTTTTCATTGCACTGCGATTGCACTCTTTTTGCACCGTGGAAGGCGTACCGTTTTGGGGTAAATCCGTACCGTTTTGTACCAAATGGGATTTAGGGCACCCGGCATGGGGTCCGGAACTCTAGCAGAAACATGAGAGGCAGAGGACCCGCCTTCGCTGCCCTGCTGTTTAATGATTGTCGCTTGTACTTTCATAATGTTGGGTGGAATATTAGCAGGGGGGTATGACAGATACTGTCATACCCCCGAACTTTTTTGGAAAAGTTTAGGGGGAGAAAACAATGGAGCCTCGGGGCCCTTCGTTGTGCAACAAGCCCTTTCCGGGGGTGAATTTAGCCGTTAAAGCGTTAGACCCCTTGATTCTATTGATGATTTTGCCGTTTTTAAGCGTTAACCCCTTGTGTTTATTGGTTGGAATGGAGGTTTCCGTGAGCGAGACGGGCGTTTTGTTGAGGTTTTGGAGGTGTCCGGTTGTGTTTTAAGCGTTAGAAGTGGGTAAAGATAGCCGTTAGAACCGGGTAAAAGAATTTGTATCAAATGGACAGAGAGGGGATTGGCGGCTTCGGACGTGCTTGGGCTACTTATACAGTCTCGTGTAATCGAATGTTCCCTTTCCCCTCAGC
>JAQGOV010000662.1 GCA_028293425.1 Verrucomicrobiales bacterium
GAACTTGGAAGCAACGGGAGCCCTCCCAGTCCTTTTCGTAGTGACCATGGCCAGCAGTAATCCGATGCCGAGCGCCATCGCAAGCAAACCCATGTCGCGTTTCATAATTTGTCCTTCCATAGAGTAACCGGGATGACCCACCAAGCAAGGCCTTTGGAACCACAGGCGTCAGCATTGGGGTGCGGACGTCCCGGCCGCAGCAGCTATAAATATTTCAACAGGCTTGGAATTAGGATGACCATCGAAGTCAGAGCAACTTCGCTCGCTTTTGGGCCAAATGCCCTTGATTGAAGAAAGACTCGACAACCCCAGCTAGCCTAGTAATTTCCAAATCACCATGGAACGCACGGACTCATTCAAGGACACGAAGAAACTCACCAACAAAATTGCTTTGGTCACCGGCGGAAGCAGCGGCCTTGGCCTTGCTACGGCTAAGCGTTTTGTCGAGGAAGGGGCCCACGTCTTTATCAGCGGCCGGCGGCAACCAGAAATTGATGCGGCCGTGAAGGAGATTGGGCGTAACGTCACCGGTGTGCGCAGCGATGTTTCCAAGCTTCCTGAGCTCGACCATTTGTTCGCCACCATCAAAGAGCAAAAGGGCAGGCTCGACATCGTTTGCGCGAATGCAGGTGGTGGCGCATTTGTGCCGCTGGAACAAGTCACCGAGGAACATTTTGACAAGTACTTTGGCATTAATGTGAAGGGCACTCTCTTTACCGTGCAAAAGGCCCTGCCGCTCATGTCTGCCGGAGGCAGCATTGTCATCACCGGTTCCATGGTATCGGTCAAAGGCTTTCCCGCTTTTGGCGTGTATGCTGCGACCAAGGCGGCTCTTCGTTCCTTTGCCAGGACCTGGTCGGTTGACCTCAAAGGCCGCAACATCCGTGTAAATGTGATCAGCCCGGGGACGGTCGTCACCCCCGGCTACAGGACGGAGCTCGGATTAAACGACGAGCAACTCGAACAGTTCAAATTGCAAGCTGCCTCTACCACGCCTTTGGGCCGCACCGGAACACCTGACGAAATTGCGAAAGCGGTCCTTTTCCTGGCTTCCGACGACAGCAGCTATGTCAACGGCATTGAGCTCTTTGTGGATGGTGGAGCTGCCCAGATTTAGTCTTTTTCAGGAGTGGACCGGGAGGCAATGCTTTCGCTAAATGTTGCAGTCATTTTGTTACCTGAATTAGTCCCGACGATGGCAAGTGAGCAGCAAGGCCTCGTGAAAATGTCTAAACGGAAAAAGCTCTGGCTCGGCCTACTGTTATTGATGGCAGTGATCACTGTGGTGTTCTATTCGCTCAGACCTCCATCGATGCATCTGGAATTGGTTTCACAACATCCGTCGAAACGCGTTCAATTTGTCAATGATTCTGGTCGCAGCCTGAACTTCTTTTTCTTTACGGAAGTGAAATCAAATGGAGCTTGGGCGAAGGCAAATCCCCAGCCTGAGCATGCCCTGTTTGCCAATCACGTGAAGGCGAATGGTATTCGAGAGTTCGAATTGGAGCCGACGCCAGCAGCAAGTATTGCTTGGCGATTGGCGGTTAACTATCAGCCCGCATTGCCGCCCTGGTACCTCCGGTGGGCTAAACGGGTTGGTGTAATGCGGAACTACGAAGCGCACTATTTTGACGGTGAAACACTTTATATGGAATTCCCGCAACCTAATCCTCCTCAGTAAACATGCCGCACATCATGGTTGATATCGAAAGCGAAGGCCCGATCCCGGAAGATTTCTCGATGATTTGCTTCGGTGCTCCTCACTCTACAAAGGGTTGGTTCGCGACACATCCAAGAACTTCAAGCATCTTAGGAAAACCAGGCATACCCATAATCCTGTGGACGATGCCATGGGAAATGCTGAAGCGTTTATCACTTTGATCGAGCAGTTTCAGTTGAGGGTCAGGTTGTGAGATCCTAAGAGGCAATCGATTGGAAGCCGGTCTGGTTTTCCGAAGGCATGAGGTTTTTGTTCTAGATGAAAGATTTTTGTATCCTATTTCCAGCTTTTTCGGGTGGTCTCCGAGAGCCCGATCCCGAATTCCAGCGCGAGGCACAGGCGCTGGATACTCTGGGTGTCCCATGGCACGTGGTTAACGTGCAGGCACTCCTGCAAGGCGAGATGGATGTAGCTCTGCGCTTTTTTGGAGAGGGAGTCATCCAGCCCGTCCTATACCGGGCCCGATTTTGCATCCAGCAGAGTACCTTGCCCTGTACGCGGCACTCCTGGACCGTGGTCGTCGTTTGGTCACTTCGCCGGAGCAATACCGCCGCGCGCTCCTCTTTCCAGAGTTCTTCCCGTGCATAGCCGATCATTCTTTCCCTGCGGTTTGGACTGCTGGAAAGGATCCAAGCGAGGCTTTGGAAGCCGCGAGAGTGTTGGGTCCGCCCCCGTACTTTATTAAAGATTATTCGAAGTCAGCAAAGGAGATCTGGCCTGAGGGATGTGTGGTGGCCACCGAGGAGGCGATGACTCCTGCCATCCGGGCGCTCTTAGAGTATCGGGCAGACCGATTTGAGGGAGGAATTGTTATCCGGCCACTTTTGCGACTGCGCTATCTTGCTGAGAATCCTTTCGGCGGGAAAATTCTCGAGGAATATCGCCTATTCTTCTTCAAGGGCGTTTTGATCTCAAATACGGCTTACGACCGCGTATCGGGTAATGACACGCTCCTGCCCGATTATAGGTTTCTGTCGGGGCGTATTGATTCCCCGTTTTTCACCGCGGACGTAGTGGTGACCCATCAGGGGCGGCCCCTCTTGCTCGAGGTCGGCGATGGTGGCTCCTCCGCGCTGCCGCCTTGCCTTTCGCCCCTGGATTTCTACACTGCCATCTTAGCCATTTAAAACATGACCTGCTTTGCCCTCACTCCCCGAACGAAATCGAACCATTTTCGGACCGTGGTTCGGTTGAAAGCATCCGCGCTCACGGGATGGCTCCAAATGAGCGCCGCCCTCCTCATGTGTGCCGTTTGCGCTTTGAAGGCCGAAGCCGCTGAACGTCTCGGCTCGCCCGACAAACGGATCCAAGTGACGATCGAAATGCCCGCTCCGGGTTCCACGGATCGACCCCGCTGGTCTGCTACTTTTCGCGGAAGCCAAGTGCTAACCAATTGTCAGCTCGGCTTGGAAATCGCCGACGGCGGCGAGCTAATGGCCGGCTCGCGTCTGACGAAGCAAACCCGCCGCTCCAACGATAAGACCATTCCGGTGCTCTTCGGTAAATCCGACCACGCGCGAGACCGATTTAACGAACTTAGTTTCACCTTCCAAAACCGCGAAAAGCGCCGTGTCGAAGTAAACTTTCATTGTTACGATGATGCCATCGCGCTTCGCTATGTTCTCCCTGCCGGCCCACAAACTCAGCCGGTGACGGTCAAGGATGAAACGACCTCCTTCGGTTTGGATGGAGATCCGGTTGCCTACGTGCAGTATTTGGAAAATTACCAGACCTCCCACGAGCACAATGTGACGCAGGTGCGGTATGGCGACTTGAAATCCGGAGCTCTCTTGGACATGCC
>JAQGOV010000720.1 GCA_028293425.1 Verrucomicrobiales bacterium
TGGTTGGGTTGACCTTGCTGGCGGCCTTCAGCTGCGGGCTGGGCGCGGCCTGGATCACTTATCACCCAGCGGACGCGGCCGATTTCAAGACGGACTCGGTCGCCGCATGGCTGAACCGTGACGGTCATGACCGCTACCGCTACGTCACCTTGGGGTTTGGCAACAAGGTGTCACGTCTGGCGGTCGAGACTGACGCAAACAGCGTGGATGGTGAGTGGAACTCCGGTCGTACCTTACCGGAGCTGACCGCGAACGGCGCTGGTGCGCTAACCGACACGAAGTACTTCGGCCGCGCGGGCCTGGACGCCCTGCGCGCCATTCTCTACCACGCGGACTACTACGGACTGAAGTGGGTCTTTGTCAGAGACCCCTACTACAACCCACTGCTCTCGTTCGCCGGCTACCGCAAGGTAGACGATCTCGAAGATAAGACGATCTCGATCTGGAGCAAGGAGGGCGCCCCTCCTGCTGTGCCGGTGAACACCGCGCTGATCCCGCCGCACTGGCAGGGGCTCCTGTGGGGGACTCTCCCGTTCGGCAGCAGTCTGATGGCCCTGCTGGTTCTACTCATCCCTGACAAGCGTTCGGGGCAGAGCGAGAAAGAGGAGTCACCCGTGGTCTCTGAGCCCCTGGCGGAAGGGAGGCTGGTCTAATGAGCGCGTCCGGACGGCTGCTTGCCCTAACCATTACCGCCGCTACCGTGGTTCTCGTCGTGATCGGCACGCTCCACCCGAATGCGTCCGCAGTCGCACTGGCGGACTCGGGGACGTCCAGTCTGCTCCGCCCGTCATCCACGCCGGAGGCTGCGGTCTAGAATCTGGCCCGGGATATCGGTCAAAGGAATTGGAGCGGAGCCTATTCCCGGCTGGCGAACAAGGGCGAGTTCACCCAGGCCGATCTGATCCGGGATCTCACGGGAACCCAGCTGAGCCTGCGCACCTACGCGACGCTCGATCACTTCGACGTTCGCCCGTTGCATGCCACGGCCAACGACGCCGAGGTGCAGCTGGTCCTTCGCTGGTCGACCGTGGTCGGCAGCTTTCCTGACACGAAGAATCTGCATGTCATCCGGAACGGAGACCGCTGGCAGGTGGAGTGGCCGCTGGTCAAGGAGACGCGCGTGCCCCCGCAGGTAATCCCGGTGAACTACCTGCGATGGGATGTGATTTACCGTGGTCCGGAAGACGATTGGGGGGCCCAGGACGTGGAGTCGCCGCACGTCAGAATCGTGGACATGCACCCTGTGGAGCGGGGCGATGGCGTGCTGATCATGGGTGAGCTCCTGAACGAGGACGTGGTCCCTGCCTATGTCGCCGTGAAGGCGACGCTGGTGGGAAAGACTGGCCAGGTGATCGCAACCGAGGACAGCTTCGACAAGATCTCCCATGTCCTGCTGCCGAAGCAGGTCACGCCCTTCCTGATCTCCTTCGCCAAGGTCTCGCTGTCGGAGGTGGGCAGTGTTCGCATGGAACCCGCCTCTTCCCTGATCGCTGCCTCAGCTGATCCCGTGATCGCGATTCAGGACCAGCAACTGCATCCGGCACCTGGAGCATCTCTGACCGGGAAGCTTGTCGATCAGAGTGGGCAGGTGGTCAACGTTGCGCACGTGCTCGGGACCTTTTACGACCGGAACGGCCAATTGGTGTGGGTGGCTGATCACTATATGGATCGTGCCCTCTTGCCCCAGACGCCTGCCTCGTTTACCATCGCCATTCCCCCCGACATTGCAGGTCAGGTAAGCACCGAACGCGCCGTTGCGGCGACGTATAGTGCGGGCGGTATCCAATGATAGTCCGGCACTCGCTGTCGATCGGGGCCATGATCGTCGCCACGATCGCGCCGGCGATCGCTCAGGCGCACATGACATTGCCGAAACGGGCCGAAGCAGGAAAACCGTTCGTTATCCAGACAACCGGAACGGGCAAAGCAGTGATCTACATCGTAGGTTTCGGACAAGCGATGCGCCAAGAGGTGCAGCTGGGAGAGGCGATGTCAGTTGCTGCGGGAGTGCTCCACAACGCCGGTCACTACCAGGCCGTCCTCGTGGCTGGGTCTTCGAACGAGACTGGAGCCTTCGACGTGGCGCCTGCCGGCCAGGTGGCGAATGTGAGCTTTCTCGCGAAACCCTCCCGCCTTCCCGTGGGACTGAGGGACGGCATCAGTGGAGCGGTCTACACCTTCGACGCATATCAGAATCTGATCATGACGCCGACTCCCGTCTCCTTCCAACTATCCGGTGGCAACGGAGTGAGTCAGACGCGCACTGCAGTCACGCGGAATGGCTACGCCTGGACCCAAATGGACTCTGCCCCCAAGGAAGGCGCCGCGCAGTTTGTCGCCCGTGTCGGTGACATCTCGAGCACCCGGATTATTCAAGAGGTGCCAGGCGATCCCTGCGGTCTGCGAGTAAACGCCCGGCCAGCTGGCCAGAAGGTAGAGCTCCAGACCGATCCGGTGAAAGACTGCACGGGCAATGCGGTGCCCGACGGGACGATCGTCACCTTCACCGAGGCGTACGGGAGCACCCAGACGACGGTGGATGTGCCCCTGAAGCGTGGCATTGCCCACACTGAGCTGCCGGCATACAACGGCGCCAAGATCTCAGCAGCCGCTGGTGTGGTGATGGGAAACGAGATCCGCTGGGGGAGACAGCAGTGAGGCGACTAGGGGCGGCTCTCTGTGCCGCGCTCGCCG
>JAQGOV010000068.1 GCA_028293425.1 Verrucomicrobiales bacterium
TTCCAAGGAAAATGCATTCCGCAGTGTCATCCAGAATTGGGCCAACCAGGATCCCGTTAGCGCTGCGGAGTGGCTCAAAAGCCAGCATGCTGGAAAAAGCCGGGAAGCTGCTGTCAACGGCTATATCGATTCCGTTTCGTATTCTTACCCCGAGGTGGCCATCCAGTGGGCCGAAAACATGGCCGAGGACCAGGACCGAAAACGAAAGCTTCAGTCCGTCGTTTCGCGCTGGATTCAGAACGATGAGAAAGCCGCACTGGCGTGGCTGGACAAAACGCAGGCTCTGGCCGAAGATGTGAAAAATCAAATTCGTACTCGGGATAGGTAGGCAGATTGTCATGGGGACAAAATCCATTTTCGCATCACTGTTACTCCTGGCACTGGGATTTGGCGGAGGCTACCTTGCTGCCGTTCGCGCTCACCGCTCGGCCACTCCCGCAGCTTTAGCCATCGTGCCGACCAATCCGGTGCCTGCGCTTTCCCTTGCTCGGCGCAAACCACCATCCGAACCACTCTCAACCAACGCGCTGCAAAAGACATACTCCTCGGAGGAGCTACCTGGCGCCCTTCAGTTGGCGCTCAGCCAACCGACGAGCGACAAACGTTTCGAGGCGCTGAACGAACTTGCCGAATCCATCGCGATAACGGATGTCCCCCAGGCACTTGCCCTTGCGGGGAACATTGCCAATCAAAGTCTGAGAACCAGTTTTGTCCAAAGCCTGCTCGCCCGCTGGGCCGAAAAATCTCCGGAGCCAGCCATGCAGTACGCCCTGAACATCCCTCGGATTCAGGAGCGTAAAAATGCTTTCTCAAGCGTTGCTACTGTTTGGGGAGATAGCGACCCGGTGGCCGCGGCCGCCTGGGCTCAAAAATTGAAGGATCCTGTTCTCCAGAAGCTGGCTTACAGCCTGATTGTTCCCAAACTGGCTCGTGAAAACCCGGATGTGGCATTTGCCCTTGCCGACTCGCTCGGGCGAGGTCGGAACGCTCTGTGGCCTGAAATCTTCCGGGAATGGGCTGGTCAAGACCCTGAAAAGGCTGCCGCAAAAGCGCTCGGTTTGCCGGCCGGTCCCCAGCGCGAGCAGGCCATCCAGTCCGTGATATCCCAATGGGTGTCCTCCCAACCGGAAGCCGCCGCTGTCTGGATCAAAAACCTTCCTGAGGGCAACAGCAAACGGCAGGCTATCCAGCAGGTGAGTATGGAACTGGCCCGCAACGATCCCAAGGCCGCTTTCGATTTCGCTATGGGCCTTCCTCCTGGCCAACCACAATCGGATGCCATCGCGAACGTGGCCTCCCAATGGGCAGAAGGCGACCTCGATTCGGCCTTGAAGTGGGCCAAGCAACTCCCCGAAGGCACCATGAAACAAGCCGTCCTCAACCAGGTCTCCTCCCACTGGGTTCAGTCCAATCCGCAGGAAGCCGCTTCTTACGCCGAAACCCTGCCCCAGGGCCAAACCAGGATGAACCTCATCAACAACGTGGCCAATGGATGGGCGGCTGAGGATCCAAAAGCAGCCATGGACTGGGTCCAGAAAATGGCTTCTGGTCCCGGGAAAAACTCCGCAATGCAAAGCGTCATTTCAGCCTGGGCTGGCCTCGACCCAAAGGAAGCCCTGCAGTTCCTCGATAATATTTCCTCCGCAGCCGTGAAGAACCAGGCCATGAGCACGATCGTGGGCCAATGGTCCCAAACCGACCCCGATGGAGCGGCCGCGTGGCTTAAGTCTATGCCATCCGGCCCTGCCCAGCGTGAGGCCGTTCGCAGTCTGGTTTACCAGATCAGTTCCTCCAATCCGCAAGGCGCTGCCGAGATGATCGCCAGCATGTCTGCCGGCCAAGGTCGGGATGAGCTGGTTAGCCACCTCACTTCACAATGGGCCAATTCGGATTTAGGCGGCGCGCTGGCCTGGATCAAACAATTGCCCGAAGGGAGCGCCCGTAATAACGCATTGCAAAACATCTCCGGTACCTGGGCTCAACAGGATCCGGCAAGCGCTGCTCAGTTCGCCCTAAATCTCCCGGACGGCAATCATCGCGAGAACTTCCTTTCCGCCGTCGCAAACCAGTGGGGCAGCTCCAATCCTCAAGCGGCGCTGGAGTGGGCCAAAACCTTGCCCCAGGGCTCAGGGCGAGACCAAGCGCTCGCAGGGGCGGTTTCGGGGTGGGCCCAAAACGCTCCTGAGGAAGCGGCCCGATACATCCATCAATTGCCTGCCAGCCCAGCTCGTGAAAACGCGGTTCAAACAGTCGCGCAGCAATGGGCGAACTCAGACCCTCAAGCAGCAGCCCAGTGGGTCGCCACATTTCCCGACGGACAAACGCGGGATGGTGCGGTGCAAAATGTCATCTCCACCTGGGCAGGTAACGATCCCCAGGGCGCTGGGGAATGGCTTAAGACACTTCCTAAAGGCAACTCGCGGGATCTCGCGATCGGATCCTTTTGCCAGAACGTTGCGCAAACCTCCCCCGAACTCGCAGTGCAATGGGCGCAAAATATCTCGGACGGGGAGGTCAGGGTAAACCAATTGCAATCAGTGGCCTCCCGTTGGCTCAGTGTGGATGAAACGGCGGCCCGCACGTGGATCACAAGTTCCTCGCTGCCAGCCGAAATAAAAAGGACCTTGTTGGAACAACCGGTGACGGTCCTTCCGAACTCTCCTGCCGTCAGCCCATTGGCCCCCGATTTTCAATGATGCGATCTGCGAAGCTGGCCTGAGCAAAAACTCGCTTTTCGAAAAGTCCCTTCTAAAATCCGCCCCTCATGAGCTGGTTTTACCGGACCTTCGCACGTCCCGTCTTGTTTTCGCAGGACTCCGAAGCCATTCACAATCGTACTTTGAAGTTGCTCGGCTGGGCGAGTCGCCAGTCACTGGTCTGTGACTTGGTCTCTACCCTATACAGAGCCCCTGCCCTGCCCATTAAATTGTTCGGCCTGCAATTCCCAAACCCAGTGGGCCTTGCTGCTGGGATGGATAAACATGCAGCCGCTGCTCCTATTTGGCCGGAAATCGGTTTTGGTTTCAGCGAACTGGGCGGAGTCACTCGCCACGGGCAACCCGGGAACCCCGCCCCACGCATGTTCCGCGCAATTCCAGACGAGGCTCTCATTAATCGGATGGGGTTTAACAATCCTGGAGCCGAGGCTATGGCTGTGAAGCTGCGTGAGTGGCGTCAAAATGGTCGCTGGCCCGAACACCCGGTCGGGGTCAATCTGGGCAAATCCAAAATTACTCCGCTTCAAGAAGCCGCCAGTGATTACGCGAACTCCTTCCAGACGCTCCGCCCTTTCGCCGATTTCTTTGTCGTGAACGTCAGTTCCCCGAACACTCCAAACCTCCGACAACTCCAAGACAAGGCCGCGCTTAATGAAATCCTGGAAGCGCTTCAGGCAATCAACTCCGACGGTCATACGCCCAGAAAGCCGATCCTCGTGAAAGTGGCACCGGATCTTTCCTTCGAAGCTCTGGACGAAATACTCGGCCTGGCCGGACCTCGACAGATTGCTGGCATTGTGGCCACGAACACCACGATCTCTCGTCCCTCCACTACCAATCCCGACCTCCAACGTATCTATGGAGAAACAGGCGGCCTCAGCGGGAAACCATTGCGCCACCGCAGCACCGAAGTGGTGCGACATTTATATCGTCAAAGCAAGGGCACCCTTCCGATCATCGGCGTAGGAGGAATTTTCACGGCTGCGGACGCCTGGGAAAAAATCACAGCCGGGGCTTCCTTGATCCAGATTTACACAGCACTTGTTTACGAAGGTCCAGGCATTGTGAAGGAAATTGTCACCGGCCTGCGAAGCAGGTTGGAACAGGCAGGGTTGAAACACATCGAAGATGCTGTTGGAAAAGAAGCAGCGTAGGCGTTTCGGCTATCGCAGGCCCTCCCTTTTAGCGTGGGACCGGTGAGGCACTCAATGGGTGCTCATTCGGCTGAAGCTTGGCAATTTCAGCCATGATTTCATCCGCGACCTGCTGATAAATCTCCTTCAACCGAGGCTTTGTGCAGGTCTTGGATTCCTCGCGCAGAGCTTCAAACAACATGGGACAGCCATACTTCACCGACACACGCCTGGGCCGGGGAACACGGTGATGACGTCCAAACGCCTCGTATGTTCCAAAAACGCGCACCGGCACCACCGGTGCCAATGATTTTATCACAGTCAGACCGATCCCTGAGCGAGCGGGCTGTAGGTTGCCATCCTGAGTTCGGGTTCCCTCCGGAAACAGGATTATGCCTCCGCCAGACAGCAAACGATCCAAAATAGCTCTTAATCCCGCCGCTCCCCCACCATCCCGATCCACCGGCACAGAATTCAACTGGCGCAACAACCAGCCAAATGGCCAAATCGAGAATAGACTTTGCCGCGCAAGATAATTGATGGGGCGCTTAATGCCAGAACCGACCAGAGGCGGATCTAGGTAGCTGGCGTGATTGGAAGCGAGAATTACCGGGCCGTTCAGCGGAACATTTTCCGGTGTATAAGTCCGAAACCGGAAATAAAAGGTGAAAACAGCCCGGCTGACCAGCCAGCCGACACGATACCAAAATCTCATAACAGAGATGCGGCGAGCATCACGGCTGAACTGAGTGCGCGGCGGTTGCCGGTCCAGGTTGTCCAGCTTGCAACCCCAAGCGCTTCTTCATTTCCTTAATGATAATGCCGCTGGTCTCCGAGGATGTCATTTGCGAATTATTGATCACCATCGCGCCCAAGGCGATCATCAGAGGAGCCGCGGCTCGCTGACTGTCCCGCTCGTCCCGGGCGGCAAGATTTTCTCTGACCCCTTCTGCTTCACGTCGCTTCGTGCGTTCGTTGATGCAGGCATCAAGATAGAACTTGTGATCCGTTTCGGGGAAAACGTTGGTGCCAATATCCCGGCCTTCCATAACCAGGTTGCCGAACTCGATGCACTCGCGTTGTTTGTCTCTCATCCAATCACGCACTTTGGGGACAGCCGCCACATGCGGCACGGCCGCACTCGTTTCCTCTGTGCGAATTTCCTTTTCCGGGTAATAGCCATCGACCAGCAGGCGCACATGCCTCACGGGATGGTCCACGCATTCCAATGAAGTTTTCCACCGCCTGCACAGATTCGCCACGGCCTTGGCATCATGCACATCCACCCGTTTCTGCAAACAATACCACGCCAGAGTGCGGTACATGGCTCCCGTATCCACATAAACGAAGCCCAAGGCTTTTGCCACCAGCTTGGCGTTCGTGCTCTTGCCGCTGGCGCTGGTTCCATCAATTGCGATGACTAGATTCGATTTCAAACCCGATTTTCGTTAAAGTTACTCTGCAAACAGCTCTGTCCTAATCAAAGGCCGGCCCGTTCTCCCGTCAAGGATGCGCGCGCCGATGCCCCTGGGTCCCGGTTCCCCCAGCTTCTGGAAGAAATTGGGGAACGTTTTCTTCACGCAGGCAGGATTCTTGAGTTTTATTCCCGCAACTTTCAATCCCAGAATTGCAAAACACATCGCCATTCGGTGATCGTTGTAGGTTTCAATCTCTGCCCCATGCAACTCGGAAGCCTCAACCTCCAAGTTATCACCTATTTCCCGAACTTTTGCACCGCATTTCGTCAGTTCGGTTCGAAGTGCTTGCACACGCTCACATTCCTGCACTCGCAGACGTCCTAAATTGGTGAAGGTCACCGGGTAGCCCGCAAAGGGAGCGAGCACAATCGCCGTCATGATGCTGTCCCCTAAATCCTGCCGACGCGAAATAATTTTCGGCAGAGGCAAAAAGCGCGGAAATTCAGCGTCAATTTGCCAGCCGGAGTCAGGCCAATGATTTACAAACAGGTTTTTGCTTCCGGGGCTGAGCAACTGATTTGCTCCCCAAAAGTAACTTCCGCTTGAAGCATCGGGCTCGATCTGGAAGTTTCCTCCGCCGTTTGGAAAAGCTTCACGCAGTTCCAAGGTCATTGCCACATAAGGCGATTCCTCCGCGTTTTCTCCTGTCACCTCCACCTTCCACCCACCTTGAACAGCGCACAAGAGCAGCGCGGAAGCAAACTGCGAACTTTCGCCGATGCTCACCCGGGCTTTCTCGAAGCGCCGGCCCCCGCCATGAATGATGACGGGAAGTTTATCGTTCGGGGACTCAACTCTGTAACCTAGCTCCCGCAATGCCTGGAAAAGAGCCGCCTGCGGACGCTCATGCATGCGTGGGACTCCGGATAAACGGTAAGCGCCTTCTCCCAGGCAGACCATTGCGGAAAGAAATCGCGCGGCAGTGCCCGCATTGCCCACAAAAAGCTCCATTGGGTTCTCCTCGGTTCCACCTCGAGGCACTTTGCCGCCCATTCCGTAAACTGAGATGGTGCGGTTGCAGGGCTCCGCGGGATCTGGTGCCACATTCACCATGTAGCCAAGCGTCTGCAAACACTCGACCATTACCTGCGTATCCTCGCTCCAGAGCGCTCCGCGCAAGTTAATTTCCCCCTCGGCGAGGGACGCCAGCACCAGGGCACGATTGGTAAGGCTCTTCGATCCCGGCACCGTAATAGCGGCGCGCGGTGCTTCCGTGGAAGGGCAGATTTCGATCAGGTCGGGCAGCGACATCCCGGGAAGGATAAAAAGAGATGGCCCCGGTTCAAAGGTTATTTGTCCCGGGGCTCGAAACGCTGCCGGTAAAGGCAGCGTCGTTGAAACCAGGGCCCTTCCATTTCCCGCCAACCGCGGGTCGGGGCCCCGGTCTCCACTGGCTTTTCCTTCCTCCTGGAAGGTTCAGTAAATTATCAAAATGAACGACTGCCGGCCGTGAAGAGCCTTTTTAAAGCAGGCTCTAAGGAGATCTCGGATCCGTCAAGTTCCAAGGAAAGGTACCATTTCCGGTGGCTGGCTTCCCCTGGAAATATATTCATCGTTATTGGCCCCCCACGTCTTGCAGCGTAAAAGTGCCGGTTTGCACCCCTCCATTCGGATTGGCTCCGGAAGGGATGTAGCTCCTGATGCGTCCAGAAGTTGCAGTATCGAATGTGAGAGTGTTCTGAACGACGGTGCCGGACTCTTCCACTTCATCCAGCTCAGCTGTACTATTCCCAGTACGCCTGTAGGTAAAGTTTCCGATGTTGCTGGGCACGTCGTTGAAGCCTTGGATATGGTAGGTGCCGGAGGTGCCCGCGCCGTTATCGCTTAGAAAAGTATAAGAGCCATGGTCCTGGAAAACAGGTGTGCCGCTTTCCACCTGCACGGTTAGCAGTTTTCCAGACATGCTGGTTGGCGCAGCCCCATCGCCGCCTCCGCCGCCTCCGCCTCCGCCACCGGAGTTGTTTGAGCCTTTGTTATTGTTGTCGCTACACGCCGTTAAGGCAGCGACGGAAACGACTGATACGAGGAGGGTGAGTTGTTTTAACTTTTTCATATATTTCACTAAAAAGTGGTTAAATAATGAGATTCCTCGCCCTTTCGAACAATAGGGCCTTAGCCTCCTGATAGCAGGTGGGGATGCCGTGGAGTGGGGACTTACCTCACGGTAAAGATTGGCAAAAAAATAACGATTTTTCCTCGGAGCAGCCGATGCCGCATAGGTGGTTTGCCTTATTCATGTTGCGGCTGAAGTTATGGCAGTTTGGGATGGGGAAACCCCAAAGGGATGCGGAAAAGGAGTTTATGAAGAGTGCTTGGAATATTATCAAGGGAACCGTCTCGGAATTTTCAGAGGACAACGTTTTGCGCCTGAGTGCGGCCTTGGCTTATTACTCCATTTTTTCTCTCGGCCCGCTGCTCGTCATCATGGTGGGCGTTGCCGGTCTTGTTTTGGGCGAAAGCAGCGTGCAGTCGCAAGTGAAGGAGCAGCTCCAGAGCTTCCTCGGGCCACAATCCGCTGGCGTGGTCGAATCCATGATGCAGAACCAAAGCAAGGGCGGCGGACTATGGGCCACGATTATTGGTATCGTTACCCTACTCCTTGGCGCCAGCGGCGTTTT
>JAQGOV010000079.1 GCA_028293425.1 Verrucomicrobiales bacterium
TCGCTCTTTGTCCGCGCCGCCATTTCCGGTGTCGTGCGGGAGATGGTGATCGCGGCGGCCTTGACCGCCACCATGATCCTGCTGTTCCTCGGCTCGTGGCGGAGCACCCTCATCATCGCCATCTCGATTCCCCTTTCGATTCTGGCATCGCTGACCATGCTGAGCCTATTTGGCGAAACCATCAACCTGATGACGCTCGGCGGTTTGGCACTGGCGGTCGGTATCCTGGTAGATGACGCGACCGTAACCATCGAGAACGTTGAGCGCCATCTGCAGTTAGGAGCAAAACTGGAGGAAGGCATTCTCAAGGGCGCGGGCGAAATTGCCTTGCCAGCCATGGTGTCGACATTGTGCATCTGCATTGTCTTTGTGCCGATGTTCCTACTCGGTGGCGTGGCGCGTTATCTCTTTGTGCCATTGGCCGAGGCAGTGGTGTTTGCAGTCCTGGCTTCCTACGTATTGTCCCGCACGTTGGTGCCCACGTTGGTGATGTATTTCGAACGGAACGTGAAACGTGGGAGCCGGAATGACGAGCCCAAGGCTTCCACGAGCCCAAAAAAAGGCTCTCAGGTCCGCTCGATTATTTTGCGAGCGTTGCGTCCACTCATTGCCTTGCAACATCATTTTGAACGTAGTTTCGAACGCCTCCGTAAAGGGTATGGTAATCTGCTCCGAACGCTGTTGGCGCACCGGGGGGTCTTTGCGATTATATTTCTCGCCTTTTGCATTGGCTCATGGTTTCTGGTTCCGCTGCTGGGGCAGGATTTCTTCCCGACTGTTGACGCCGGCATGTTCAGCCTGCATGTGCGGGCCCCCACAGGCACGCGCATCGAATCGACCGCCGAGCTCGTTGACCGAGTTGAGGCCGCGATCCGGCGGGAGATCCCGGCCAAAGACTTTCAGGGTGTGCTCGACAACATTGGATTACCTGTTTCGGGTATCAACATCAGTTACAACGCCAGCGGGGTGATTGGGACAGAGGATGCGGATATACTGGTGTCGCTTAATCCCGGCCATAGGCCCACCCCCGAGTATGTGCGGCGCTTGCGCCTGAATCTCAAGCAGGAGTTTCCTGGCATCACCTTTTATTTTCTGCCTGCGGATATCGTCACCCAGACGATCAACTTCGGCCTGCCTGCCCCATTCGACATCCAGGTCTTCGGTCGCAATCTGGCCGGTAATCGGCAGGTTGCCGCGCGACTCGCAGAGAGGATTTCGCGTGTACCCGGTGCGGTAGATCTACGTGTTCAGCAGACGGCCGATCAACCGTATTTACAGTTTGACATCGATCGGATCAAGGCAGCTGAATTGAGTCTCACCGAGCGCGATGTAGCAAGCGCCGTACTTTTAAGTCTAACCGGCAGTAGCCAGGTCCAGCCCACTTACTGGCTCGACCCCCAAGGGGGGATACAATACCTGGTAAATATTATGGCGCCGCAGTATCGGATGGACTCGTTGTCCGCACTCAAGTCCATGCCGGTGAACGCCAGCCGACCGGGCAGTGGCAACGTCCAATTGCTTGCTAACCTAGCATCGTACTCGCGCACCAACAGCCCATCGATTTTCTCCCATTTCAACGTGATGCCAGTCATTGATGTCTACGGTGGGGTAAGCGGGCGGGATCTGGGCGGGGTTCTGCGTGACATTCAACCACTCATCAAACAAGCACAAAAGGAACTGCCTGCCGGCAGTTCCATACAGGTGCGTGGCCAGGTTGACACAATGCGCTCAAGCTTCAGCGGGTTGAGCATAGGACTGGTAGCGGCTGTCGCGCTCATTTACCTATTGCTCGTGGTCAACTTCCAAAGCTGGCTGGATCCTTTCATTATCCTTACCGCACTCACCGGAGCACTGGCGGGCGTGATCTGGGGGTTACACGTCACAAACACCACGTTAAGCGTCCCTGCCATGATGGGTTCCATTATGTGCCTGGGTGTTGCCACAGCCAATTCCGTGCTCGTCGTGACCTTTGCCCGGGCAAATCTCCAACAAGGGATGGCACCGTCGGATGCGGCCTGGGAAGCTGGATTTGACCGCCTGCGCCCGGTACTGATGACGGCATTGGCGATGATAATTGGCATGATCCCCATGGCGCTGGGACTGGGTGAAGGCGGTGAGCAGAATGCTCCTTTGGGACGAGCGGTCATTGGTGGGTTGGTGATTGCTACCATTACCACGCTGTTTTTCGTGCCCGTGGTATACAGCCTGTTACACCGTCGAACATGAACTCATCCGAAGAAGGGAAGCCGAAAGCTGACGGAGGACACCTCGCTCCGAATGTGGAAAGCGCTGCGAGGCCGCGTTCCCGCCTCGGATGGATTGCTGTCGCGGCAGCAGTGTTGCTGGTTATAGGTTTTTTTATTGGCATGATCCCCCATTGGCGACAGGCCAAAGTGGCCAAAACCGATACACAACAGTTGGCAATGACCACTGTAGCGGTCGTTTCGCCCGGACCGGGCAAAGCTTCTGGCGGACTCACGCTGCCGGCCGAGATCAAGCCTTGGCTTGAAGCGTCCATTTTTGCACGTGTCAGCGGGTACCTCAAAGTCTGGCGCGTGGATATTGGTGCACATGTCAAGGAAGGCCAGTTGCTTGCTGAAATTGACACACCCGAACTGGACCAACAGCTTGAACAAGCGCGCGCCCAGCTCGTTCTGGCCCAGGCAAACCTCCAACTGGCCAAGATAACTGATGAGCGATGGCAGGCCCTGGTGAAGCGGGCTGCAGTCTCAGAACAGGAAGCCGCGGAGAAATCTGCGGCACGCGCTGTCGCGGCCGCCAATGTTCAGGCCATGATTGCAAATGTGCGTCGATTGGAGGACTTGCAGTCCTTCCAGCGCGTGATCGCACCATTCGCTGGGACGGTAACCCTGCGCAATGTGGATATCGGGGACCTGGTTCTCGCGGGGAGCGGCGCCAGGGAACTCTTTCATCTGGCTCAAACCGAGAGGCTCCGCGTATATGTGCGCGTGCCAGAACCGGATGCTCCAGGCGCCAAGCCCGGCCAACCTGCGGAGTTGACGGTTTCCCAAGTGCCGGGCAGGGTCTTCCCATCGAAGGTCATCACCACCTCGGGGGCAGTGTCGCCAGTTTCGCGCACGCTGCAAGTGGAACTTGAGGCCGACAACTCCCAAGGCCTGATCTTTCCGGGTAATTATGGACAGGTGCGTTTGACCGGTGCGACACCCAGTCCAAGGCTGGTGCTCCCTTCGAACACCATACTGTTCCGCGCCCAAGGCCTGCAGGTTGGGCTAGTGGGGACCAACAACACGGTCGAGCTCCGTCAGGTGCAAATAGGACGTGACTTTGGGCAAACGGTTGAGCTTACCTCAGGTGTAACCCCCGCAGACCGTGTTATTATCAACCCTTCCGATTCCCTGGTCAGCGGCACCGTTGTACGGGTGATGGAATCACCCCCTGCCCCTGCTGCGAAATGA
Organism: Verrucomicrobiales bacterium; assembly: GCA_028293425.1. Taxonomy (GTDB): domain Bacteria; phylum Verrucomicrobiota; class Verrucomicrobiia; order Limisphaerales; family JAQGOV01; genus JAQGOV01. The sequence goes on from JAQGOV010000079.1 coordinate 3,438, forward strand.
AATCGGGCTCTGCAAACCAGATATGGCGATATTGGAACCAACTTTTTGGCCTAATCTCGGCGACGATGGTTTTTGGCGGATGCATGGTGGGGCCTGACTACAAACGACCCGAAGCCGCACGCATCCCCGCCGCTTATGCCGGGGCAACCAATGGGTGGAAAGTAGCTGAACCGCAGGCCCATCGGCCCAAGGGCAACTGGTGGGAGATGTTTGGAGATCCGGAGTTGAACCAGTTGGAAACCGAGGCGACATCTGCGAATCAACAGCTCAAAGCCGCTTTCGCCCGACTCGAGCAGGCACGCGCGATTACTGATGTCACCAGGTCGGGACTGTTTCCCAACATCGCGCTTTCAGGAACATACACCCGTGAGCGTACCTCACCCAATCAGCCTTCGCAGCTGACCGGTAAAGCCATTGGCAAGCCCAGCACGTTCAATGACTTTATCGTTCCACTGAACCTGAACTACGAGGTTGACCTCTGGGGACGACTGCGGCGCAGTGTGGAGTCGTCCAGAGCTCAGGCAGCAGCTACTGCGGACGATCTCGAAACCCTTAGGCTGATTATCCAAGCTGAAGTGGCGGCAGACTATCTCTCTTTGCGCGCGCTTGATACTGAATACTCAATAGTGCGTTCTACGATCGAAGTGTTCCGCAAATCACTGGAACTGACACGCGAGCGCCGCGCCGGAGGGGTCGTCAGTGACCTTGACGTCGCGCAGGCAGAAACGGTGTTTCGGACAGCCCGGGCTCAACTGCCGGCAATCGCTTTGCAGCGAGCTCAATCCAAGCATGCCTTGGCTGTGCTGACCGGTAAATCCGCTTCCAGCTTTGAAATTCCGGAACGCGCACTGACGATGGCACCGCCTGCTATTCCCCCGGGTTTGCCTTCTGAACTGCTGGAGCGGCGCCCTGATATTGCTGCTACGGAACGCCGCATGGCGGCCGCGAATGCCAACATCGGTGTGGCAAAGGCGGCATTTTTTCCGACCCTCCGGCTGAATGGAATGGCAGGCTTTCAAAGCATTGATGTCGGCACTTTGTTTGATTGGCCCAGTCGGTTTTGGTCTGTGGGTCCTTCTGTGACTGTGCCGATTTTCCAAGGAGGAGCACTGCGCACCGGGCTGCGCTTGGCAAGGGCAGCTTACGAAGAGACCATCGCGAATTACCGCCAAACCGTGCTCACCGCTTTTCGCGACGTGGAAGATAACCTGACAGCGCAACAGCTCCTCGCTGACCAATACGAGGAGCAAGCCGGCGCTTTGCGAGCCGCTAACCGCCAACTGGAAATTGCCAACGATCGCTATCGTGACGGCTTAGTTACTTACTTGGAGGTCGCCACTGCGCAGAACACCACCCTCGGGCTCGAGAGGACCACCGTGCAACTCCGCGGCCAGCAGCTCATAACCGCCGTAACGCTGATCCAAGCATTGGGCGGAGGATGGCAACAAACCAAGGAACAGTGATGAAGTCTGACGAAACTTTCATCAGTAAACCAATGGTTTGAGATTCCCGCTGAAGAAACGTTTTGTCACCTGACCAAATGCTTCCGGGGATCCGTACCCCATGGTTGAACACTCCGAATCCGGGTAAGAATCACCCATCTGGTGGATCCAATACAGGGGATTCCAAGAAGTGCCTCCCAGGAGCTGTTTCGTATCAGGCCGCCCTTAATTCGCTTTTCGGGGCGTCCGTCTGAGCCTTGAGAAGTTGTTCGATGCTGTATGGTTTTGCAAAAACCCAATGAATTCTTCCAGTCCAGGGTCCTTACTCTGTTTCGAGGCTACTAACCAGAATGTGTCGCTTGTGGATCTCAACCCCGAACGACTCGAAGCTCTAGAAAAGCTCACCGTGCTTCAGTCTCTCCTGCTGATAGATGTTGCTGGCGGAGGCCCCGCCTTTTTGGATACTGCAACGCTGAAGAAATTTAAAGATGAGGGAAACGTGTGGGATCCGAGAAGCCGGCCTGGTTGGGATCAACCACTGAACATCTACTCGGCTCCTCAGAAGGTTGATTAAGTGTTTAAGTTCCGCCACAGAAAGTATCCATTCATAGAAGCCGGATAACCGAGGCTTGTCGTCCTGGAAGCTCAGCCGGTCCAGCAATTTTCTTCTTTCCCGGAATTCCTCGACCAATTTCATTCCAAGATTGTGAGGGCGCTTGTGTATTGCTTCAAGTTCTCAATGGCGTATATGGCTGAAATTTATCGGATGAGCGCTCACAGGAAAGTCCAGGGGTTCAGCCTACCATTCCAACCGCTGACGACGTGTTGGTTCATGCAAGGCTACTATTGGGATCCGGTCACTTGAAGGAGGAGGTAAAAGCCATCCTTGACCAGGTTCATTGGCGTCTCCGAAAGCCTGGTAAAGGTGTTGCGCTTCCCACAACAAGGCCGGCCGTGTTTTTCCAAAGCCATCCAGCCCTCCAATTCGGATGATGGCTTCCATTTCCTCTAGTTGAGGCAAGACGCGCCTGTAAAAGTCAGCCACTGATGAAAACTCTCCATGTCCACGTTCTTCAACCATGCGGGTCTTTGTTCGTTCCGTCAGCCCTTTAACACGAGTCAACGGCACGCGAATAGATTGCCCTTCAACAGTAAACATTGGGCCAGGATGGTTGATTGATGGTGGCAGGAAAGAGATGCCAAGCCTGTGACATTCCAAAACATAAACAAGGGGATGATAAAAGCCTTTGCCATTGGAAAGTACCGCTGCCATGAACTCGACTGGATACCTTTTAAGCCAGGCGCTCTGGTATGCCTCCACCCCGTAAGCTGTGGAATGAGCCTCCAAGCCTTAGAGCGGCTAGCAAAATTAACGATGAAACCGTCTGTGACAGATCAGACAAGCAGCTAAAAGCATGAGTGCCGTGTGAGTGAGCATGCCTCTTTCCTCTCTGGTTTTAAGTTTTTTGAACCCATGCAGCCAGGCCAAGGATCTTTCCACCACCCACCGATGACGGCTCAGGCCACTGCCGTGAGGTGTGCCGCGACGGGCTAGCAGTGGTTGGATTCCCTTTTTTTGAGAGCTTTGCGATGTGGTTCGGAATCATAGCCTCGGTCACCCTGAACCCGGTCCGGGCGTTTGCGGGGGCGGCCGCTTCTCCCTGGTAGAGCCGGTATGGCATCCACCAAGCGCAGCAGTTGAGTAATGTCATTGCGATTGGCCGCGGTGAGCACCATCGCCAGCGGAGTGCCCTTTGCCTCGACGATGAGGTGGTGCTTGCTCCCACATTTGCGCCTATCTACAGGGCTGGGACCGGTGTTGCGGCCTCCATGGGGTGCTCGAACTGAAGCGCTGTCCACAATGGCTCGCCGCCAATCGATTTTGCCTTTGCGAGCCAACTCGCTGAGCAGTTGGACCAGCAGACCTTTCCAGACTCCCGCCCGCTGCCACCTTCCCAACCAGCGCAGGCAAGTGTGCCCTGAGGGCCAGTCACTGGTGGCAGGCAGATGCTCCCAAGGCACACCCGTCCGGAGCACAAAAATAATTCCTGCCAGTACCCGGCGAGGCTCGCACGGCTTCCTGCCAGCATACTGCCGGTGTCGATTCCTCACTTTAGGCTTGGGCAAGAGCGGTTCGATTCTCTCCCAAAGACCGTTGCTAACCAATGGCTCGGGCATATGTCCCTCCCTTTGGACACATTGCCACGCTTCCAACCGTCAAAATAGTTTAATTTTGCTAGCCGCTCTTAGAGACAGGTTGGGGGAGGCAACCCGTTTTCGGATCACCTCCCCTCCACTGCTTCTGCCGTTGTTGACCGTCAGGGCAGGCGCGGTGGCTGCGGTTGCCGTCGTCTGGACACCTTATTGGGGCTGGGCCACAAACCCGTCCGTTAAGGTTTTCATGAAGAGAACGATTTGCTTCTCTTCATGGGGACTCAAGCCAAGATGGCCGATCGTCTGATCGACGTTTAAGTTAACTTCTGGCGGAGGCCAGTAATGAAAGCCCTCAAATTCTCCGCCCGCCGGCAAATGCACTCCTCTGTTCAGTGTGTCGCGCGTGTTGTAGAAGTGGACAATGGCCTCCAGAGTTTTGAAGTAGCCGTTATGCGCGTACGCCTTCACGAAATCGGGACGCGGCCGCTTGTCTACGTTGCGCAAAGTTGGGACCTGAACTTTGCCGAAAAATCGGGGTGCGAATGCCGCCCAATCCGGGTTTGGGTTCCGCCCGGTACCTATCCCTGGACCAGGGGTTTGACCAATTATGTTAGCGAAACCGATGTTGGTGAGGAAACCGCCAACTCCCAAGTCAACGTAGCTGAGTCCCAATGGGTTCGCGACATAGCCGAACTGGTCCGGCATATTCTCGTACAAGAACGGGAGAGCAAAATTCTGGGGTGTACCGATGTTAGCCGAGGTGAAGTCGGTGAACAAAGGCGCTAGATTTGCCGCATCCGCCGGTGTGATCCAGCCTTTCTTAATATTTTCGGTTCCGTCCGAGTGGCAGGTGTTACATGTAGCTTTACCACGGAACAGATTCCAACCCGCCAGCTCGTCCTTGGTTAACACTGATTTAGTAGGATTGGCGAGGGCGAAATCGAATTTCGATGAGAACTGGCTAACCTCCGGACCCGCCTCGTATGCAGCCATCGACTGTGCGGCATGATCATAGGCGGAGATTACAAGGTTTTGGTCCGCCTGACTAAGCTGAGCAAAAACCGGGTCCGGAGTATTCGCTGGAGGCGGTCCGGGTGTCGCCGCTAATGCCTCGATGTTGGCCGGCCACGTAATAGAACTCAGCGATCCCCGACCCCAGTACGCTTCGAAAAATGAGGCGTACGAAGTCAATGAGAGTTTGTACACATAAGTAGCAAGATCAAGATTTCCCATCTCCACTGGATTAGTCGGAGGCCCTTGCGCTTGCTCGGCAGCAGGATTGCCTAAGCGGATTCCGCCCGCCCGCATATCCCAGAAGTTGCCGCCGTAGAAATCCTGCTGGGTCGCATTATAGTGAAGGGCAGGCGAAAAAGGTGCGTAAGTGTAGGTTTGCGGTTTTCGAGCACTTATTCGATAGTCCGGCCCTCTGCCGCCGGCATTGGTAATCGGAACTGATCCTGGATCAGCCGAAGTAGTACCATTGAAGAAACTTGAACCTCCAGTGAAGCCCGAGTAGGGAATGTGGCAAGTCGCACAAGCCAAGTTCTTGTTAACCGAGAGGCTTTGGTCGTAGATGAGCGCCTTACCCAGTGCTTGTGTGAACTTAGAAGAGCCGGGAGGCGCGACTGCCAATTGTCCCAACGCTTGATTGAAATTCGTCTGAATGCTTTGGATGAGGATAACCACGTCTGGATCCTCATGCGCTCCACCCGGGAGGAACTGTGCGATATTAAGCACCGGGAACGGTATGGCCACACCGAACCTGTTAACACCGGGCGGCGGATTAGGGTTACCACCTCCACCATGATCATCATCATCATCATCATGATGACTACCACCTTTAGGGCCCTTACCCGGACTAGGGCTTTGGGCTAAAACAATTGAACAGACGAGCGCTGCCCCTAGGAGCGCTGCGCAAATACTGGATAGTTTAATCGATTTCATATGGTTTCCCCTTTTTCTCCGCGAATGGTGGATCGGTCCGGAGGTTGGGAGCCTATTCAGCGCCCACGACAATTGGAAGTCAGGTGTTCACCCTATTGTGATAAAGCTGGTCCTGAGGATGGATGAGGGCAGGGGGGTGTTACCACCTGTCTGTTGTGCCAGGACTTGGCCGGGGTATCACCCGCCCAGTGTTAAAAACCGGAGGCGAGGCAAATAGCACCTCTTGCCAATTTTCCAGTTGGGGGCGGGTAGTATGACTCGACGATGTATGAATGCTAAAATTCAACCAAGCCAAAACGTCCATTCATCCAATTCATCTCAGCCCGTTCGCGGCCAGGATGGCGCACCGATCATCGGGCCGGGGAACCCCGCACGCGAGGCCGCGAATTCCGACATCATTGTATCGCCCTCTACGGACCCCGGCCCGCCGGGAAACCTGAGATGGACTTTTGCCGATATGCGAGTGGTGAGAGGAATGTCTCAGGCCCTCTGCATCGTATTATTGCTATTGACCTGCTGCGCGCTCTCGGCGCAGAACGCAGAGCATCGCGTTCGGAATATTGTTCTGGTTCATGGCGCCTGGGTGGATGGTTCCGGCTGGAAAGGCGTTTACGATATTCTGGTCAAAGATGGCTACAACGTCAGCATTGTCCAGGAGCCGGAGACGTCATTTAAAGAAGACGTCGCCGCCACGAAGCGCGTCCTTGCCCAACAAGATGGACCGTGCATTCTTGTCGCTCACAGCTATGGGGGAGCCGTAATTTCTGAAGCCGGGACGGATACATCGGTTGTTGGTTTGGTGTACATCGCGGCCCACATGCCCGATGCTGGAGAGAATGAGGCTGACGATGGAAAACGATTCCCAAGTGACCTCAGCAAGTCCACTGCGATAAAGAAGACGGCAGACGGTTTCACTTATCTTGATCCCGCGCAGTTTCATGAGTACTTCGCAGCCGACCTGTCTGCTGATCAGGCCGCTTTCATGGCGCGATCGCAGGTGCTCAACGCAGCTGACAATTTCAAAGCAGTCATCTCCACACCTGCGTGGCGAAGCAAACCGAGTTGGATGTTGGTGGCGACAAAAGACAGAACCATCAATCCCGACCTCGAGCGGTGGTATGCCACACGAGCCGACAGTCATAAGGTCGAAGTCGAGGGCGCCAGTCACTCGGTCTACGTCTCCAGGCCAAAGGAAGTTGCAGCTCTAATCGAAGAAGCTGCATCGCACGCTCAGCAGAAAACGTTGTAATGCAGATAAAAAGGAGACGTTGGACGACGGAGTTAGTGTCCCAATTCTAACCCACTG
>JAQGOV010000005.1 GCA_028293425.1 Verrucomicrobiales bacterium
TGCTTTCGAAATCCCGCAACTGGAGCGGACCATTGCTCCGGATAAGTTTCACCACCCGGCGCATGGCCGTTTTCAATTCCGGAGATTCATCCGACCAGTGCATCTCTTTTCGAGCCCGACGCATCCGTGGAAGGGAGAACCGAAAATCCGCCATGGGCAGATAAGAAGCCGCGTGGTTCCAATATTCGAACACCTGCCGATCGGGTTCCTGCAAATCGTGGAGCATCTGCGGGGTGTAATCCGGCAAACGGGACCAGAGAACATGATGATGCGCGCGCTGCACCACCGAAATGGTGTCCACCTGCACATAGCCGAGGTGCTGGATGGCGCGCAGCACGCCCGATTTTCCCGACCCGAAAGGAGTTTCGTCATTGGCCAACCCCTGGGCCCGCAGAGCAATGCGCCTCGCTTCAGCCAGGCTGACCACAGGAAAGGTTGTTCGGTGGGTTGCCACTCGAAGGAAAGTTGCGACCAGATCAGTTACGTTCCCCTGCCCTCAGCCCAAGCCGGAGCGGGTGCTCTAAAAACGACGCGTTGTCTCGTCAGGGGATGGACAAAACTGATGCTCCAGGAATGGAGACACAATGGCGGATCACCGAGGCCAAGGGTCTGCGTTTCCCCAAGCTTGTTGTCAGCGATGTAAACACGATCGCCGCAGACAGGATGTCCAAGGTGCCAGAGGTGAATGCGGATCTGGTTGGTGCGGCCGGTGAACGGACGCGCCTCGAGCAAGGTCGTGCCATCCGGATGGCGGTGTAGCACCTGAAAATCCGTGCGGGCAGGCAGGCCGCGTTCCATATCCACCTTGCGCGTGCCGACTTCGCCAGCATCGGCACTGATGGGAGCATCACATGAAAATGTGTCTTGAACGGGATGCCCCTCAATACGGACCAAATAGATTTTCTCCACTTTACCTTCGGAGAACTGCGGCTGGAGCCTCGCGGCAAAGCGGCGCGTGCGCGTGAGCAGAACAACCCCGGTGGTGTTGGCATCCAGTCGATGCGCCTGTTTTGGCTTTTCCGGGTAATAGACCTTGTTCAGGATATGTTGCAGGGTGTTTCGGTTGAAGCGTCCTCCGGCGTGCATGGGCAAAGGGGCCGGTTTATTTACAACGATGAGGCCTTCGTCTTCATGCAAAATCGTGATGTTCCCGTTTACGTCCGGTTCCACGATGTTAGGGAACTTGTGAAAGTAACGCTCCCCTGCCCTGACGACTTCCGCGCCGGTTTTTGGCTGGAGGTCACGGTTGACGACCAGGCCTCGGTCACACTCCGCCTGCCAATCGGAGCGCGGAATGTGTTTCACGACTCGGCAGAGGGCATCCAGCAAGGTGACGCCGTTGCAATCCTCCGGCACGTTAATGGGGCGATAGTTATCGTAGGGCTGGCTGCCGGGCAACGGGGTGGCCGCTTTGCCAATGGCTTCGTGCCGGCTGGCGATGGTCAATGCCATTTGTTCTTCGAAGCTCTTGAAACAATGGGGGCAGGATTGGTTCGGAACGTAGCGCGTATCCTGTTGTTCCTCCTTGTTTAAAGGAGCGAGGCATTTGAAACATTGAGTGGAGTCTGTCTCCTTCAGGCCGGGGTCCACGCCAACACGCTGGTCGAAAACGAAACACTCACCCTGGTAATGAGCACCGCCGCATTCCTCGAAATATTTGAGAATTCCACCCTCCAACTGGAAAACATTTTTGAACCCTTCCTGCTCCATGAACGGTCCGGCTTTCTCACAACGGATCCCGCCTGTGCAAAACATCACGATGGGCTGTTCCTTCATTTCCTCGGGTAACCGACGCACGGCTTCGGGGAAATCCCGGAAATGGTCAATGCCGGCTGGGAGCGCGTTCTTGAATGTGCCCAGCTTTACCTCGTAGTCATTGCGCGTATCCAGGAGCGTGACTGGCCGGCCTTCATCAAGCCATTGCTTGAGGGTTTTCGGGGGGAGCTTCGGCGAAGTGCGGCGACCAGGGGCGATGCCGGGAACGCCGAAAGCGATGATCTCCTTCTTGAGCCGCACGAGCATGCGATTGAAAGGCTTGTGGTCACTGTTGCTGATTTTTGGCTCCAGAGTTTCCATGCCAGGCAATTTGCGCAGTTCAGCCACGAGCAAATCGACTTTATCCGGGGCTCCGGCCACAAAGAGGTTGATCCCTTCAGGACTCAGCAGGATGGTGCCTTTAAGCACCCACTCCTGGCAAAGAGATAGCAGACGCAGCCGCAATGTCTTCAGGTCCGACAGCGGAACAAACTTATAAGCCGCAATGTTAACTATTTCTTGCATCCAAAGAGGAGGAAGATAGCGGGAGGAAGCACATTATTCCAGTTTTGTTCTACTTTGAATCCGGTCTTGTTTAGAATAATTCTCGATTTAAGCTTTCCGAGTAAAACACATGCTTCTCTGCCGCATAACCTTTGTCTTGGCCTTTGCCCTGTTAACCTTTTCGGGGCTTTCAGCAGTGCCGGAGCGCATTACGGTGCTGCCCACGGAAGATACAAATGTCGTTCTCCACAACCCGGATATGGGCTGGTTGTTGTATGAGAATTACCCGTTGGACACGATTCCCGGGAGCAGTTCGACCCTTGTCAATTTGCCAAATGAAACCTTTCCGGAGGTGGATGCGGTGGCTCTCATGTTCACATGGCAGGACGTCGAAAGAAAGGAGGGCGAATACGATTTTTCGAAAGTGGACTACGCGTACGATTATTGGAAGAAACGCGGAAAATCCATTCAACTTCGCTTAAGCACTGCTTCGTTGATGTTCTGGGAAAGTCGGAACCCACCGGCTGGGAAAGGAATTCCTGATTACGTGCGCGAGAAACTGGGTTCAGCGGAGAAGCAGGTGCGCAAAATGGATGGCGTTCCTTACCAGATAGAAGATGCCAGAAACGCATTTTACCAGGAAAGATTGGAAAGGTTCCTGCGGGAGATCGGGAAACATTTTGGCAAGAAACGACCTGTCACCCTGATCGACTTGCGCGGCTTTGGCGCGTGGGGTGAATGGCACTCGGGCTTTCCGTATCCATCCATCGAAGAACGCCGCGCCGGGCTGAAAGCAGTTCTGGATGTCTGGTCGCGGGCTTTGCCTGAGCATTTCCTTTCGCTCAGCTATTCATACGACCCCGATGGCCCCAAGGCGCTCTACGGAGGGCCAACGAAAAAGTATGAACCAGCATACACAACCAACTATGCGGAATTCCTGAGCTACTCTGCGTTTGACCATGCGCTGACCAAGAGCAACATCACCTTTCGCCGGGACGGATGCGGCGGGGCGGTTCATTCCAACGAACGCAAGCTGTGCGAGGAGGCTTTCAGCACTCTGAGCCGCGGACCTTTTGTGTGCGAGTTCCTGGGGGGTTATGGAGCTGTCAAAAAAGGCGGCACGAACTGGGTGAATTGGATGATTGAAGATGCCCTGAGCTTGCACCCAAATTACATCAACCTGCTGGGCTGGCAGAGCAAGGATGCACTCAATTTCATCCATGAACGCCCAGACTTGATCCGCCGCGGGCTGCTGCGGATGGGGTACCGATTGATGCCCATTAAGGTTTCCTACCCTGCCGGTCTGGTTCCTGGAAAAGCCCTGGAGCTTGATATGGAATGGGTAAACAGAGCGGTCGGCAGATCGATGCAGCCATTCCAAATTACCTTTCAACTTGGGGATGAGACCGGGAAGATCCTCAATAAATCCGAGCCCGTGACTTTTGATTGCACTCGCTGGATTGAGGGGCAAACGTATTCCTTCCGCCCCAAGGTTACCTTTCGCGCGGTTCGACCCGGTAAATACACTCTCTTCTTTTCCATCCACACACAAACCGGAAAGCTTATTACCCTGCCTCTCAAGGATCGAAACGAAACCGGATCTTATCGGTTAGGCCCGATGGAGGTTCGATAGTTTTGCGGAAGATCCCGTGGTTGCGTGAGGCCGCCTAGATGGTTACCATGGAGCACAGTATGATAAAATTTCTTTTGGGCATTATTGTTGGCGCTGCGCTAGGAGCGTGGGGCTATGCATATTTCGAGAACCAACAAAATCGCTCAAACTTGGACAAAACCCGGCAGTCCGTCAGCAGCGGCGCCAGCAGGATGAAAGAGGCTATCCAGGAACGCGTGGACACCCAGGAAATTAAGAAGGAAATTGAGCGCACCGGGACGGTGGTGCGGGAAAAGGCCAAGAAGGCCGGGTCCGCCATCGCTGATGCGACTGCGGATGCGCGAATCACAACCGCCGTTAAGTCCAAGCTGGCCACGGAATCGGCTTTGTCCGTTTTCAGCATCCATGTTGAAACGACTGATGGATTGGTGACGCTCTCTGGAACCGTTGACTCCCACGACCAAGTCGCACGCGTCGTGCAGTTGGCTCTGGATACCGATGGCGTGGTGAAGGTCATTTCCACGCTCCAGGTCAAGGCAGCCAAATAGGGATTAAGCCGCTTGGCTGTCCAGCACCTGTTCGATTAAGTCCTGGGGCACTTTCTGACCCCACAGGACCTTTCCAATGCGTTCGGCGAGCACAAATTTGATTTCGCCCGCGCTGACCTTCTTGTCGAGTTTCATCGCGTCGAATAATTTAGCCCGCTGCTGCGAGTTCAGATGGATGCCGGTTGGCAAACCGGATTCCCGAAAAAGGTTGGTGACGCGTTCCACGTCCCCGAGAGGTAAACCGGTAAGCGCGGCGGATAATTCGGCGGCCGCGACCTGACCGATTGAAATGGCTTCGCCGTGCAGGTAATTGCCGTAGCCGCTGATTGCTTCGATGGCATGGCCGATGGTGTGACCGAAATTGAGGATGGCCCGCAAGCCGCTCTCCGTTTCATCCTGGCCCACGACGTCCGCCTTGATCGCACAGCAACGCGCAACCACAGTGGCTAGAGCGTTGGGGTCGAGTTTGAGGAGTTTTGGCAGATCACGCTCCAGCTTTCGGAAAAGCGCTTGATCGTAAATGATGCCGTATTTGATCACCTCGGCGAGCCCTGCCCGGTATTCGCGTTGGGGGAGAGTCTTCAGAGTATCCAGATCGCACAGAACAATTCGAGGTTGATAAAAAGCACCGACCAGGTTTTTGCCCGCCTTGAGGTTCACACCGACTTTTCCACCCACGGAGCTATCCACCTGCGCCAGCAAAGTGGTTGGCACCTGGATGAAGGCGACGCCTCGCAGATAGGTGGCTGCCACAAAGCCAGCCAAATCTCCCACTACGCCGCCACCTAAGGCGACAACGAATGATTTGCGTTCAAGCCTGTGAAGTGCGAGCTGATCGTAGCAGGATTGAACGATCTTCAAATCCTTGGATTTCTCGCCCGGCGGAACGGTAATCAGCACGGGATCAAAACCGGCTGCCTTCAATGATGCCAGTGCTGGCTTGGAAAATTTTGCAGCTACGTTCGAGTCCGTGATCACGGCGCAACGCTGGCCAAGACCCAGCTTTTTGCATTCAGAGCCCAGCCGCGGCAACAATCGATTACCGATCAAAATGGAATAACTTCGCTCGCCCAGCGACACTTTTACAACACGCATAGGAAGAGAATAAAGCAGGCAGAAGGTGGGGCAAGCCTTTGGTTAGCCTTGACTCCTCCACCGTTTGCATAAGTCCTGTGCTGCTTCGGGCCAGGTTGGGAACTCGAATTTGAATCCGGCGTTCAACAGCCTACCGGGCACGACTCTTCGGCTTTTCAACACCAGTTCCGTTTCTGTCTTCATAAAGACCGCGCCAAGTTCCAGCATCCAATTGGCAGCAGGCAACCCGAAAGGCATTCCCCAAGCTTCACGGAGCGCCCGCATGAATTGGGCGTTGGGTAAGGGATTCGGCGCGCAAATGTTTACTGGTCCGTCCACCTGATCATGTTCGATCAGCCAGTAGATGGACCGAACAAAATCGACTTCATGAACCCAGGAAACAAATTGGCGGCCGTTGCCGCACGTGCCTCCCAAGCCACGCCGAACCAAGCCGAGCAATACATCGAACACGCCTTCTGGATCGGGGCTCATGGTTACAGCTGAGCGCAGCTTTACCTTTCGTGTGTTCGGCACCGGCGATTCGTCGAGAGCTTTTTCCCAGGAAGTTGCTACGTCAATGCTGAATTGCCATGTGTCAGGCGCGTTTGGTTCGGAGCCGCCGAGGATGCCAGTTGCCTCGTCGTTTGGTGTGTCATAGCGATGCGCGTAGATGGTCGCGGTGCTCGCCTGAAGCCAGACTCGCGGCGGACGCTTGGCTTGGGCGATCGCCTGGCCGATCACTCTGGTCGAGCGGATGCGGGATTCCTTGATTTCCCTGCGGTTTTCGGGAGTGTACCGACAGTTGACGTTACGTCCCGCAAGGTTGATCACCACATCAGCGTTATCGATTTCGCTGGCCCAGGCTCCAAGCTTTTCTGCGTCCCACAGCACGGTGCGCCATTGCTTCCCGGCCTTTCGGCTCAGGATAACGACCTCGTGGCCGTCACGGGCAAAGGCCCTCGCCAAGATATGGCCCACTTAGCCCGAGCCACCGGGCAGAACGATTTGCATAGCGATTTAAGCCACATTTAGGGCATTCGGGAAAATGAAGATGTTCTTATCTTTAAATGCACTCGGCGTGTCACGCAGCAGTAAAGCACGAACTCCGATGGTTTCCGGGGAAAACCACGGTTCCTCAAGCATAAAGTCGTCCTTACGAGCCCAGCGCGGGGTATCCAGATGATTCTCACGCGAGAGGTAATCTGCCGTGGCTGCCAGAAAGGCATCGCAAATCTTTCCCTCCGGAAGACGCCCAGCCATTCTCGGTGGCTCTACTTCCAACATACGAGAGAGAAGCTGGCTGTTCTTCTTTGCGAATGCAAACTCGTGAAGAAAATCTCTCATATTCATTCCGAAGTCTTCATAGGTGAGACTCTCCTCAGCTAACTCGTGCAGAGTTTTAGGCCTTCGAATCATAATTACGTGAGGTACTTAAACCGACCAAGGTGTTCAACCAACAGTTTTTCACATCCTCAATTCTGACTTCCCGGCCTGTTTAGTTCGACCTCCGCAGCCTCGATACCGATGGCCTCCACTGGCTGGGGGATCTCCTCTTCGAGGGTCTCGGCCTTGCCGGTGCCGGATTTCCTGGGCCAAATGTGGAAGCCGCCGCTGGCAAATGGACCTATTTCCCATGTTCCCCAGATGCCTTTGCTTTCTCCGAAACCCTTGTAATAGACAGAGTGTGCACCGACGTAGCTTTTGGTGAAATAGCAATCCTTGGTGGCAGGATCGTAGCGCCCAGTGATCAAGAAGGTTCCGATATTGTCGCACCCCTGCCCTGACATGGAACCCTTGGAAAATTCCAGGGCGATGTCCATACGGAATTTTTCGGTTGGCTTGTAATTATAAAAGCCGGTCCACTCGCCTGAGGGAAAAAGCTCGTCGCCCATGAGGGCATTCTACCCTTTGGGGAACGGACGTCAAAAGTGAACGCGCTATTTGCGGGCGAGGCGGGTGAGCAATTTGGAGTGAATGCCGCCGAAGCCGCCGTTGCTGAACACACAGACTACGTCCCCACCTTGAGCCCCGCGTCCCACGTGCTCGACGATGGCGTCCACATCCGGCAGGTAGGCAGCGGGCCGTCCCTTAGCCTGGAGGTCCTTCATGAGGCGAGCTGGGTCGAGGCGCTCGTCGGGTGGCAATTGGTCGAGGCGGGCCACCTCTGCCACGACAACCTGGTCGGCGTCGTCGAAGGCGGTGACGAGTTCGTCCTGGAATACGTTGCGGCGGGTGGTATTCGAACGTGGCTCGAAGATTGCCCAGAGTTTGTTGCCACTGTAGCGAATGCGAAGGGCTTTGAGGGTTTCGCGGATGGCAGTGGGATGATGTCCGAAATCGTCTACCACTGTAATCCCACCACTGATGCCGCGGACTTCCATGCGGCGCTTGATGCCTTTGAAGGTGTCGAAGGCGGATTGAATCTGAGAATTCTTGAGGCCGCAGTGCTTGGCACACGTGACCACTGCAAGGGCATTTCGCACGTTCAATTCGCCGACCAAATTGATGTGGAACTTGGCGCTGGGAATTTCGAATTCCGAAGCGGTTGGTCCCAGGCGCATGTTATACGCCTTGACGCTGTTGTTCTCGCCCAGGCCAAACCGTTTCACGGGGCAGTGCGTGACGTTCAAGAGCGAGGCGATGTTGGGGTCATCACCATTCGCGAGCAATTGGCCGTTCCGGGGGATTAAATTGATCATCCGTTTGAAGGATGTCTGGATCGCGGCCAGATTTTCGAAAATGTCGGCGTGATCAAACTCCAGATTGTTTATAATGGCGACCTCAGGCAGGTAATGAACGAACTTGCTGCGCTTGTCGAAAAAGGCCGTGTCATATTCGTCGCCTTCAATGATGAACCATTCACTGTCGGTGAACCGAGCGCCCTGACCCAGGTTTGTGGGGATGCCACCAATCAGGAAGCTCGGATTAAAGCCGTTGTGCTCAAAAACCCAGGTGAGCAGCGAAGTGGTGGTGGTCTTGCCGTGCGTGCCCGAAACAACCAGGGAGCGCTTTCCGCGGATAAAAAACTCTTTGAGGAGTTCCGGGAGCGAGCAGTAGCGCATCTTTTTTTCCAGCAAACCTTCGACTTCGGCGTTGCCACGGGAAATAGCATTCCCGACGACCACGAGGTCCGGTTTGTGCGCGAGATTCTGTTCCGAGTAGCCGGACATCACTTCAATTTTTCGCTCCGCCAGGAACGTGGACATGGGGGGATAAACGTTTTGGTCGGAACCGGTGACGCGGACGCCTTTGTCCTGCATGGCGGCGGCCACGGAGGCCATGGCCGTTCCACCAATGCCCATGAAATGAACTGATTTGATTGCTGCAAACATGATCAATGCTGTTGTGATGACGATGCGACTCACGCGCAAGTCAAAACTCCTTGTTTCCTTGTAAAATCTGCGAATTTAGACCAAACGGTCGATTTTACATGGGAGCACTAAGCCTTGAGCTTTTTCTCCAGAATTTCACCAACAACCGCGGGGTTCGCTTTGCCCTTGCTCAGTTTCATGACCTGGCCTTTGAGGAAGTTCAGTGC
>JAQGOV010000108.1 GCA_028293425.1 Verrucomicrobiales bacterium
GCTGATCCCGATGGGCGCGGCCCGTTTGCGCATCGCTTCGTTTCCTGTGATAGGCCGCGGCGGATCCGCTACCGAATGGGTGAAATCATCCACCCCGCCGATTGTGGCTTCGCATTGCTTCAGCGGCGATTCCGTAGAGGCAATTGTGGATGGGTTGGAGCCTAAAAGTTCCAATGACGGTTCCATCCCGCGTTTCACATGGTGGGACCACAAGGGCACCGCAGAATGGGTAGAGTGGGGTTTCCCGAAGGCGCGGAAGGTTTCGGCGGTGGATATTTATTGGTTTGATGATTCGGGAAAAGGCGGTTGCCGGGTCCCGAAATCGTGGAAATTATTCTACCGGGTTGGTGAATCGTGGAAGCCCGTTGAAGAGGTTGGTACTTTTGGGGTAAGATCTGATACTTATAACAAAGTGGCCTTTAAAGGCGTTCAAGCAGAAGGTTTGCGCCTGGAAGTGCAACTTCAACCCAACTTTTCCGGCGGAATTTTGGAATGGAAGGTTCGCGAATAACCAGAAGTAGTTCTATCTTCGAGCATGAATTTGGAGAACTTTGCGGCAGAGACCGCCGGGAAATTTGAGAGAAAGTTCAAAAGAAAGCCAGAGTGGATCGTGGCTGCACCGGGAAGGGTAAACCTGATTGGAGAACACACGGATTACAATGATGGCTTTGTTTTTCCGATGGGCATCGAACGCTACACCGTGATCGCTGCGGCACCCAACAACAGCCGAACTATCCAGCTTTTAAGTGCCACCAATGGCGGAACGGCAACCATCGATCTCACGAAGCCGATCATTCGCGGGGAGCCGAGTTGGGCGAACTATGTGCGTGGCGTAATCGATGGCTTTATAAAAAAAGGCCAGAGCATTCCTGGTTTTGATGCGGTTTTGGATTCGAATGTGCCCATGGGAGGAGGGCTTTCCAGCAGCGCAGCCCTGGAGGTCGCGACAGCGACCCTGTTGGAGGAAGCGACTGGATTTAAGCTGGACCCTGTGGAAAAGGCGCTTTTGGCGCAGAAAGCCGAGCACGATTTTGCCGGCGTGCCTTGCGGCATCATGGACCAGTTCACTTCCGTGATGGCTAAGAAAGGACATTTACTCTTGCTGGATTGCCGCTCCCGCACAACTGAGTTGGTGCCGCTGACGGACCCCGGGATAACCATTTTGATCGTCAACACCAACGTGAAGCACGAACTCACCGGCGGCGAGTATGCCAAGCGGCGGGCGCAATGTGAGAAGGCTGCTTCGATTCTGGGAGTGCCGTCGCTCCGCTCCGCGACCATGCCGATGTTGGAAGCGGCCCGTGGCCGGATGGATGATGTTATTTTTCGCCGCGCGCGTCACGTGATTACCGAGATTGAAAGAACACTCGAGGCCGCCCAGGAAATTCGGCAGTCCCATTGGAGTCAGGTTGGTAAATTGATGTATGCCAGCCACCTCTCATTGAGGGATGATTTTGAGGTGAGTTGTTCGGAACTCGACCTGGTAGTGGATATCGCACGGGAGATTGGCGAGGCCGGTGGCGTTTACGGCTGCCGGATGACAGGTGGAGGTTTCGGCGGGTGCACCGTGGCGCTCGTGCAAAGCGGGTTATCAGGACAAATCACCAGCCATATCGGCCGGGTATATCAGGAGAAAACCAGAATTGAACCTGCTATCTTTTCTTCGCGGCCAGGGCAGGGGGCAATGGTGTTGAAGTAGACGAAAAGGATGACATCCCGATTTATCAGCCATAATCTCTCCAAGTTTACGGCAAGAGAGCTGTTTGATTTGGGCTTTCCTATAGGCTCACCCACCTTTAAAGTCACCCGACCCCAGCGATGAGTGTGCCTCTGCTGAAAATGCAAAGTATCTCCAAGGCTTTTGGAGGTGTGAAAGCTTTGGACAACGCGGAATTAACCCTCCGCGCAGGGGAAATTCATGCCTTGATGGGAGAGAATGGGGCAGGAAAATCGACACTCATCAAGGTGCTCACGGGCGTTTATACCCCCGATAGCGGCACCATCGAATTGTTTGGTAAGCGGATTTCCGCAAACTCGCCGCGCGAAGCCGAGGCTTGCGGCATCAGCACGGTTTACCAAGAGATCAATCTCGTTCCGACACTTTCCATCGCTGACAACATTCTTCTTGGCCGTCAGCCGACGCGCTTCGGATTTTTGCGGAAGCAAGCGATGCACCGCAGGGCGGAGCAAGCGCTGGGCCGGCTGGGCTTGCATTTGGATGTTACACGACCCTTGGCAAGCTGCTCGATGGCAATTCAACAAATGGTGGCGATTGCCCGGGCTTTGGATATCCAGGCGAAGCTCCTCATTCTCGATGAGCCCACGTCGAGCCTCGATGAACAGGAAGTGGAATTCCTTTTTGGGATCCTGCGCCAGTTAAAGGAGCAGGGTATGGCCTTGCTGTTCGTGACTCATTTCCTGGATCAGGTTTATGCCGTTTCGGACTTCATTAGCGTCCTGCGCAATGGCAAGTTTGTGGGTGAATACCGGGCGTCGGAATTGCCCCGCATTCAACTCATCAGCGCGATGTTGGGGCGGAATTTTGAAGAGATGCAGCACCTGCGCGAGGAGACCGCGAGTTCAGAGACCGAGAAGAAGGAGCGGTTTTTGTCCGCCAAAGGCGTGGGGCGTGTCGGTGTCATGAAACCCCTCGATTTGGACATTGCGCGGGGAGAGGTGCTTGGGTTGGCGGGACTGCTTGGTTCCGGCCGCACAGAAACGGCCAAGATGATTTTTGGGGTTTATCCGCCGAGTTCCGGGGAAATGATGATCGAAGGCAAGAAGGTGGATTTATCCTCTCCCCGCAAGGCCATTGATCAAGGGCTGGCGTTTTGCTCCGAGGACCGGAAGACCGAAGGCATTGTTCCGCATCTTTCGGTGCGGGAGAACTTAATCCTCGCCATACAGGCGAGCCGCGGTGTGTTGAATTTGCTATCCCGCAAGGAGCAGGAGTCTCTCGCTGAAAATTACATTCGTGCGTTGAATATCAAAACAGCGAGCGCGGAGACGCCCATCATGCACCTCTCGGGCGGGAATCAGCAAAAAGTTTTGCTGGCGCGCTGGCTGGCGATGCAGCCTCGGCTTATCATCCTGGACGAGCCTACGCGGGGCATTGATGTGGGAGCCAAGGCAGAGATCGAAAAGCTGGTGCATTCACTGCGAGCCAAAGGTATGTCGGTCCTGTTTATTTCTTCGGACATCGAGGAAGTGGTTCGCACTTGCCAGCGGGTAGTGGTGCTGCGGGATCGGAATAAGATCGGTGAGCTTTCAGGCAAAGACGTGCAGGCAAACAATATCATGAACATGATTGCGCACCATGATGAGTGATCCCTTGTCAAAACTTCGTCCATGGTTCCAGGGAGCGGGCCTGTTTTGGCCTGTGGTTGGCCTATCCATTTTACTTTGCTTCAACCTTGTTTACGCCCCGTCGTTTTTTCGGCTGCAAATTCTGGATGGGCATCTGTATGGCACCCTGGTGGATATCTTCAACCAGGGATCAAAAGTGATGCTGCTCTCCCTTGGCATGACGTTAGTGATTGCCACGGGGGGAGTTGATTTGTCCGTGGGTTCGATTATGGCAATCGGCGGCGCGGCTGCGGCTATGCTGGTCACACAAACAGGAGTTCCCTTTGCAGAAGCTGTTTCGCTTGCACTTGGCATTTCCTTGCTGGCGGGAGTCTGTAACGGGGTTCTGGTGGCCTATGCCGGCGTGCAGCCTATTATTGCCACACTCACCCTGATGGTGGCTGGACGCGGTGTGGCGATGCTGCTGACTGGCGGCCAAATCATCACCTTCGAGCACCAGCCATTCGTTTTTGTGGGCAATGGCCATTTTCTGGGGGTCCCTTTTACGGTCACCATTGTTGCAGTGGTCCTTGGGCTTACCTTGCTGGCCACGCGTCGGACGGCAATTGGCTTGTTCCTGGAGACCGTGGGTGACAACGAAAGAGCCGCGCGCTTTTGCGGCATCAACACTTCACTGGTCAAACTGCTGGTTTACGCTTTCTCGGGTTTATGCGCGGGCATTGCCGGGCTAATCGCAACGTCCAACATCAAAGCGGCCGATTCAAGTCGCGTGGGAGAGATGATGGAATTGGATGCCATCTTTGCGGTTGTGGTGGGAGGGACGGCCCTCACGGGGGGACGATTCACTCTCCTGGGTTCCATTATTGGCGCGCTGCTGATTCAAACTCTCACCACCACCATGTATAATATTGGTGTTCCTCCGGCGGTGGCTCCGGTGCCTAAAGCCGTGGTGATCGTGGCTGTTTGCCTCCTGCAATCCGGTAAATTCCGCGACCAAATTAGAGCGGTGTTTCAAAGAGGGAAGGTGGCAGCATCATGAAGTGGCTCCTGCGCTCCAACCACCTGCCTCTTCTTGCCACCGTATTCGTGCTTGCGGTGCTTTTTGGAACAGCTTCCACGCTTTACGAAGGGTTTTTCTCCGGCAAAGTGGTTGTGAACCTTCTCGGAGATAATGCAGTTCTTGGCATTGCCGCCGTGGGGATGACTCTAGTGATTCTTTCAGGCGGCATCGACCTATCGGTCGGCTCCATGCTGGCTTTTACCACGACACAGATCGCGACGCTGATTAAAAATCACCATATGGCGCCACTGGGCTCTATTGCTCTTGCATTGGTGATTGGAGCGGTGTTTGGGGGAGTGATGGGCTTTTTGATCCATCGATATGAACTGCCCCCGTTTTTAGTCACTTTGGGTGGAATGTTTTTTGCACGCGGGATCGCTTTCGTGGTTAGCAACGAATCTCTCGGCATTGAGCATCCCCTTTACCAGAAAGTGCAGGATTTCGGAGTGCCATTAACCTCAAATGTATCCGTGCCTGCGACGGCGCTGGCCTTTCTGGTTTTGCTTGGGCTGGGTATTCTGCTGGCCCATTGGACTCGCTTCGGGCGCACGGTGTATGCCATAGGCGGAAGCGAAACCTCGGCGCGCATGATGGGACTGCCGGTAGGCTTCACAAAAATCGCGGTCTACGCTTTGAACGGTTTTTGCTCCGCCCTGGCCGGGGTTGTTTCGACCTTTTACACTGGCTCTGGCAACCCAGCAGTGGGGATGGGATTTGAACTCGACGTGATTGCCTCAGTGGTCATCGGTGGGACGCTCCTGACGGGCGGAGTGGGGACAATCGCAGGCACCCTGGCAGGTGTGCTCATCTTTGGGACCATCCAGAGTGCGTTAAACTTTGATGGCCGCTTAAACTCGTGGTGGCTACGCATCGCCATCGGGCTGCTTCTGCTGCTGTTTATCCTTTTCCAAAGATTTCTTACTAGAACTTCGGCTGTAAGCGTCCAAAATGATGTGCAGGTAACAAAGCAGAAAACGAATCAACCAGTATAGATATGAAAACCCGTTCTTTTCTCTCACGGCGCGCGTTCACAGGTCTTGCTTCGGTGGCCGTTCTGGCCATGGCGAGCGGGCCATTGTTCGCGGCGAAAAAGTTGACCGTTGGTTTTGCCCAGGTCGGCGCGGAAAGCGCTTGGCGCACGGCGGAAACAGACTCCATCAAGGCTGAGGCTGCCAAGCGTGGAGTAAACCTGAAGTTTTCCGATGCCCAGGGCAAACAAGAAAACCAGATCAAAGCCGTGCGCAGCTTCATCGCGCAGGGCGTGGACGCCATCATTCTGGCACCAGTGGTGGAGACGGGCTGGGAACCGGTTTTGCGTGAGGCGAAGCGCAATAAGATTCCAGTCGTGCTTGTAGACCGTGGTATCAAGGTTTCCGATGATTCTCTCTACGCGACGTTAATCGCGTCTGACTTTATTGCCGAAGGCAAGATGGCGGCGGAATGGCTGGCTAAGAAAGTGAATGGAAAGGCCAACATCGTGGAACTCCAGGGCACGCCTGGCGCGGCTCCGGCCATTGACCGCAAGAAAGGGTTTGAAGAAGGAATCAAGAGTCAGCCGGGCATGAAAATTATCGCCTCACAGAGCGGCGACTTCCGCCGATCCGGCGGGAAAGAGGTGATGGAAGCGCTGCTCAAGAAACATGGAAATGAAATCAACGCGGTATATGCCCACAACGACGACATGGCGCTCGGAGCCATCCAGGCGATTGAAGAGGCTGGCAAGAAGCCAGGCACGGATGTGGTGGTTGTGTCCGTGGACGGGGTAAAAGGTGCTTTCGAATCGATGGTTGCTGGGAAGTTGAACTGCACCGTTGAATGCAATCCTTTGCTCGGGCCGCTCGCCTTTGATGCTGTCGAGAAGGCGAAAGCCGGCCAGAAGCTTGCCAAAAAAACCATCGTGGAAGACAAGGTTTATGACCAGGCCACGGCTAAGGACGTGATCGCTTCTCGTCAATACTAAGTTTTAAATGCTGCTCAATATGAATTCCCGGTCCCGCTCCGTTTGGAGTGCCATCGCGCTCCTTTGTTTCACGCCGGTGCTTTCGGCTGAAACGCTTTACCAGAATCCAGTGATGTCCGGCGATTACCCGGACCCGTCCGTCATTCGGGTGGGTAAGGATTACTGGGCCACGGCGACCTCCTCGGAATGGGGACCGCCGTTTCCGGTTCTCCATTCCACAGATTTGGTAAACTGGGAGATTCACGGCTCCGTGTTCGCACATCGGCCGGAATGGGCAGGGGGTAATTTCTGGGCGCCTGAGATCATCGAGACCAAGGGCAAATACTACATTTACTACGTGGGACGCAAAAAGGGCGGGCCCCTGGCAGTGGCTGTTGCTACGGCTGACAAACCATCTGGCCCTTACACTGACCATGGTCCCCTGGTGGCGCAGGCAGCAGGCTCCATTGACCCGATGCCGTTTAACGACGAGAACGGCCAAAGGTATCTGATCTGGAAAGAGGACGGTAACAGCCGAAAGCTCCCGACGATTCTTTGGGCACAAAAGCTCGATGAGGACGGAACCAAACTGGTCGGCGAGGCCAAGGAAATCATGCGGAACGACACTCCCTGGGAAGGTGCGGTGATCGAAGGGCCGTTCATCGTCCGACGTGATGGCTGGTTTTACCTTTTTTATTCCGGTAGCGGCTGCTGCGGAGCCAACTGTAATTATGCCTTGGGTGTAGCGCGTTCGAAGTCGTTGCTTGGACCCTGGGTGAAGAACCCGGCGAATCCGATCCTGGCCGGGAACGCGGATTGGAAATGTCCAGGACATGGAAGCATTGTGGATGATGAGCAGGGTCGCTCATGGCTCCTGTATCATGCCTATTCTTCCAAGGATTTTATCTTCACCGGTCGCGAGGCGCTCCTGGATGAGGTGAAGTTCGTGGCTGGAGGATGGCCTACGATCAATCAAGGCAAGGGGCCTAGTGAACACGCGGTTTCTCCCTTCGGTGTCCCACAACGAAAAGCCGAACTGGCTTTCCGCGATGATTTTTCCAGCAACACTTTAAAGCCTGGCTGGCAATGGCCACAGGATAACGAGCCCAAGGTTAGATTCGAAACGCAGAACGGCGGTGGTTTGGTGCTTTCACCGAGGACTGAAAGAGCGAAAGACCTGATTGGAGCCGTGCTGGCCCGCTCAACCACCACGGGCGACTATGTGGCTTCAACAGTCTTGCAATCTGCAGGTCAACAGCCCGGCGTGATGGCTGGCTTGGCTGCTTTTGGTGACGGCGCCAATGCGATGGGAGTGGGGCTGAAGGGGCAGAAGTTGGTACTCTGGCGTCGTGATAAGGGACAGCATAAGGAGTTGGCGGAAATCGAAAGTCCCAAAAGCGAAAAAGTGCATCTGCGGCTGACCGCGAATGATGGGCACCGTTTCCAGTTTGCCGCCAGCGGGGATGGTAAGAATTGGACTGCGCTCGGCGATGACTTGCAGGGCAAGCACCTGCCGCCGTGGGATCGCAGCATTCGGGTGGCATTGACAGTCGGTGGCGCTGAAGGTGCGTCCGGTTATTTTACCACCTTGCGGATTCAGCCGACTTCGAACACCGTAAAAAACTAAGGAGTTAGGATCTTTGGTTTTACGGAGTGAGGGACGGCTATGTTATTTTCTCCTGAGCAACACCCGCATCATCGCTTCAATCCGTTGACGGGGGAGTGGATACTGGTGTCGCCGCATCGCACCCAGCGACCCTGGCAGGGCCAGCGTGAAAGCCCGGGCCACGACCAGCGGCCTTCCTATGATCCGCAATGTTACCTCTGCCCGGGCAACAAAAGGGCAGGGGACGTTCATAATCCCAATTACACAGAACCTTTTGTTTTCCGGAATGATTTTTCTGCCCTGCTGCCAGACACGCCGCTCGAAGACGCACCGAAGTCTGACTTGTTTCGGACTGAACCGGCGCGGGGTGAGTGCCGGGTCATTTGCTTTTCACCCCGGCACGACCTGACCCTGCCGGAAATGGCCTTGGGAGATATCCAAAAAGTGATCAATGTTTGGGCTGAACAAACGGCCGAGCTGGGCGGCAAATACAAATGGGTCCAGGTTTTTGAAAACAAGGGGGCGGTGATGGGCTGCTCGAACCCGCATCCGCATGGGCAAATTTGGGCGAGCAGCTTTCTGCCGCAGTTCCCGGCGCAAGAAAACTTGGCGCAAAGGGAGTATTTCGGAAAGCACTCAAAGCCGTTGCTGGTCGATTACGTGGAACAGGAGATTGAAAACCAAGTGCGCGTGATTGAACAGAATGCGCACTGGGTGCTGCTGGTTCCGTATTGGGCGACCTGGCCGTTTGAGTATTTGCTGGTGCCAGTGCGACATGTGCAACGGTTCTCGGATTTGGATGAAGCCGAACGGAGGAGCTTGGCGGAGATCCTGAAGCTTGGGCTAGCGAGGTATGACAACCTGTTTGAAACCTCGTTCCCTTACTCGATGGGGTGGCATGGAGCGCCGTTTGAGGAAGGAAGCCAGGAGCATTGGCAACTGCATGCGCATTTTTATCCGCCGTTGTTAAGGTCCGCCACGGTGAAGAAGTTCATGGTGGGTTATGAAATGCTGGCGGAACCGCAACGCGATTTAACGGCGGAACAGGCTGCTCAGCGGCTGCGGGATGTGTCCACGGCGCATTATCGGCACAAAGGTTAGGGTAGGGAACTCACTCCTATCTGCGCTGAAGCTGAAGTGGAAGCGGGATTCAAGGTCCTTTGGCGAACGAATTACCGAAAAGTTGGCTGACTGATTATCTTCCTGAATTTCCGTTTTGTTGTAGGAATCGGCGAAAACCCCTGGGGGCCGTATAGGAACTCGATCAATTGGGGTGACTTCCTGCAAAAGAAAGCGACGCTGTCCGCTTATGAGAACTTCGGGCGCATGCTGCGGGAGGGCGCATTCGACTACCCTTCAACCAATGACGAAAGTGAAAAGATGGATTCCGGAAGCGTGGTAAAAGCCAACGGATTAGTTTAACGATTTTCGGCAGTGCTTCGGACCCGGTAAAACAGGTGGGAAGCGGCGGGCCGCTGGATGTCCTTGAAAACGATCTCAGAACCATTTCCGTGTATGGGTGACCCAGACACGGGACTCCAATTATCGCCCTTAATCTCCTCGGCGTATTCGAGATAATAGGACCTTCCTTCAAAGCTGTGGACCCGCGCCTCGGGAGCCCCATTTACGATTCGTATCGAGTCGATCCTTAGGTCACACGTGATAGCCAATGCATGATCGTAACTTGATGCAACGGCCACAACATTGGTCAGGTTTTCAGGAATAGACTGTTCCCCGAAACCGGTCCAAGCCACCACCTTGCCATCCGACCGGACTGCCAGGTTCCCGAAATTGTTGGCAGCGATGGCGACAACGTTGGACAGTCCCACCGGGACATTGCTGATCGAGCCCCAGCTCGTGACCGTTCCATTGGATTTTAACGCCAGGCCACAGCCAAATCCTGCTGCGACCGCAGATACGTTCGTTGAATCCGTGGGGACATTAGTGATAGATCCAAATCCCCAAACCACTACAGTTCCATTGCTTCGCAAGGCCAGGCTACAATCCCAGCCGGCAGCGATAGCCGCCACATCGTGCAGGCCAGTTGGGACGTTCGTTGCGGTGTCATAACCCCAAGCAACGATAGTACCGTCGCTTTTTAGGGCAAGACTTTGAGTTCTTCCACCGGCGATGGCCACCACATTGCTCAGGCCCGTTGGAATATTGCTGGACTGAAGCGAGCCTCCCCACACGCTTACTGTACCGTCCTTCTTTAGCGCCATTACATGGAACACCCCTGCGCTGATGGAAATTACATTAGCGAGCCCCGCTGGAACATTCGTGACCCCGAAGCGCCCGTTGTAGCCCCACGCCGTAACGGTGCCATTACGTCTGAGTGCAACGCTGTATCCAACCGTTCCATCACCTCCATTTGCACCGACAGCGATCACGTCGTTAAGGTCCGAAGGTGAATTCGTCTGACCGTACGAGCTGTTACCCCATCCAAGAACCCGGCCTTGGGGCCCGACAACATCAGCGAAAGTAAATGGGAGCTCACAGGCCAATAACGCGAGCGTGACCCAAGCGATGGCTATTTTGCGGACATGGGGAACAGTGAGTTTCACAGCCTAACGGTTACTCTCCCGGTTGGAAGACCACAACAACGCGGCTGCCCACCAGCAAAGGCCGGCCATCAGCATCATGGTGTTTTTGATGTGCTTCCGCATTGGAAGCACTATGGATAGTGGCAGGAACTGTTGCAAGCCGGGAGGAACCACGAGGAATAGAAGAAGGTGACCACGGATTACTCGGATATGCACGGATAGGGCGGAAACACGAACAATGGAAGAGGTTGAATACGCGAAAGCAAGGGTTAAGCGAGCAAGCGGGGCTAACGGAAGCGCGTCGAAATTCATTTTGTGCCTCGGAAAGAAGCGCTACAGCCAGCTTAAGGAAATTTAGCTTTTGGGGTCCTAGGAATTTGGTAATAATCACCGGCTGCGAGCTTCTCCCCTCCGATACAGCAGCAATCGTCCAGTGATTATTTCCGTTTGATTCCTAGTGCATTCAATCTGGAGATAAGGGTGGTAGGCCGGAGGTTCAGGAGTTCGGCAGCTCCGCCGGGGCCGTAGATTTTTCCACTGCTTTTGCCAAGCGCGGCTTCGATGGCGGGTCGCTGGGACTTCAGCCATTGTTTTTGGGTCAGGGGCGGGGGTGTCTCCGATTTTTTGGAAGGGGTTTTCAATGGCTGCAGGTGGAAATGCAGCGCGCCTCCTTTGGAGAGAATGGCGGCGCGCTCAATCACGTTCTGTAATTCGCGGATGTTTCCCGGCCAGGGATAGCTCGTTAACTCCTGCACATTGGCCTGGGTGAGCATGGGTGCAGGAATTTTTAACCGGCTGGCGGCCTGGGCCAGGAAATGACTAGCGAGGATGGGGATGTCTTCCGGGCGGGCGCGGAGTGGCGGGACTTCCAGGGGGAAAACGCTGAGGCGGAAAAAGAGGTCTTCGCGGAAGCGGCCCGCAGCGATTGCCCCAGTTAGCTCCTGATTAGCGGCAGCGATGATGCGGACGTCCACGCGCCGGGTCTGTTCTTCGCCAACGCGCTCGAACTCGCCTTCCTGTAGGACGCGGAGCAACTTGCTTTGCAAAGGCAAGGGGATCTCGCCGACTTCGTCGAGGAAGAGGGTGCCACCATCGGCGAGCTGAAAACGGCCGGCGCGATCGCGCAGGGCGCCGGTGAAAGCTCCTTTGACGTGGCCAAAGAACTCGCTTTCGAAAAGTTCGTGGGGAATGGACGCGCAGTTGACTTTCACGAGCGCACGGGCTTTGCGTTTGCTGCGTTCGTGGATCGCTCGGGCCACCAGCTCCTTGCCGGTGCCCGATTCTCCCTGGATAAGAACGGAGGAGTCGGTAGGTGCAACCAAGTCGACCTGCTGGAGGATGCGTTGAAGGGCGGGGCTGCGTCCGACAAATCCGCCGAAATTCTGCTGGACCTCGCTACGCAAATATTCGTTCTCCATTTCGAGGCGATCGCGCAGATGCTGGATCTGACCGAAGGCGCGAGCGTTCGCGATTGAGACAGCGGCCTGGTCTGCGAAAAGCCGGAGCCATCTGGATTCCTGGGGGGAAATCGGTTGGCGGCTGAACACGGCCAGAACGCCCAACACCTCTCCGCGAAAGATGAGCGGATGTCCGACGAAGCTTTTGATGTTCTCGCGTGCAATCCATTCCGGGTAAGCGGTCCAGTGAGAAGTGGCCAGTTCTCCTTCGTCCAACTGAAGCGATTCTCCTTTTTGAGCGATATAACCGATCTTGCGGGACCCGACGGGAATGCGGGCAAATTCACCGGCGATAGACGTCCATTGTTTGCCATCAACAACGGAGCGTCCTGCGCTGGCAGCCAAGCGAAGAGTTGTTGCTACCTCTTCGGAAGCGTCGGCCTGAGCGGCGTCCCCGTTTCGGAGTAGCCAGATTCGTGTGAGGGCGAACCCGGCGCGCTCACCCAAGCCGTTTACGACCATTTGGAGAACGGTGTCGACTTCGCGGGCCTGGGCGACGGCCAACGAGATGGATTGCAGGAGTTCCAAGTCGATGTTCACGTTGAGCTAAAAATAACGGAGTTTCGTTGTTTTAGCAACGATTCGTCGTTATGACGATGCGCGAGAATGGAGCTTATCAATGTAAATTGTTGATAATGAGACGTTTCGTTCCAGGATTAAAACTGGTACAGGAACTGCGAGAGGATAGATATATGACAACGAGTAATGAGCGAAACCTGCGGGAAATCATGATTTGGGGGAGCGCGATTGGTGCGGGGTTTGGAGCGGCTTCCCTGGCAGCATTGCAGCCGCACCTGGACTTCGCGTTTTCTTACAGGCCGGTCTTGGCGTTCATCGTGGCAATGGCGCTGGTTTATTTTTATTGGAACCTCATTTTTCGGTCGCTTGATGAACCGGCACTGCGGGTGCGAAGGAATGTGGCAACCGGCTTGATTTGTTTGTTGGGGATAGCGGGCCTTCTATATCCCATCCGGTTTATTGCCCCGCATAATTATGGCGAGGTGATGACCGGATTGATTACGGCCTTCGTGGCTTTATCTGGTGTTGCAGCACTCCTCTTGTTGTGCAGGCGGTTTTTCAATGAGGGCTAACAAGAGTATGATTACTTACGCTCCAAAAACCTCTCCTTCTGTGATGGTTGTGAGGGTCTTTGTATTGGCAGCCAGCATGCACCGGGTTGGAATGGCTCTGACGCGGTTCGGATTGATCGTGGTGTTGCTCTGGATCGGCGGTCTGAAGGTCTTCAAATATGAGGCGGATGGGATCGTGCCGTTTGTGGCGAACAGTCCGTTCATGAGTTTTTTCTACAAGTATCCATTGCCGGAATATAAAAAGCACATGAACGCGGAGGGAGCGTTGGTGCCAGAGAACCGGCGTTGGCAGGAAGAGAACCGAACTTACACGTTTTCCTATGGGCTTGGAGCGCTGATTGTTCTTTATGGATTATTATTTTGTGCGCATCCGTGGAAGCCCGAACTGGCCGCGGTCGGCAGCGCGCTAGTGGTCGTGATGTCGCTCGTGACGCTGTCGTTCCTGGTGACCTCGCCGGAGTGCTGGGTGCAGAACATGGGCGAC
>JAQGOV010000110.1 GCA_028293425.1 Verrucomicrobiales bacterium
GCCTCAGGCAGCACGTTTCATCACGGCAAAACTTTGGAGCTTTTTTGCCAGCGACAACCTTTCCGAGGAATTGAATACAGCCTTGGCTGACTTGTTCCGCAAGCAGGGCAACGAGTTCAAGCTCGTGCTTCGTACCATGTTCCTAAGTGAGGAGTTTTATGCCGCACCGGTTATTCGCAACCAGGTGAAAAGCCCTGTGCAATGGCTGGTCAGCAGTGTCCGCATGCTCGAGCGCGAACTGCCGCCCCCATTGGTTTCCTCCAACTTGATGGGGAAGCTGGGCCAGGAACTGTTCGCTCCGCCAAATGTCAAAGGCTGGGATGGCGGCCTTGCCTGGATCACGACCAATAACCTGCTGGGCCGTTACAACCAGGCTGAGCTGCTCGTCTATGGTCGAAACCAAGTGAAGTTTGATGGAGGGAAAGGGCTCAAATTCATCCAGAAGCGATTCAATCGCCATCAGGGCAATGGCACCCCCATCGATCTGGCAAAGTTATTTACAGCGGAGGAGCGCCAAAACAAAAGGGCTTTACTTGCCGCGGTGGAAAAAAGATTTATCCAGGGCACGCTTAAGCCACGGCAGGAACAGACTTTGCGCGAATACCTGGATGGCCAAGGGGAACTCGACCAGAACGACATTCTCGAAACAATTCGCCTGACCATGAGCACGCCCGAGTTTCAATTGGGCTAGACGCTATGAAAACCGACATCACTTTGCAAACCCGCCGCGAATTCCTTCGCAGCACCGTTCTCACCAGCTCACTTGCCTGGACGGTTCCTACTTTCCTGGCTCACACCTTTTCAGGGCTTCAAGCAGAAGCGGCCGACAAGGCCACGCAGGTCACAACTGGCAAGGACGGTACCATCCTCGTTGTTCTGCAGATGGCGGGTGGAAACGATGGCCTCAACACAGTTGTGCCTTTTGCGAACGATCATTATTTGAAAGCGCGGCCCCGGCTGTCTCTTTCCGGCAAGCAGGTTTTGAAAGTCACCGAAGAACTTGGGTTGCATCCGGCTTTGCATGGCCTCAAAGATCTTTATGACGCCGGCTCGCTCTCGATCGTGCAAGGGGTTGGCTATCCTAATCCGAACCGCTCGCATTTCCGTTCCACCGAGATTTGGCAAACGGCCAGTGATTCGGCGAAATTCGAACGCTACGGATGGCTTGGCCGTTATTTTGATAATGCCTGCTCGGGCGCTGACCCGACAGTCGGAATCAACATCGGGCGTCAAATGCCGCAAGCCTTTGCCGCGAAGCATCCGGTGGGGGTAAGTTTGGACAACCCGGAAAATTATCGCTTCATCACGGCCGAAAAAGGAAGCGAAGCCGAGATGATGCAGGCTTCCTTCCGCAAACTGAACCAACTTGACGATGCGGGGAGCAATTCCGGCGACAGCATCGGTGCAGTTGCTGGCGGTTCCACAATTCGCCACGAGGGCTCGCCCCTGGATTACCTGGAGCGAACAGCTCTGGATGCTCAACTCAGCTCCGATCGAATTCGAGCTATCAGCGGTAAAGTTCAAAACAAAGCGAACTATCCCGCCGGGCAACTCGGAAATTCGCTCAAGCTGGTCGCGCGTTTAATCGGAGGAGGTTTGCCTACTCGCATTTTCTATGTCTCTCAGGGTGGATACGATACGCATACGAACCAGGCGCCTGCACAGGAACGCCTGCTGCGGGAGCTTGGCGATTCGGTGAAGGCGTTTGTAAATGACATGAACGCTCAGGGAAACTTTGGTCGGGTGCTGTTGCTGACTTTCAGCGAGTTTGGTCGAAGGGTTGGCGAGAACGCCAGCGGCGGCACCGACCATGGAGCTGCTTCATCCATGTTCCTGGTTGGCGAGAAGTTGAAAGCAGGCTTGCTGGGTCGGATGCCCAGTTTGGCGCCAGCGCATCTGTTCAATGGCGATATCAAATACACAACTGACTTCCGCTCTGTCTACGCAGGCGTCCTGGAACAGTGGCTCAAAACGCCAAGCGCTCCGATCCTCGGCCGTCATTTCGAACCACTCACAATATTCCCTTCCTGATCGATACCGGAGCGTTCAACGGTTCACGCTTGAATCCCCTCATTTCTTGGCTAAAGTCCATGAGCTGTCAGTCAGAAACTTTCACCCTGCCGGCCCGTTTAAATAGCTATGGAAAAAAAAGCCGTTCTTAAGAAAGCCGCGGCCAGCTTGTGGACCGAATGGATGAAGCCGCTCGCGATTGTGGCGGCGTTCGTGTTACCTTTCAAGTCGGCCATCGCGGATTGGAATTGGGTTCCCACCGGCTCCATGAAGCCCACGATCCTTGAAGGAGACCTGGTGTTCGTCAATAAGCTGGCTTACGATTTGAAGGTGCCTTTCACCCTTTGGCGCGTGGCCAAATGGAAGGAACCCCGCCGGGGCGACATCGTGGTTTTCTTTTCGCCAAAAGACGGAACCCGCCTCGTGAAGCGTGTTATTGGCCTTCCGGGAGACAAGCTTGCCATGAAGAATAATTCCTTGTTTCTCAACGGTGAAAAACTGGCCTACGAGCCGCTTAAGACCAACCCGTTCGCGCAGGAAACCTACGAGGATAAAGAAGCCATCCTGGCTCGCGAAAAGTTGGGCGAGCTTTCCCATTGGGTCCTGGCGCTGCCGAATATTCCTTCCTTGCGCAACTTCCACGAAATCAAAATCCCGGAAGGAAAATACTTCATGATGGGCGATTCGCGCGATAACAGCGCGGACTCGCGTTATTTCGGCTTTGTGGAGCGCGAGCGTATTGTCGGAAAAACGGATCGTGCCATCCTCTCGTTTGATAAAAACCACTCCTACAAACCGCGCTGGAAGAGAATTTTTTCCGCGCTGGATAGCTAGGTCCTTATGGCTGATCTCGCCGCAGAAGCGGAATCGCAGATCCTCTCTCGCCGATTGCTTCAGCCGGAGGAACCAGTCCTGATCGCGGTTTCAGGCGGGCTCGATTCCATGGTGCTCCTGCATTTGCTGCGGCAAATGGCTCCCGGGCACAAATGGCCTCTGTGGGTAGCCCATTTTAATCATCAGCTTCGGGGCCGCGCCAGCAATCTGGACGCGCACTTCGTGCGGGACACCTGCCGGACGTTGGAAATCCCCTTCGTTTCCGAAAAGGCTGATGTGCAAAGCTTCGCCGCTAAATCCAAGCTCTCCATCGAAATGGCCGCCCGAAAGCTTCGGCACGAGTTCCTGGCCCGAGCGGCCCGGGAGCACGGCATTTCCAAAATCGCGCTCGCTCATCATGCGGATGACCAGGTCGAACTCTTCTTTCTGCGTCTCCTCCGCGGCGCTGGCCCCGATGGTCTCGGAGGCATGAAATGGTCTGGTGCTTCCCCGGCAGATTCGGATTTGAGGATCGTTCGCCCTCTCCTGGGAACCGCCAAGGCCGAATTGGTCGCCTACGGCAAAGCTGAAAAAATTCGATTCCGCCAGGATGCTACCAACGCCAGCCTCGATTATTTCCGCAATCGCATCCGCCTTGAGTTGCTTCCGCTGTTGCAGCGCCGTTATCAGCCAGCTCTCCATAGGACGACCCTGCGCCTGATGGATATTCTCGCGGCGGAAACAGAGATGCTTTCCGAAACCGCACAGGCCTGGCTGCGCCAAAAGCGGCCTCCTGATTTCGCCGGGACGCCCGTTGCTTTGCAGCGCCGCGTCCTCCAGGCCGAACTCATCCGGCTAGGGCTCTCCTTCGATTTTGAATTAATCGAGTGGCTGCGTTTGCATCCCGACAAACCGATTTCCATCCAGCCGCGCCTCCGCGTTATGTCGGACAATTGCGGTCGGGTCCAGTTGCTTGCTGCCGAGCAGCAACCTTTCGCGGCCACGGAAGAATTGGCAGTGGACGTTAGCGAAGAGCAGGGGAGCGCGCTCTTCAACGGTCTCACTGTGCGTTGGGAGTTATCAGAAATGCCCGGGGGCAAACGCGTTTTCCCAAAGAGGACCAAAGGTAAGGAATGGTTTGACGCACTCAAAGTGGGTTCTCCTGTCATCCTTCGTTATTGGCGGCCGGGCGACCGTTTCCAACCCATCGGAATGTCAGGCAAGGTTAAGTTGCAGGATTGGTTCAGTAATCTAAAAATCCCGCGCGAAAAGCGTCATCAATTGATTGTGGCGACCAGCGCGGGAGGAGAAATATTTTGGGTGGAAAATCAAAGAATCTCCGAGAAGTTCAAAATCAAGACCCGTACAAAGCGTTCGCTCCGCTGGGCCTGGCAACGGGATTGACCATTTCTCAAGGTAGTAACAGACAGCAGTTGTTGGCTCTTGGTCGCCGGGCGATATTCGTTTGCCATGTCCACGACATTATTGAAACGTTCGCGTCGTGCCCCCGTGCAAACGCCAGCGGAGAAGAGGGCAAAAGGAGTGAGCATTCCACGCGATGTTGTTGATGTGGAACTGGAGGTTGACAGCCGTGCCCTTAAACTGAGCAACCTGCTCAAGCCTTTTTGGCCGGAGTTGGGCATTACGAAGGGCGACCTGCTCCGGTACTACGTCGATGTTGCGCCTTATTTGCTGCCGCACTTGCTGAATCGAGCCATGGTGATGAAGCGTTACCCCAACGGCGCTCACGGAGAATTCTTTTTCCAAAAACGTGCCCCGGAGCATCGTCCGGACTGGATCGACATTTGCTCGATTGAGCACGCCTCCGCCAGCGTGATCGATTTCCCGATCGTGCGGGACCTCTCCTCTCTTCTCTGGGTGATTAACCTGGGTTGTATCGATCTGAACCCCTGGTACGCCCGTTGCGAGGATGTGCAGCGCCCGGATTATCTCCACTTTGATCTGGATCCAACGCCCGGTGCAGGATGGGACGACGTCTGCGAAACGGCCTTGCTTGTCCGACAAGCATTGGACGTTTTGAAAATGCCAAACTACCCCAAGACCACAGGTTCTCGCGGCATTCACATCTATGTGCCCATTGCATTCGGTCCCACGCAGAAACAGGTCTGGACCTTTGCCAAGCAGTTCGCCCAAAGCATGGAGACGCTTCATCCCAAACTGATCACTGCGGAATACAAAATTGCGAAGCGTCCTAAAAAACATGTGCTGGTGGATTACAATCAGAATGCCTGGGGCCGAACGCTTGCTTCCGTTTATTCTGTCCGGCCAAAGCCGGAAGCGCCCGTTTCCACGCCGGTGAGTTGGGAAGAACTGGAAAAAGGGATTCAGATAACCGACTTCACGTTGCGCACCGTGCCGGGCCGCTTGAAGAAGGTTGGAGACCTATGGAAACCTTTGGCGCAGGAGCGCGGGCGTTTTCATCTCGAAAAGTTATTATGAGCCTGCCGGTTAAGAGCTTCCTTTCGCCCATGGAGGCGCTGCTGGTTCAGGAGATTCCTGAAGGCCCAGGCTGGCAATACGAACCAAAGTGGGATGGGTTCCGCTGCCTCATCTTCCGCGACGGTGCAAAAACCACTCTCCAATCCAAAGCGGGACAGCCTCTCACCCGTTACTTCCCGGAAATGGTTGAGGCTGTTTCCAAACTGAAGGCAGAAAAATTCGTGTTGGATGGCGAGTTGGTCATTCCTGACGGTGCTCGCCTGTCGTTTAACCAACTACTCCTCCGCATTCACCCGGCTGCCAGTCGGGTCAAAAAACTTTCTCTGGAGCATCCATCCGTCTTTATCGCCTTTGATCTACTAGTGGATGAGCAGAGCAAATCACTTCTCAAAACCCCTCTTCAGGAACGGCGTAAGGCTTTGGAACGATTTGCTTCGGAATTCTTCCCATTGGACAAGGCAATCCGTCTCTCTCCGGCCACCACAAATTTAAAAACCGCCCGTCAATGGTTTAGCCAGGTAGGAACAGATCTGGATGGCATCGTGGCGAAACGTCTAAAGTCTCCCTATCTGTCGGGTGAGCGGACCGGCATGGAAAAAGTCAAACTGGCGCGAACCGCCGATTGCGTGATAGGAGGATTTCGTTACGCCTCAAAAAAGAAAGTTGTGGGTTCGCTGTTGTTGGGGTTATACGACGATGACGGGTTGCTTCAGCATGTTGGCTTCTGTTCCGGCCTGAAAACCAAAGAGCGCAAAGAGCTTCTCGCCACCCTTCAGCCGCTCATTAAAAAGCCCGGATTTACCGGCCGTGCCCCGGGTGGCCCGAGCCGCTGGAGCACCGCCCGCTCTACTGAGTGGCAGCCGCTGGCACCAAAGCTCGTGGTTGAGGTAACCTATGACCATTTTACCGATGGGCGGTTCCGCCATGGCACCAAACTCATTCGTTGGCGTCCCGACAAAGCTCCCAAACAATGCCGCATGGAGCAGGTCGCGCCCATTGGTAAAGGGCTCATGCATTTAATTTGATGATTGTTTACCTTTACTGCATGGGAGCGGTAAATTGCCTGCATCAAAATTGGACGTGGCGGCCATTCCCAGGCTTCTCTCCTGCTGGCACTTGGGCAGTATTTTTCTCCCGACCGCTTGAGAATCTCACCGTCATTTCCGATGTGTAGTACGCATGAGCTTATGTGCTAGATTAAATTTGCCCTCGCCAGAGGAGCACGATTGTGGCTATAACCAACTCGGAGTCCATATGAGTAACCCCGAGAAAGACAAGAACGTTCAGGACGAGACCACGATACTGCATCTAGATAAGTTTGGGCCCAGTTCTCCAGGTCAGCCGCCCGCTCTCCCTTCCGCTGAGGAGGGAATGACTGTTTTCATTCAGCGCGCTGCTGCTGAAACGGTCCAGAATTCCAAAGATCCCATCATTGTTCCAAAAGACGCTCAGGGTTTGGCAGCCCAGGAAATGTTGGGAGCTGTCAGCTACGCTTACGCTAAGGATGTTTTCGAATCCGACCGGATTGAGCAGAAGATGCTGCAGAACCCCGAACTCCGTGAAAAATTGGGCGACAATGTTCCTGACGCGCAGAGCATTAGCAAGTTCCGCAAGCTGAACCGGGGCGCCATTATGCGAACGATTGAAAAAGCTTTCCGCCTGAAGCGCCGCAAAGAAAAAGAGGAGCTGATGAAACCTCTTCCCGGCCAGCCTGCCACTGCGGTGCCGCTTCCCCCGCAAGATGGCGAGAATACGGTCATGTTTTCCAAGCAGCAGGCCGAACAGAAGATCGAAAACGCCATTATCATCGACAATATGTCCCGGGATCAGTAAGCGGTTCTAAACCGCTCCGGTTCGGAGCTTTCATTTTGATTAAATCGGGTGTAACCGGCGCACCCTTGGAAGAGTCTTAATCAAAGTACCATTCTATAAACAATAAAGGATAAACACCGTTATGAAACAAAGTCTCGTAGTTGGACTAATGACCCTGATGGCTGCTTCGCTCTTTGCAGCGGATGCCGATGACGTCAAAGCTGCCAGCAAGAAGTTGGCAGGCTCAAACTATAGTTGGAAGATGACCACGGAAAATGCAGGTGGTGGCGGAGGTGGCGGTGGCCGTGGCCGAATGGGACCTACTGATGGGCAGATAGATAAAGATGGGACCATCCTTCTGAAAATGACCCGTGGGGACACTACCATGGAAGCCGTTTTGAAAGGAAAGAAGGGCGCGATCAAAGCCGAGGATAGCTGGACCTCCCTCGAGACGGCAGGGGAAGGTGACGCCCAAAGCCCGGCTCGGTTTATTGCCCGCCGGTTACAATCCTACAAAGCTCCAGCCGATGAGGCTCAGGACTTGGCCGGCAAGGTCAAAGAATTGAAGAAATCGGATGATACATATTCCGGCGACCTGACCGAAGCTGGAGTAAAGGAATTGCTCACCCGTTTCCCGCGTCGTGGCGGGGCCGATGCCCCGTCCCCAACCGATGCCAAAGGCAGCGCCAAATTCTGGGTCAAGGACGGCGTCCTCTCTAAGTATGAGTACAACGTCCAGGGCACCATGGAATTCAATAACAACGAGGTAAAAATCAACCGCACGACTACGGTTGAAATCAAGGACGTAGGCACCACCAAAGTCCAGGTGCCCGAAGAAGCCAAGAAGAAGCTTTCGTAAAATCTGACTGCGGAGCGGCGTCCAAGCGCCGCTCCGCACTTTTCCGTTCCAGTTCTTTTCTGTTTGCTCATTCAGCCAAACCCGATTAAATACCTGTATGCTCTCTACATCCCTTCTCCAACGTCGTCAGTTTCTCCATCGCGCTGGTCTCGGTTTAGCTCTTTTCGCCGTGCCGGGCGCTTTCGCTGCCGAGTTGCTCCGTACACCAAAACAGACCGAGGGCCCATTTTATCCAATCGAACTCCCGCTCGACACGGACAACGATCTGATTGTTGTAAACGACGGTATTACTCCAGCCGTCGGGCAAATCACGCATCTCAGCGGACGCATTATGGACGTAAAAGGCCAGCCGATCCGAAACGCGCTCGTCGAAATCTGGCAGGTGGATAACAAAGGTGTTTACCTCCACAAAGGCAGCGATCGGCATGACGACCGGGACAAAAATTTCCAGGGCTTCGGCCGCTTTCTAACCGGTTCCACTGGCGAATATTATTTCCGCACTATTAAGCCTGTGCCTTATCCTGGGCGCACGCCGCACATTCATTTCGCCGTGAAGATGAAGGGTCGCGAGAAATGGACCACGCAGTGCTATATCAAGGCCGAATCCGCGCGCAATGAGAAAGATGGGGTTTATAAAGGCATCACGGATTTAAAGCAGCAATTAGCCGTCACGGTAGATTTTGCTCCGATCAAGAGTTCACGCATCGGCGAACTTGCCGCCAAATTCGACATCATCATGGGCTTTACCCCGGAAGTCTGAGAAAACTTTGGAATCCAATCTCGGTATTTTAATTACAGCATGGATCATGTTCTGAATGGTTCGAACGTGTTCGCAATAACAGCACATTCACAATGAAAACTCTACTCACTCTCTCCTTCGGACTTTTGCTCGCTCTTTCCGCTACCGCCCAGGATTGGGCCAAGGCACGCCTTGAAAAATCTCCTCGTCACCTCGAATACGTAAAGGTCCAAAACGGAAAACGTGAAGTGAATTCCTTTATCGGTTACCCCGAGGTGAAGGACAAAGCCACCGCCGTCATTGTGATCCACGAAATTTTCGGGCTCAGCGATTGGGTTCGTGGGGTCACCGACCAACTCGCGGAAGCCGGTTACATCGCCATTGCGCCCGACCTCCTTTCCGGGACTGCTCCCGGCGGTGGCGGCACTGCCGAGTTAGGCAGTGGGGACGCTGTGCGCAAAGCCATTTCGTCCCTTGCTCCAGACCAAATCACCAAAGACCTGAATGCGGTTGCCGAATACGTTTCCAAACTGCCTTCCTGCAACGGCAAAGTAATTGTAATGGGTTTCTGCTGGGGTGGTGGCCAATCGTTCAGATACGCCACCAACAATAAAAATATTAAAGGTGCTCTCGCCTTTTACGGCACCGGTCCCGACAAAGCTGCGGATATTGCCCGCATTCAGGCGCCGGTTTACGGCTTCTACGGCGGCAACGATAATCGCGTGAACGCCACCATTCCAAAGTCCGAGGAACTCATGAAAGCGGCCGGCAAGACCTACGAACCCGTCATCTACGAAGGGGCAGGGCACGGCTTCATGCGCGCCGGCGAAGCCCCCGACGCGAACGAAGCCAACAAAAAGGCCCGCGACCAGGCCTGGATCCGCATCAAAGCCATTCTCAAGAAGAGTTGAGCGTTCAATGAACAGGAAGGGTGGCTCTGCGGAGCCACCCCAAACTGTTCAGGGTGCATCTCGGCTTTTGAGGAACACGCCCGGTCTAAGCCGCAGGCTTGGTTTCTCGTGCGACTTCGCTCGGGCTCTGCTTAATCAGGTCTGCGTTCCCAATCGCCTCTACCGGGCATCCAAGTCGAGCCGCTTCCGCCAGCTGTATTTCATCAAGGTTTTCAGGCTGCTTGTAAACCACACTATATCCGATTGCATCCTCCCGCCGAAATGTTGCGGGAGCTGTTTCCCGGCAAAGGTCGCAATCGATGCAACTGCTGTCCACGAACCAGGGACCCGGGACGTTTGCTTCTAATCTGTCATTTTCATTTGCCATAGTTTTCAATTTCCTCGGGTTCTTAATGAACCGCTACCAGTATCTCAAACCCCCAAGCTTGATAGAAATTCATTAATCATGGTAGATTGATTCCTATAATGCATGAATATTTGAGCACCGTTCCGTTTGACCTTTATCAGCTCCACCTCTTCCATCTGGTTGCCCGAACGCGTTCTTTCACGGAAGCTGCCCGCATGGCTGGGCTGACCCAAAGCGCAATGACACGACAAATCCGGGCAATGGAAATCTCGTTGGGAG
Organism: Verrucomicrobiales bacterium; assembly: GCA_028293425.1. GTDB lineage: Bacteria > Verrucomicrobiota > Verrucomicrobiia > Limisphaerales > JAQGOV01 > JAQGOV01. The sequence goes on from JAQGOV010000110.1 coordinate 10,230, forward strand.
TCGACCTATTTGAACGCACTACGCGGCACGTTGCACTCACGGCCCCGGGCAGGCTGTTGCTCGAAAAGTCCGGCGTCATCCTGGACACGACGGGGGGCCTTGTGAAAGACTTACAGGCAAGGTTCAACCTGTCGCCGAAGGTCCTGCGCATCGGGATCGCTCGCAGTATTGGTCTCGGTTATTTGCCTGGCTACTTTTTTGGCTTTCAGAAGAAGCACCCAGCCGTGCGCTTGCTGATCAGCCAGGGCAATTCCAACGAGTTGCTTGAGAAGGTGGAGACAAGAGAGTTGGATGCCGGTTTGGTCTGTCCGCCCAGGAGCTTTCCACGTTCACTTCAAATAACGCATCGATTTACGGACGCATTTACTTTCATCGCGCCACCTTCCGCCAGCGGAACTACCGTGGCCCGTCAAATGAGCGTGAAGGAACTCGAAAAGCAATTTGGGACCGAACGTTGGTTGCTGATCCGTCGTGAAGGAAATACCGGTGCATTGTTTGCACGCTGGTTAAAGCAACAAAGCTGCGACCTCCAGCCCGCCATGGAACTGGACAGTTTCGACATGATTGTAAGCCTGGTTTCCCTCGGTCTGGGCATCAGCGTCGTTCCCCATCGAGTCCTGCCGCTTTACGCGCAACGCAGAGCCGTTCAGCGAATTGGCATCAAGAATACATTCCAACGCGAATTGGCCGTAGTCGTTCGCAAGAACCGTGTGATGCCCGAACCTTTGCGCTCTTTTGTAGATGGAGTTTTGTTTTAGAAAACCGGAGGCCCTACAGCCTATAAGTCGGTAGTTGCCCGTCCACCGCAGCCTTGGCGCAGGAGGAAGCGAGGCACGAGCGTTACAACCGAAGCGGTCTGGGAACCATGAAAGAAAATGAGCCACACCGTCCCGATGGACAAGTGTGGCTCGAAAGATAAACCGCTATGCGTAAACGGTTGGCTTAAACTGTTTCCAAGGCGGAGCCTTGGGAACCTGAATTACTTCAGCTTCGACTTCAACTGGAAATTCACTTCACGAGTCAAAGCTTCAGGCGCGGGCTTCACTCCTTCTACTGGGGAAAAATAGGTGGCTGGCGGTGCGTGCAGTTTGTAAGCCTTCGGTTGGCCTGCCGCATCCACGTGTACATAAGCCAGCGAGCCTTCAGTCAGCACAATGTAGCCCTGGGCATTGATCCGGAACGTGCCGCCGTCAATTCCTGCGATGCCCGTCGGGATTTTGATCTCATAATGCGAACTTGACGTGTTAATGTGGCCTTCCTTGCCGAGCAGGGAGCCCTGGTCCAAATTGAGCTCGAGTTCGATGATGGTTTGGCCGCCTGCGTCCATCAGTTTGTATTGCTTGAGCACCAAAATCGAGTTCTCCGTCAGTCGAATGATTCCGGCGCTTTTTCCCAGGAATAAATCAACAGCCGCGCGCGGCCCAGTTTTAATTGTTGTGCCTGGGACCAGCACCATCTTCGATTTTAATGGGGTTATCTTTCCATCCACTCCCATGGCGGTCGCGTTCCCAAGGATTCCGTGCACCTGCGCCTGACCCATTGCTTCTTGCGCTTGCAAGGTGACGACTCCATGCCCAACGCCCAGCAAAAGCAGGCCCAATCCCAAAGAAAACAATTGTTTCATATTGATTACTTCGACTCTCTATGACATCTGCTCGTTCTAAAATCCAGTTTTTTAATTAGGCGAATATGAAAGACCTACAGAGCCCCGGGCTGATTTATCTCAAAGCCTTCCTCTTCCTCGCCCTTGGATTAGCGGGTGCGGTCCTGCTCTGGCTCGAATCGCCTGCCTTGAAAACGGTCCTTCTGCTCGCCCTGGCCATTTGGTCTTTCTGCCGCGCCTATTACTTCGCTTTTTACGTGGTCGAGCACTACCTCGACCCCGGCTTCCGCTACTCCGGACTGTGGTCCTTCGTCCGTTATCTCCTCACCAAAAAGCGAAGCCAGTAATCCATGTGATACGCAGATATTTTAACCCCGCTGTCGATATTAAGTTCCGGCCAACTCCTTGTTCCAATTTGTAACTTTCCGCGAAGCAGTTCGATAATCAGCAATCCCCAAAAGCGCTCAGCAATCAGCATCACCTTTTCCCTCGCCACTGCCACCCAAAGACCCTTATCCTGCCTCTCCGTACCAGCGCACAACATGAAACAGTTCCGGCCCACTGCTTTCGGTTTGGCAAGGACCCTAATTCTGGGGCTCGCCAGCATCATTGTTTTACCTGCCGCGCTCCGCGCGGCAGCCAAAAACTCGATCGACTTCAACCGCGATATCCGGCCCATTTTCTCCGAAAATTGCTACGCCTGCCATGGACCGGACAAGAACAAGCGCAAAGCGGATCTGCGCTTTGACATTAAAGAAGAGGCTTTTAAGAAACTCGAATCTGGCGACTTTGCGATCGTTCCCAGGCAGGCGGCGAAGAGCAAGCTGCTCCAGCTTGTCACCACTGCCAATGAGGACGACCGCATGCCTCCGGTTAAATCAGGAAAAAACCTGACCAAGGACCAAATCGGTCTGTTGCGTCGATGGATTGAACAAGGAGCTGAGTGGCAGTCGCATTGGTCTTACATCCCGCCGGAAAGACCCTCGCTGCCGAAGGTCAAAAACAAGCGCTGGCCGAAAAATGACATCGACCATTTCGTCTTGGAAAAACTTGAGAAAAACGGGCTTCAGCCCGCGAAGGAAGCAGATAAACCAACCCTGATTCGGCGGGCCTCGCTCGATCTCACAGGACTTCCTCCAACGATTGAGGAAGTCGACGCTTTCCTTTCCGACAAAAGCACCAACGCCTATGAAAAGGTGGTGAACCGGTTGTTGGATTCCCCTCATTACGGGGAACGCATGGCGGTTTCCTGGCTGGATGCCGCTCGTTATGCGGACACCAGCGGCTATCACTTCGACAGCCCGCGTTTCATGTGGCTTTGGCGGGATTGGGTCATCAACTCCTTCAATCACAACAAACCTTTTGACGAATTCACGGTCGAGCAACTTGCGGGCGATTTGCTCCCCAACCCAACGCGCGACCAGAAAACCGCCAGCGGCTTTCATCGCAATGTCATGACCAACGACGAAGGCGGCGCCGACCCGGCGGAATATCTCGCCAAGTACATTGTCGACCGTGTGAACACCACGGCCACCGTTTGGCTGGGAACCACCATCGGCTGCGCTGAATGCCACGATCACAAATACGACCGGATCCGCCAAAAAGATTTTTATCAGCTTTACGCCTTTTTCCACAATGTGCCCGAGAGCGGCCTGGATGGCACCCGCACGGAGAATCCGAGGCCTCGCATGATGATTCCCACTCAGGACCAGGAACAAAAATTGTCCGCGCTCGATCA
>JAQGOV010000119.1 GCA_028293425.1 Verrucomicrobiales bacterium
TGCTTTCCCCCCTCGCCGACCCTGCAGAAAAGGGCAGCGCCCGTGGACTCTTCAAGAAGCTTTCTCAGGAATCGAACTCGAAGCACGGGGCGGTATTCCGCGGCACCATTCCCGCCTCTCAGCTCGACAAACTCGCTGCCTCCCCTGGAGTCCTGTGGATCGAGCCCGCGCCTAAGGTAAAGTTGAACGACGAGGTCTCCTCCAAAATCGTCGCGGGTGATGGCGGGCCCAACATCACTTTTACCGCTGGCAATTTCTATGATGGCTCCGGAGTCACCGTCAGTGTCGCTGATAGCGGGTTGCACCTCGGCGAAGCTGATTTGATGCACCCCGATCTTTATGGCCGCGCCGTCGCATTTTTTTACTACGGTCAGTTGGAGGACGCATCCGATGAGCACAGCCACGGCACTCACGTCACAGGCATCATCGGCGGCAATGGGGCCACGGGGGAACTCGATGAGGAGGGCTACCTCTACGGCTTGGGAGTTGCTCCAAACGTGAATGTCATCGCCCAACGCATTTTCGATGGCGAAGGGAATTATGAGCCGCCGCCTTCCTTTGAAACGCTCACCCGGGATGCTGTCCGCGCCGGCGCCGAAATTGGATCCAATAGCTGGGGTGACGATACCCAGGGCCAATATGATATCAGCGCCTCGGAATTCGACGCCCTCGTCCGGGATGCTGACGAACTCACCGATGGCGACCAGCAATACATCCTGGAGTTTTCGGCTGGCAACGCTGGTCCGGGCACCCAAACAATCGGCAGTCCGGCCGTTGCCAAGAACGTGATTGCAACCGGGGCCTCGGAAAGCTCTCGGGGCGGTTTTTTTATTTACGACGATGGAATGGAAACCATGGCCGACTTTTCCAGTCGTGGTCCGTGTGAGGATGGACGCATCAAACCGGATGTCGTGGCGCCAGGCACCTGGATTGCTTCCTTGCGTTCCCCGATAGGCAACGATGATTTCGCCTGGGGCCCTATTTCCGATTATTACCTCTACCAGGGTGGCACCAGCCAGGCCGGGCCTCATGTTTCCGGGGCGGCCGCTGTTTTGGTCCAGTATATCCGCGAGGTATATGGCATCCCCCATCCCTCGCCGGCTTTGGTTAAGGCCGTGTTAATCAACACCACCACCGACATGGATAACAGTGTGGAAACAGGCCCTACTCCGAATATGGATGAGGGTTGGGGCCGGGTCGATTTAACCCAGTTCGTTCTTGCGCCGACTCCGTTTCAACTGGTCGATCAAACCCTTCCGCTCAGCACCGGGCAAACCTACGAGAAACGAGTGGTTGTTTCCTCCGCATCGGCGCCTTTGCGCATCACTTTGGCCTACTCCGACTTTCCTGGATTTCCCGGTGCGGTTCCGGCGCTGGTCAATGACCTGGATCTCGAAGTCATCGCGCCGAATGGCTTTGTTTATCGCGGCAACCAATTCGATCAGGGCGAATCTGTTCCCAATGCCCCTTCTGGTGACAATATCAATAACGTCGAGGGTATTTACATATCGGAACCGATCACGGGGGAATACCTGGTCCGGGTGAGGGCGCAAAACGTTTCACGTGATGTCCGTCTGGAAACCCCCGCCGTCGATCAGGATTTCGCGTTGGTTATCTCCGCCGAAATTCCGCTCCCTGGCACTGGGCTCCTTTTCTTTGATCGAGGTTCATACACTGCTCCGGCCAAAATGCAGATCAAGCTCATCGATACCGATTTAACCAATCAAGCCACGGTTTCCATTACGCTGAAGAGCAGTTTTGAGCCTTCCGGGGAATCCTTGCTGCTTCGCTCAACCGGCATTCCTGGTTCCTTCACCGGTTCCATGGCCACGGCCCTTGGTCCGGCCGCTTCCGATGGCCGCCTTCAAGTCACCAATAACGCAACCATCACGGCCGCCTATTTTGATGCCAGCATCAATGGAAATCGTAACGCGACTGCTCGCGCCGATCTTCTGCCCCCGCTCATTTCGTCCGTTGGTGCCACCAACGACTTCGGCCAGATGGTCATATCCTGGAGCACCGACGAGCCTGCCAACTCAATGATCCTTTTTGGTACAAACTCCACCCTCTCCCAAGGGGCCACAAATCTATCCCTCGTTTTTGAGCACCAACTGGAGCTTACCAATCTGGTTGCCGGGAGAACCTATTACTTTGCTGTCATTTCTATTGATGAAGCCGGAAATGTGGCCAGCAACAACAATGGCGGGCAGCTCTTCCAATTCACCGCCGTGCCCCCGGCCACCATGCTCTTGGTGGATCGTTACAATTATGATCCCAATTCCGAAGGGCAATTCATCCCGCTGAGCACTTACACTGATGCCTTGAACCAGACCGGTGTCAGCTATGATGTCTGGCCCTCCTCGAAAACCTCGCCCACTTTTAATAATCTCCGTTCTTACCGGATTGTCATGTGGAGGATTAATGATGCTTACGATAGCCCTGATTCCCTTTCAACCCAGGAGCAGGCCACCATTCAACAATATGTAAATGGGGGAGGCTCCTTCTTTATGGCCTCCATGGAATTGCTCAGCCGCCTCGGGTCCGTCCCTTTCCGGACGAATATCTTGCATGTCGGCCGGTTTACCAGCAATCCCAATCCTTTTGAAGCCTGTGCGGATTGTGATGAGGACCGGACGGTTCCTGCCATTCAGGGTGTCTCCCAGGATGTCATCGGCGACAACGTCCAGGTCGACCTCGATTATAGCAATTATCCCGCCATTGATTTTCTTGATCTGGGTCCTGATTTTTCGGACACATTTCTTCCCAGCAGCGATGCAGCGCCTGTGTTTTATGATGTCAACTCTGGGGTCCCTTGCGGCATGAAGTTTCCCCGTCCGGGGTTGGATTTCACGGGCCGCGTCGTATTCTTCTCTTTTCCGCTGGATGCCATTCCTGAGAGCGCCGCAGCCCCTGCAAATCGCGGAGCCATTTTAAGAAAAGTCATTCAGTTTCTTGCGCCGGGCATTGGCGGAGTCGGCACTCTCACTCTGGATAGAGCCTCTTACACGGTTCCTGGTTTCATTACGGTTGAAGTAGGTGATTCCGACCTGGCGGGGAAGGGGGCAGCCTCGGTGCATTTCTTTAGCACCACCGATCCAACTGGCGGCACACTAAGCCTGAAAGAAACGTTTATCCCGGGATTGTTTCGGGGTGGCCTGAAACTGATTCCAGTTTCGTCCCCTGGTGGGGCAGGGCAACTGGGCGCGGCTAATGGCGACCAGGTGACTCTCCAGTATTTTGATCTTTCCGGCCAGGCAACTGTGCAGGCTTCCGCCATGGTGGATACTCAGCCCCCAGCCATCTCTGGCGTCTCTGCTTTGGCTCAATACGAGGAGGCTGTTGTTTCCTGGGATACCTCGGAGGACTCGGACGCACTGGTGGTGTTTGGTGAATCTCCTTTGCTCGGCCGTTCTGCTTTTTCCGATGCTCTCGATACCTACCACGAGGTTTCCTTAGCCGGTCTGGGGCCGAATCGCACCTATTTTTACAAGGTGATCAGTCGCGACTCCGCTGGCAACGTGGTCGAAGACGACAATGGTGGCCAGCTTTACACCTTTCGAACCCTCCCGCCCTTGCTGCCTCCTTTCTTCGACAACATGGAAGGGAGCAGCACCAATTGGGCAGTTTTTAACGGCGATGACTCCCAGGCCAATTGGCAATTGGGCACGCCTCAAAACCTCTATGGCGTTTCCGCCCACTCTCCCCAAAATGCCTGGGGCTCCAATTTGAAGGGTGAATTCATCGATCAGGCCGACACCTTCCTCATCAGTCCGGCCATCGACCTTACCGGCGGCAATAGTGCCAAAGTTCACTTCTGGCACAATTACGACTTCAACCCCGTTTCAGAATCGGACCTCCTGGAGCAGGGTATTTTGTATGTCATCACAAACGCCGTCACGGAACCCGTCGTTATAAGTACCTACGACTCTGCCACCACCGACTGGGAAGAAGTTGAGGTGAATCTCACACCTTATATTGGCCACGTTATTTTTCTGGTCTGGCATTATCAGATGCTCTCATTCGACACCTTTCCCCACTACGGCTGGTTTATCGATGATGTCTCGATCACCATCACGAACGTCGTGCCTGGAACCATCCTCATCACTAATTCGCTGGCCCAGGCGCGATTCGTCATGACGGGCGAAATGAACCGTAGCGGGCAGGGCTCCTTGCTCATCACCAACGCTCCTCCGGGAGATTATGTCGTCACCTTTGGGGATGTGCCTTATTATTACACCCCGGCCCCCAAAACCAACAGTCTTGTGCCAGCAGCCACAATCGTCTTCCAAGGCAATTATACCTTTGATGATGTGAACACCAACGGCATCTCGGACGCTTGGGAAACGCACTACTTTGGTAGCGTCTCCACTGCACGCACCCGCTTCACGGATTCGGATGGAGACGGTGCTTCGGATTATGCCGAGTTTGTGGCGGGCACCAATCCGATCCAGCCCAGTTCCAACTTGAAAGCCGCCCGGCCAGCCCGCCTGTCTGACGGCAACTACCGAATCGATTGGTCCTCCGTTTCAGGGAAGCTCTACCGGATCAGCGGCAGCGTGGATGCGGTCCATTGGGATCCAGTCTCGAATTGGATTCAGGCCACGAGTACCACTACTACCTATACTCTCCCGCCCCCAACGGCTGGTGCTCCCTATCTGTTCAAACTCGAAGTCCGGCCTTGATTTGATTAGGAGATACGGATGCTGCTTGCTTTCAATAAGCCCTACGGTGTGCTCTCCCAGTTCACGCCCGACGGTTCGCCAAACAAGCCCCTGGCGGAATTCGGCTTTCCCCAGGGCTGTTACTCGATCGGCAGGTTGGATGCCGATAGTGAAGGGCTCCTGCTCCTCAGCGATGAACCAGCGTTAACCGAGCGGCTTTTGCACCCGCGCCATGGGCACCGGAGAATTTATTGGGTGCAGGTCGAACGATTGCCTGGTCGCGAGGCCCTTGACCAATTGGCAAAGGGCATCCTCATCCAGGGCCGAAAAACCTTGCCCGCTCGTGCCTGGCTTCTCGAACCTCAGCCCGAGGTTCCCCCACGAGATCCACCCATCCGCTTTCGGAAATCTGTTCCGGACTGCTGGATTGGTATTGAACTTGCCGAAGGAAAAAACCGGCAGGTGCGCCGAATGACCGCTGCCGTAGGGCATCCAACCTTGCGGCTCATGCGGGTGCAAATTGGTGAATTTCCACTGGGCTGCCTGCCGGCTGGAAAATGGAAACAACTATCAGAACAAGAACGTGCGCTGGTACTGCAATAGACCTCGCAATTTCCGCTTTAGCTTTCCAGCCTGGGAGCATAACCTCACCGAAGTTAAAAATGGCTTTGCAATTTTATAATACTCTGACGCGCTCGATCGAGCCGTTTGTGCCTTTAGACCCCTCCGCGAACCGTGTGGGCATGTACTGCTGTGGCCCTACAGTTTACGACTTTGGCCATATTGGCAATTTTCGCACCTTCGTATTCTCTGACCTCATCCGACGTTACCTCGAGTTTTGTGGTGTTTCCGTGAATCACGTCATGAACGTCACCGACGTGGAGGACAAAATCATCAGCCGCGTCCGAGAAAAGCAGATCAGCCTGCGCGATTATGTCTCCCAGTACGAAAACGCTTTCCTGGAGGACCTAAAGACGCTCGGCTGCCTTCAACCGCACTCCCTCCCTCGCGCGACTGAACACATCCCCGAGATTATTAAGCTTATTGAGCAGTTGGTTGCGCGCGGCATCGCTTACCGCGCGCCGGATGGCTCCGTTTACTTCAGTATCGAAAAATACCAGGGCTGCGGCTGCCGTTATGGTCAGTTGGTGAATCTTAATTTCGACCAAATGCGCCCGGGCGAACGGGTAGCCAGTGATGAATATTCCAAAGAATCCATTGCCGACTTTGCGCTTTGGAAAGCCCGTGTGCCGGGGGATGGTTCTGTGTTTTGGTCGAGCCCCTGGGGCGAAGGCCGTCCCGGCTGGCACATCGAGTGCAGCGCTATGAGCATGCGCTATCTTGGCCCCAGCTTTGATATCCACCTCGGTGGTGAAGATCTCGCTTTCCCCCATCATGAGGATGAGATCGCGCAAAGCGAGGGCTCCGGGTTGCAACCCGCCGGCCAGCGTTTTGTCAAATATTGGCTTCATGGCGCTCACTTGCTGGTGGAAGGCAAGAAGATGAGCAAGACCCTCGGTAATTTCTTCACCCTCCGGGACCTCCTCCAGATGGGCTTCTCGGGTCGTGAAGTCCGTCGCCTGCTGCTGACATCTCATTATCGCGAGACCTTTAACTTTACCCGTGATGGCTTGGAAGAGTCCCGCGCCGCGCTTGGCCGGTTGGATGAATGCATCCTTAAACTCCAGGAATCGGCAGGCAAGACCCAGGCCGAGCCGGATCCCGGCCTATTGACCCAGTTCACCCAGGCCATGGATGAAGATCTCAATGTATCTGGAGCTTGGGGCGTCATCTTCGAATGGGTCCGTGAAACCAATAAGCTGCTCGCGTCCGGCCAAATCACGGCAGCGAAGGCTGCCGCTGGACTCGCTGCCTGGTCCAGGATCGATTCTGTCTTCGGCCTTGGGTTCAAGGCCGAAGCTGAGGCTCCTCCCGAAATCCAACAATTGCTCGAGGAACGCCTGGCCGCTCGCAAAGCCAAGGATTTCAAGCGTGCTGATGCTCTTCGTGACGAACTCAAGGTCAAAGGATGGGTGATCGAAGACACCCCCAAAGGTGCCCGGCTGAAAAGGGTCTAAATTCAAGAAAGCGGCCAAAAAGCCGATAAAACACCTGTAAATTTACTAGCCATTCTGCGCGTGAATGGCTATTGTCGACGAGCCAATCTATGAAAAGAACACACGCTTGGAGAAATCTGTCTTTGGCAGTGGTTTTGGGGACCTGCTGCGCCGTTCCTTTCGGAGCAACTGCGGCAGAAAAATTTGTCCCTCCCGCACGTCCAATTCCGTTAGCTCCCGAGCCCCCGCCGTTGCCTGTTGCTCAGATCCCACCCGTCACGGCAAAGCCTTTCACCCCGCCGGCCGGTTCTGCCCCCTTCCAGGCGCAATCATCCCCAGCGGGTCCGAAACCGGTTAGTGTCACAAGCGCCCCTGTTTCTGTCCCTCCTCCTGTCAAGTTGCAGCCTGCCACGTACCTGGCGTGGGATTCCGATTCCAAGGAGCTTTCTCCTAAGCTCGGGGAAACCAGCGCTCATTTTACTTTCTGGCTAACCAATGTTTCCAAAGAAATGGTCGCGGTGAACAGTGTTCGCACTTCCTGCGGTTGCACAGTCGCGCAACTTCCTTCTCAGCCTTGGAAGCTCGAACCGGGCACCAATGGCCCGATTGAAGTTTCCGTGAACCTGGCTGGTAAAAGCGGCACTATCATGAAGTCGGTCACGGTCGATTCCAGCGCTGGCATCAAGTCGCTGCTCGTAAAGGTGAACATCCCCGCTCCCAGCAACACCGTCGCAGGCGCGGCCGGTGGGGTAATGGGCGATGTTGACCGCATCAAGAATATGCAGGCCACTCTGGCCGATCGCCAAATCGTTTTCAAAAACAAAGATTGCATCAAGTGCCACGCTGAGCCGGCCACTGACAAAAATGGCCTCGCAGTTTTGGGTCAGCCCCTTTACCAGGGCGTCTGCGCTAATTGCCACGATTCTCCTAACCGCGCCTCCATGGTCCCGAATCTTCATGCGCTGAATCATCCAACGAGCCCTGAGCATTGGAAAAAATGGGTGACCTCCGGTCGCGTCGGTTCCATGATGCCAGCCTTTGCCAAAGCCGAAGGTGGCATCCTAACCGATGCACAGATCAACTCGCTGGTAGAGTACCTGTCGAAAACCATCCCCAGCAACCCTGTCCAGACTCCTGCGCCAACGACCGCGCAACCTGTTCAGAACAACCAGCCCAAGCAGAGCGCGAGCGCGAAATAAATTCCATTTCCTCATGTTTGGCCGCCGGTTCTCAGATACCGACGGCCATTCTTTTTTCGGATGAAGGGACTTTTTATCACATTTGAAGGCACGGAAGGCGGTGGCAAGACCACCCAGATTGCTCTTCTTTCTGACCGCTTAAAAGCTTCCGGCCGCACCGTGCGTGTGCTGCGTGAACCAGGCGGAACCCCCATTGGCGAAGAAATCCGCCATACCCTGAAGCATAGTGCCAACAATGAGGCCATGACGCCCGAAACCGAACTCCTGCTCATGAACGCCAGTCGGGCTCAATTGGTCCGTGAGATCATCCGTCCGGCCTTGGAACGAGGCGAGGTCGTCCTGTGTGATCGCTTCTACGACTCCACCATTGCCTACCAGGGCTTTGGCCGTGGCTTGGAAATGACCCAGGTGCGCTCCATCATCGATTTCGCGGTTGGAAACACCCGCCCGGATCTGACTCTGCTTCTGCATGTGCCTCTCAGCGTCAGTGAAGCCCGCCGTCATTCCCGCGACGCTGGTGCGGCCCCCGTCCGTGACCGGATAGAAAGCGCCGGACGGGAGTTCTTCGAGCGCGTGGAGCGCGGCTTCCAGGCTTTGGCCAGGGCGGAACCCCGCAGGGTAGTGGAAATTGAAGCTGCGGCCTCCCGGGAAGAAGTCGGCGCTGCCATCTGGAAAGCTGTCCAACCTTTGCTTTCCTCCTAAAAGCCCTGCTATTCCTGCCCAAACCTTAAATCCCACCGTTGACATCTCTCGTTATTTCGATACGGTTACCGGCTCTGAATTTAAATAAAACTGCTTAATATGCCGAATACGAAGTCAGCCGAACGCCGGATGCGCAACAGCGCCCGCAAGAATATCGCGAATAAAAGCGCGAAATCCCGCCTCAAAACCCTTGAACGCAACTACCTCGAGGCCGTCAAGGGTGGCAAAAAAGACGAAGCGCAAACTGCGCTCCGTGCCGTGACCTCTGCTTTTGACAAAGCCGTTAAATCCGGCGTGGTCCATAAAGGCACCGCTAACCGCAAAAAGTCCCGGCTCTCTATCAGGCTTTCCGCCGCGGCAGCCCCGGCTGCCTAAGCCTCCTTCCCTTTGCGCCCGGTTGAACTTGGTTCAACCGGGCTCGTTGTTTCCCCAGAAATCTCGCGGGTCAGATTCCATCTCCACGGGAAACGAAACTGCCAGCCTCGCTTCGTCGCGTGGATTCATTCCCGCGATGCGCTCTACCCTGTTGCGTCCTTGCAGGGTAATACACCATTCCCCGGTTTTCATTTTTCTCTAGAATTTCCAAAAGTCCCGTTGGCCGGTGCCGATAGGTTTTGGGTGTGCAAGGGAGTGAACCTTAAACTTGTGGTATGTTGTATGTCTGCTGATGTAAATAATAATGGATTGGCAACCGCGGAAGCGAAAGATGAGTTCCCCAAACCCAACGATTCTTCCGCTTCGGATTTTCGATTTGCTTCGCTCGTGGCTTTGGCCGCTTGTCCGTTTGTCCTCTACGGTTCTTTAACGGACACGACCTGGCTGGTTCTCCTTGGAATTTTGCTCGGCCCTTTGGCGATTCTCTTCCATGGGCCAAGTGCTGTGGACGCTAGTGGCCCCCGGGAGACTATCATCGAACCCTCGAGGGGCGAGAGGCTCAAGTAAAGAGCCCGGCGCAGCACTGAATGCCGGGCCGGGCTCTCGTGGCAAACACACACAGTTCCAGGGAAAAGGCGGGAGTGCCAAAATCAAAACCAGGAGGAAACTACAGCAGGGTTTTTTCTGAACCATAGGGTTCATCCCTACTTCCCCGGCCACCAAACCGAAAAGCGTGTTACCATCCCGCCACGTTTCGGTTGCTTTTACAGAAGAATCGCCCCCGCGATGTAAAGCAACTTTTGAGAATTTCCACCGCCTCCGCTTGCTTTTTCGCTCTTAGTAAGCATTTTTGACTCGCCAAACCTTTCCGGCACAGTAAAACCCTAGTCCTTTATTCGGATGATTGAGCAAATTATAATTTTAGATTTTGGGTCCCAGTATACGCAGGTCATCGCGCGGCGGATTCGCGAATGCAACGTTTACTGCACGATCATGCGCTATGACACGCCGGCAAAGGAAATTGCTGCTCTCGCCCCCAAAGGCCTGGTTCTTTCCGGCGGCCCTTCCAGCGTCTATTCCGAAAAAGCCCCTCATCCCGATAAAGGCATCTTCAAGCTGGGCGTTCCTGTGCTGGGAATCTGTTACGGCATCCAACTCTTCGCGCATTACCTTGGCGGCAAAGTGGAGCCAGGCCAGAAGCGTGAATACGGCAAAGGCTCTCTCACCATCAAAGACAAGTCCTGCCCGCTCTTTGTCACGCTCCCTCAAAAGCTCCAGGTCTGGAATTCACACGGCGACAAACTCACCAAATTGCCGGAAGGCTTCAAGTCCGTCGCCGTCACTGAAAATTCCGACTATGCCGCAATCGAAAACCGTGCTCGGAAATATTTTGGCCTGCAGTTTCACCCCGAGGTGGTCCACACCCCTCGCCGTTCGGAGATCATTCGCAATTTTGTCAACCACATTTGCTGTTGCAGTAAGTCATGGACCATGCTCAATTTCGTGGATCAGG
>JAQGOV010000146.1 GCA_028293425.1 Verrucomicrobiales bacterium
ATCCAAAATCATGATGAAACCGGGCTCGCAGAGGGCCACGGCCAGAAAGAAAACTCCTGCCGCACACCCGAACCCGATGAGTTGCTGGGCGGTGACTGGATTCCAACGGCTCGAACTGTCCATGGCGTTTGGGAAGCAGGATCTTCGCCAGAAGGGGGGCGGGCTGTGTGAAGAACTGCAAGCCGACGCTTGCTGCGCTTGGGCGATTGACACGATCAGGGCAACGGCAGCCAGGCCTTCTGGCTGGGCTAAGTCATGCAAAGTCGGTGGATTATTCAGTGGGAACCTGCTAGTTTCTGAAGGCGTCATGAACAATCTTGCTGAAATGGTTTTGGATTATTTTTGGTTCCTCAATTTTTCAAGTGACGACGACGTTGATTTAGATCGTGCAGTTGAAGGGCTCGAAGCACTGTCCTATCGGGTAGAAACGATGTTCTCGGAGGAAGAAAAGGAAGCCCTCAAAGCTGCTGCCAATCAGCGGTTAGCTTGGTGGCTCCGTGAACCAGATGAGCATGGCTATACACCGCGCAAGCTGTTAACCACGGAGCAAAAGGAGTTTTTAGAGGCGATGCGCGCAGGACGGTTCAGCGGCCCAGATTAGGAAGTGGTGCATTAGGCAAAGGAGTGTTTGCTCGGAACTCACGCAGAGTAGACTCATTATTGAACCCAGCGGGAATGCCGGATATAATCCGCCAGAAGTTTGCATTGCATGGCGTGGCGAAATAAAGGATGACATTGGGAACAGCATGAGAGCCCTCGTATTTATTTTTGGATTGCTCCTGGTTTGCGCCAATGTCCGGGCCGAAAACTGGCCCTGCTGGCGCGGGGAGCGGCTGGATGGGACCAGCGTTGAAACGAGTGTGCCGGTGCATTGGAGTTCCACCAGCAACGTTGCCTGGAAAGTAGAGCTGCCGGGGGTTGGCCATGCGTCGCCGGTTGTTTGGGAGGACCGCATCTTCACAGTCACGGCGCTTGAGCAGAACCAAGAACGCGTGCTGTTGTGCCTGGACCGCAAGAGTGGAAAGATTCTGTGGCAACAAATTGCTTTAAAGGCTCCGTTAGAGAAGATCCATCAGCTGAACAGCCATGCATCGAGCACCCCGGCGACGGATGGCAAGTTGGTCTACGTGGCATTCCTGGATAAGAACCAAATGTTTGTCGCGGCTTACGATTTCACGGGCAAACAGGTTTGGGCCGTTCGGCCAGGGCCCTTCGCGAGCATGCACGGCTTTTGCAGTTCACCGATTTTGTTCAAAGACAAAGTGATCGTGAATGGGGACCATGATGGTGACTCGTACATCGTTGCCTTGAGCCGGGAAGATGGGCGGACCTTGTGGAAGACACCGCGGAAGAATCACACGCGGAGTTATTGCGTGCCGCTGCTCCGGGAACTGGCCGGCCAAACACAGATGGTCCTCTCGGGCGACAAATCGGTGGCCAGCTACAATCCGAATAACGGCAAGCTCATTTGGTATATGGATGGTCCCACGGAACAGTTCGTGGCGTCGGTGGTGTATAACGAGAAGGCGGGATTGCTGTTTATGACTGGCGGCTTTCCCGACCATCATATTCTGGCCATCAAGCCGGACGGGCAGGGGAACATCACAAAATCCGACAAAATCGTTTGGCGCACCAACAAAGGGGTATCTTATGTGCCATCACCCATTTCGGAGGGTGATTATTTCCTGGTTGTTTCTGATTCGGGTGTTGCTCATTGCTTTGCAGCCAAAACGGGAAAAATTGCGTGGCAGGAGCGGATGGGCAGCCATCATGCATCCCTCGTGTCCGCCAAGGGCCTGGTCTATTTCCTGAACGATGACGGGGTAATGAACGTGGTGAAGCCGGAAGAAAACTTTGAGCGCGTAGCCCAGAATCAACTGGGCGAGAAGACTTTCGCGTCTCCCGCCATCAGCCAAGGCCAGATGTTTATCCGGGGTGACAAACACCTGTTTTGCATTGGGGAGAAATAAGGGCTACCGCTTTCGACGTTTCGCCGGGCCAAAGAAATACCCGCCACTCATGCGGACCCCGCGGACACGCTTCTCATTATAAGTGCGCTGATCCTTATCCTCGTCGAACAAAGCGGTGTATTTGTAATTGAAGTTCTCGAGCTTGATGCGTTCGATTTTCTTGCCAATAAACCGCTCGATTGCCGCGACGTGCTTGGCATCTTCGGCGACCATCAGAGTAAAGGCGTCACCCGTGGCCTGGGCGCGTCCGGTGCGACCAATGCGATGCACGTAATCCTCTGGATGCTGCGGCACGTCGTAATTGATGACATGGCTGACTTCCGCGACATCCAGTCCACGGGCGGCAATGTCCGTGGCCACCAGGACTTCAAACCGTCCATCCCGGAACCCTTTTAAGGCCTGCTCGCGCTCACGTTGAGTGCGATTTGAGTGAAGGACTGCAACGGCGTGGTTGTTCTTTTTTAGCAACTGGCCGATGCGGTCGGCGCGATGTTTGGTGCGGCAGAAAATAATGACGGAGTCGTAATGCACCTGGTCCAAAAGAGCGCGCAGGAGGTCGGACTTTTGATCGTCGGCGACAGGGTAAATGACGTGTTTCACCGTTTCCGCAGGGGAACGGCGAGTGCCGATTTCCACCGTTTCCGGATTCCGCATGGTCCACTTGATCAAGGTTCCGATTTCAGGTGGAATCGTGGCAGAGAAAAGACAGGTTTGACGGTCTTGCCGACATTTCTGAACAATTTTTCGGACATCGGGGAGGAAGCCCATGTCGAGCATCCGGTCCGCTTCGTCGAGGACCAGGAATTCAATGTTATCCAGACGACAATCACCCTGGCTGATATGGTCGAGCAACCTTCCGGGCGTGGCTACTATGACGTCCGTGCCCGTTCGCAAAGCTTGTCGCTGCTTGCCATAACCGACGCCGCCGAACATGACATCGACCCTCAGGTTGGTGAACCGCGCAAAATCCCGCATGGCGGTTTCCACTTGAGCGGCGAGTTCGCGGGTAGGTTCCAGGATAAGGGCTCGGGTGACACCCGTGCTGCGCTGTAACTTGGTTAAAATCGGGAGGGCGAATGCAGCGGTTTTTCCAGTGCCGGTTTGGGCACTCCCGATTACATCCCGACCACTCAGCACTAAAGGAATAGCGCGCAATTGAATCGGGGTAGGCTCAACATAACCCATTGCTCGGACGCCTTCGACTAGTTCCGGGGACAACCCCAAATGACTAAACGGCATATCAAAATTTAACTCTGAGCCTAAATAATATAAAGAAAATGTTTTTTGCTCGTGGCAAGGAAGTATGGGAGCGGGTTAAAGCCATTGGCTAAACGGCGAAGGGGTAGGTTTCCGGGACCTCGCCACGTTCCCATTGAGCGGTGCGTTCGAGCGGCTCCACCGCGCGCGTTTCATCGAAATGCAAAACGGCATCGAATTGACCTGAAAGAGAGCTATTGAAGTAATGGCTAGCCCGTTCCGTTTCGGGCCGGTAAACCACCCCGATGGCCCGCTCCAGGCGCTGACTACTTAAGGCTTCTTCAATCTGGTGATTTCGCATGGAAACGAAAAAACGGGGTAGATCCACATCGTGAAAGATGGACTCATAACTGCCTCTGAGCGCTGGCCGAACCCGTTTGCGCTCGGGCGGCTGGTCCCAATCCGACGCGGCGGTGACCGTGCCGCTGTAAGTGGTATAGCCAACGAGGAATGCATCTCTAGGATACTGCTGGCGGACGAGTTGCCCGAGGTTCAGTTCGCCGTGTTCCCCCATCTGCGTGGCCCGGGCATCCCCCAGGTGCGAGTTGTGGGCCCAGATGATGATTTTGGCTTTGCCCACCCGGGCTTTCAGATGTGCAACCAGATGCTCCAAAGTTTCCATCATATGCCGGTCCCGCAGATTCCAGGAATCCACATGGCCTTCGAACATCGTGCGGTAATACTCCTCAGCGTTTCTTACCAACCGGGCATTTTGCTGAGCATAGAAAAACTCATCCAGATCACCTTTGGCATATCGGCCCGCCTGCTTGCTCAACTCCATCAACTGATCCATGACAGCTCCTTCACAAGCCTTACTTCGGCCGGTGCTCGCCGCATAACCATAAGCCTGTGAATTATCTGAATAATGATCAAAGCAGGCGTAACGAGCCCGAGCCCGGGCAGCGGCTTCCGCATCCACTTTGTCGAGGAATTGCAGAACTGCTTCCATGGAGCGAAACAGGCTGTAGAGATCCAGCCCGTACCATCCCACCTTTCCGTAGGCCGGGGCATGGTGGCCGTTGTATTCGCGCAACCAACCCACCAAATTAAGAACGTCGGCGTTGCGCCACATCCAGGTCGGGAACCGTTTAAAATCTTCCAAGGCTTCAATCGCTTCTTCGTCTGAACTGCGCTCGCGGATAAACCGATTGACGCGATAAGCATCCGGCCAATCTGCCTCCACTGCGATGGCATTAAACCCTTTCTCGCGGATTAGTTGCTTGGTGATTTTTGCGCGTGATGCGTAAAATTCATGGGTGCCATGGGAAGCTTCGCCCAGGAGGACAAAGTTAGAATCCCCAATCAGGTCGAGCAGAGGTTTATAATCATCCGTGGTCCCGGTCAGCATATGCGCATGTTCCTTGACGAGGTTTGCGACTGAACTTGATGCTGCAGCCACCATAATTCTCCTCAAATAATGTCGCCGTGCCGGCCTGCATGAGCGTGAAAGCTGGCGTATTCCTCCGCGGACGATTGCAATAAGTCCCGGACTTCTTCATCAGTCAATTGAGGGAAGTGGCGATACCAAATGCCAACGGCCATAAAAGGGTCCGGGGTGCGTGCGCAGACGAGCTCATCGACTTCCTGATCCAATTCGGCGCATGTTTCCGGGGCCGCCACGGGAACCGCCACAATAATCCGGGCGGGGTGCTTCTTGCGGATGGCCGCTACGGCGGCCTTCATCGTGGCACCCGTCGCAAGGCCGTCATCCACGATCAGAACAATTCGTCCCCGCACTTCCAGGGGATGACGTCCATCGCGGTAAAAACGTTCCCTGCGTTCCAGTTCCCTTTGTTCCCTAGAAGCCACGGCGTTGATAGTTTCTTCAGAAATCTCAAATGATCGCACCACATTCGGGTTCAGAATCCGGATACCGCCGGATGCGATGGCTCCCATGGCGAGTTCCTGTTGGCCTGGCACCCCGAGCTTGCGAACAACGAAAATGTCGAGCGGCGCGTGCAGTTCCTTGGCGACTTCAACGCCAACCGCGACCCCGCCCCGCGGCAGCGCAAGCACGATCACCTCCGGCCAGTCGGAATAATGCTGAAGCTCGGCCGACAAAATCTGGCCTGCCTCCATCCGGTCATAAAAAGGGTTTTCCATTTTTTTATAAAGGTTGCAAATGTTCCTGAAACCAATGAGCGGCAAGGCGGGCTACGTGATCCAGCGCACCCGGTTCTTCAAAGAGATGAGTGGCTCCGGGTACGATGACAAGTTCCTTTTCACAAGCCATCCAATCATAGGCTTCTTCATTGAGGCGAACCACCGGTTCATCCAGTTCTCCCACAATCAACAGGGTAGGGGTTACAACATGCCGGAGGGATTCGCCGGCTAAATCGGGCCGGCCGCCACGAGATACCACTGCTCCCACCGTGTCCCCCTGTTCCGCCGCAGCCAACAGTGCGGCGCCCCCACCGGTGCTCGAGCCGAAATAGCCGAGGCGCAGCTGCTGCAAATCTGCACGGGACTGGGCCCATTCAGTGGCTTGCAGAAGTCGTTCCGCCAATAAACCGAGATCAAAACGTATATGCGAGGTGTATTGATCCGCTTCTTCTTCCTCGGTGGTGAGCAAGTCGAAGAGCAACGTGCCCACGCCAGCATCCCGGAGAACGTGCGCCACAAATTGATTGCGCGGACTATGCCGGCTGCTGCCGCTGCCGTGAGCAAAGAGAACCAAACCGGTGGCCCCATCCGGAACCGACAGTTCACCGTAAAGGGTGGGACCGGAACCAGTGGATAATTCCACCGGAGCCAATTCAGCAAATTTAGTTCTTGTGCTCATAACAAGAAGGTTTGTTCAGGATTTCCTCGTGCTCCTCGCCGTCCTGATGCAAGTTGCAAGTGTTTCCACGGCTGCGCAATGGAAGTTTGCTCTGGGTCCCTTTAACCACATAAATTGCTCAGGTTTTTGGGTGCTCGTGCTCCCACTGTCTTAGAGGGCAACCTCCGGGACGTCCGGAGGGTAAACAATGGGGTTTAGATCTACTCCGCGGCTCGCAAATTGCTCCGAAGCTGGTCGGAACGTGGTTCGAAGGCGCTAAAAAGGGCGCGAAACTTTCCCGCTTGGGTTTAAACAGAGCTAAAGACTATATTTCTAACGATGAATCGAGACATCACCGGAACGCATCAAAAAGCGCTGCAAATTAACCTGGATCCGTCGAAGTACGGCACTTTTGCTGAAATCGGGGCTGGGCAGGAGGTGGCCCGCTGGTTTTTCAGGGTGGGCGGGGCCGCAGGCACCATCGCCAAGACCATTTCCGCCTATGACATGACCGTGAGTGACGCTATCTACGGCTCGGCTGACCGGTATGTCACGCGCCAGCGTCTTCAAAGCATGCTCGATCATGAATACGATTTGCTGATTGAACGCCTTCGCGAGAAACGAGGTGCAACCACGCGTTTTTTCGTTTTTGCCGACACGGTCAAAGCTCGCGGGTTCAAAACGATGGATGAGTCGCACGGCTGGATGGGAGTGCGATTCCAAACCGACCCGATGGCTGAGCCTTCTCAAATCATTGTGCATCTCCGCATGCTGGATCGGGAAAACCTGCAACAGCAGGAAGCCCTAGGTATCATGGGCATCAACGTCGTCCACGGAGCGCTTTACCTGAATAATGACCCGGTTGCCTTGATTCACTCGCTCATGGACAGTCTGAGCAGGGAAAGGGTTGAGGTGGACATGGTGAAGTTCAGCGGCCCGGCCTTTCAAAAGGTGGACAACCGGCTGATGAGCCTGGAACTGGTGAAACAAGGGCTATCTGACGCGGCGATGTTCACGGCAGATGGAGAAGTGGTAGATGCCGCGGAATTACTTTATAAGAAAGCGATCCTGGTTGAGCGGGGCAGTTTTCGACCCGTCACCAAGGTGACCCTGGACATGTTGGAATGCGGCCAGGCGCAATTCGTCCAGGAACCCCAAGTCCAGGGAGAGCAGATCGTGGTCATCATGGAGATGACTTTGAAGAATTTGACTGACGCCGGGGTAATTGATTACAAGGACTTCCTGGAAAGGGTCGACCTGCTCGGGTCGCTTGGAAAAACCGTGCTCATTTCCAATTACGGCGAATTTTATCGATTGGCCGCGTATCTCTTCCGGTATACAAAGAAGATGATCGGCATTGTCATGGGGGTTCCAACCTTGAAAGAAATATTTGATGAGAAATATTACGCGGATTTGGAAGGCGGCATTTTGGAATCCTTTGGACGCCTCTTCAAGAACGCCCTGAAATTATATACCTATCCGTACCGCGACCCAATGACAGGGGCATTGATTACGGCAGAAAATCTGCGTGTAGCTCCCAATCTCCGGCATCTTTACGCCTACATGCTAGAGAACTTGTTTGTCCAGGGCTTGCGGGGTTATAGCGACCAATGTCTTCCCATTTTTTCCCGAGACGTGTTGGCAAAAATGCGCCAAGGCGATCCGACCTGGGAGAGCATGGTTCCAGCCCAGGTTGGAAAACTGATTAAGGAGCGCCAACTCTTTGGCTTGAAGGAAGGGAAGGATGCCTCCTCGCTCCTGGTGCATTGAGTTCGGTTCGGCGCAAGCTTGACACGTCCCCAGCCCTCGGGATGATTGCTGACGTGCACAACGGCAAGCTGACTCCGCCCTTGGTTTGTATTTTGGCCTTTGCTTTTTTGTTCTCCGCCTGCAAACGCCAGAGTGGAGACGACGAGTTCATGCGGCTCACTAACGTGGGCAAAAATTATTACGAGAAAGGGGAAGGCGAGAAAGCGATTGCGCCCCTCCAGCAGGCTGTGACCCTGAACCCGGGTTCCGTGAACGCCCACCTGAACCTGGCAAACGCCAGCCTGTTGGCCAACCAGGCGGAGAATGCGCTTAAACAAGCGCAGGAAGCACTGGCCCTGGATCATAGCTCGGCCGCAGGTTTCTACCTCGCCGGGTGCGCTTATCTCCGGCTGGGGAATGCGAAAGAAGCCGTCAAAATGCTTCAACAAGCCAAGGAACTGGATCGCACCGTGAACGCCGTGAGTTTTCAACTCGGCCGCGCGTACCAGCAGCTAGGCAATTTCGATCCGGCCGCCGAACAATTCACGGAGGTCATCCAATTTGAGCCGGAACACGCAGCGGCCCATTGGAACTGGAGCCAAGTGCTGGACCGCTTGAACAAACCCAACGAAGCAGCGGAGGAACGCGCTCTTCATCAGAAGCTGCTCGCGGCGAAGCCCAACAAAATTTCAGACGTTTCGACATTTGAGCGCTGTACTTACACCCTGATCCGCGCGCCATTCCGTTTGGAGCAGCCGGATTCCAAAGGAATCCAGGTCGTGTTCAGTGATGCGACCAGTTCCGCTCTCGGCGCGAACGGAAAAGTTTATCATGGACCTGCGGCAGTCATCGACTTTGCTCATGATGGCCGCAACAGCCTTTTCGTGATGGAAAGCAACGGGTGGCGACTTTTGATCAACAGCAATGGCATATTTCAGCCGAGCCAAAAGCTGACCCCAGCGCCGGAAGACAGAAACTACAGGGAATGCCTGGTAGGTGATCTGAACAACGACCGCACGGAAGAGATCCTTGCGTTGAGCGAGCAGGGGGCGCAGGTGTTTAAAATTTCGACCAACGGACTTGTAACCGATTCCACCATGGCAACTCGCCTCGGAGGAGCCAAAGCTTCGGGTGGCATGCTGGCCGATTTGAATTATACACGGAAGCTGGATCTCATTGGACTTTCACCCACCAATCAAACTCCGGAATGTTTTCGCAACCTCGGATTCTACTTTGTGGGCAGCGCTACCAATCTCGGCCAGGCAGGCACGTTTACCGGGGTTACGGGAATGATTGTGGATGATTGGAACAACGATGACATTGTGGACCTCTTCATCGGCCAGGCTGGGAAGTCTCCTTCGGTTCTCATCCGGGAGAGAGGCGGGCCGTTCACGACCAACTCCTCACCGAAGGATTGGCCCGTGGGAGGGGTCTTCACGGTCGGGGATCTAAATAACGATTTGCGCTCGGATTTGGTCGTGGCTTCGGGCGACAAGTTGGTTTGTGTTTTGAACAGCATCCCTGAACGGACCAATATCCCGCTCGGGAATTGGCAGCCGACGAAGCTATATCTTCTCGATTACGACAACGACGGGTGGCTGGATATCGCGGCGGTCGGTGATGGTGCGCGGGTCTGGCGCAATCGCGGCAACGCCGGGTTCCAGGAAATAACGCGGACGCTGGGACTGGATAAATTAGGACAGGGAAAGATCGTCGGACTTGCCGCCGCGGATTTTGATCAGGATGGCGATTCGGATTGGCTCATAACTTATGCGGATGGGCATTTGCAACTGCTGCGCAACGATGGAGGCAACGCCAATCAGCAGGTCAAATTGCAGCTGATGGGGACAAAATCCAATGCGAGCGCTCTCGGGACCAAGGTGGAGGTGAACGCAGGCGGGCTGCGCCTGGCGCGCCGGGTTTCTTCGTTGCCGGTGGAAATCGGGGTGGGAAAGAACACTCAACTGGATTCCTTGACGGTTCACTGGTTCGACTTCCCGATGAACACGGTGGACGTAAAGGTAGAGCCTAAAACGGTGCTGGCGATGATGGAACTGGAACAGCAGGGAGGGTCGTGCCCCTATTTCTACGCGTGGGACGGCCAGCGATTTCGCTTTGTGTCTGATTTCTTGAGTGCCTCCCCGGCGGGACTTCCGGTCGCAGCCGGTGTTTATATCCCAGCGGATGCCGAGGAATATGTGTGGATCGGTAATGAAAATAACTTCAAGCCGAGGGACGGGAATTATGTTTTGCAGGTCACCGAGGAGTTGCGCGAGGTGCTGTATCTGGACCAAGTAAATCTCGCGATCGTTGATCATCCTTCGGGAACCGAAGTCCATAGCACGAGCAAACTGCGTCCAGGCAAGCCGTTTGAACCGCATGAGGTAGTCACCCTCGGGCGACGAAAGCCACTGCTCAAAGCGACTCGAGAAGACGGCGCTGACGCCACGGAACTGTTGCGGGAAATAGACGGCCGATTTGCCTCGCCCCAGCGTTTGCGGATCGCCCAATGGCGCGGGCTGGCTGAGCCGCACAGTTACACCCTTGATTTTGGAACTCTTGATAGAACCAAACCATTAGTGCTCGCTTTGACCGGCTGGCTCAGGTTTGGCGGAGGCACTGCCAATATTTCGGCGGCGGAAAATCCCGAGTTGCCCTTCCCATTCCCAACCCTGGAGGTGGAAGTGGCAGCCGGCGAATGGCGCAAGCTGGATGTGACGGTGGGCGCACCGGCTGGAAAGATCAAAAGCATCGTCGTGGACCTGACCGGCAAACTGCCGCCGGGAAGCCAGCGTCTTCGCCTCGGCCAGGCATTTGAGTTGCACTGGGACCGGATAGCATTATTCGAGAAAATGGATTCGGCTGAAACGCGGGTGGTCTCAGTTCAACCGGCCACAACCGATTTGCATTGGCGCGGTTTTAGTGAGTACTCGGAAATGCCCGGGCTCAGTCTTTTCCTGCCGGAGTATGGAAAGCTGAGTCAGAATCCTCCCTGGCCAATTACGCCTTCGGGATGGTGCACGAAATATGGGCCCGTTGAGACGTTGCTGCGTGAAAAGGATAATGCCGTGGCATTAATCAACGGCGGTGATGAACTGACGCTTTCCTTTGACGCGAGATCACTGCCAGGGAAGACCGCGGGGATGGAACGGGACTTTTTCTTCTATTCAGCGGGCTGGGAGAAAGACAGCGATTTTCATGTGGCTAAAGGCACGGTGATCGAACCCATTCCCTGGCAAGGCATGGATGACCAATCCTATGGGCAGGCGCAGCGCCCGTCATTCTCCAGCGACGCTTTGATGGAGAAGTATAACGTTCGCTGGGTTGGACCTTATACTTTGAACCGCGCTAAAAAAAGCCACGGGCACGAGTAATGAAAAGGCATTAGGAAAGCCGGGGGGGCGTAATTCGTTACCTTAGGAAAACGTCCCATCCGTTGTCACGGCAGCTCTCTCACCTGATAAAATCCTGCTGTGTTTCCTCGCTCGATACTGACCGTTTGGCCTGTCCCGCTGGTCACGTTTGTTCGCATCGGTTGCCAGGGGCCGCCCGGGGACGTGCTGAACAGGAGATAATTTGTATGGAGTGGCAGTAAGTTGGTGGTAGTCAAGGTCAGGTTCACCGGACCCGAGGTAACGCGGCTGATTGTGATGGTCTTGAACAAGTCACTCATGTCGTTTGCATAAACGCTGGCGCCCAGATAAGGCCGGACATTGTAAATGTCCTGCAGCGTGCGCAGCAGGGAGCTGTGATCATAAAAATTGGTGCTCGCATAACCGGGACCTTTCACGCGGGGTGAAAGAAGGATGGCGCCAATCGGGCCGTCGCCAGTGCTTCCTTCGCCTTCGTCGAAGGCTATTACCACCAGTCCTCCAGCTTCGTACGCTGCTGAGTTCAGAATTCTTGGCATCTCCGCAGCCAGCCAAGCGTCTCCCTGCCGAATTGCGGCCGGCCGGTCCGTTACCGGATCGTGCATGTCATTGGTACGGTTTGGGACCAGGAAGTTGAAACGGGCCAGCGTTCCGTTTGCCAGGGCTGTCACCATTTCCGGGTAGGGCCGGATATGGCCGGTACAGTTGGTCAAATTGGTCCGCACAGAATCAAAGTAGAGAAAAGGCACATGGCGCGGGGCGTAATCGCCAGCGATCAGGTCGGGGCAGGTGTTTCCCGGAATTCCCTCGGCATAGCACTGCCATGAAATACCGGCGGCTTCGAGCTGATGAAATAGAGTGTTGGTAGTACTCTGGTGGTTCACAGAAGGGAGGGCATCATCCTGAATGTTGAAATTTGTCCCGGTAAGCATCCAAAGGTAATTGGGGAGACTTGGGTGAAGGCCCGGAGGGTTGTAATAACGCTCACAATAGGCGCTCTGCGGCAGCAGGACATTGTTGATGTAGGGACAATTGGTGCTGCCCTTGATGGTCGTCCAGTCACTGTTTTCCATCACGACGATCCAGA
Organism: Verrucomicrobiales bacterium; assembly: GCA_028293425.1. GTDB lineage: Bacteria > Verrucomicrobiota > Verrucomicrobiia > Limisphaerales > JAQGOV01 > JAQGOV01. Next base: position 12,196 of record JAQGOV010000146.1, read on the forward strand.
CGGTGGAGATGCCGTTGATTCCTCCATCGCTGTGCCCCAAATTCTGTGGAGGCGGATTGGTGCGCCCCGAGTAAACAGGGCCTTCCTCCAACCGAAAACCAGTCAGACCGTAAGCGACTGTGCCGTTCGCAGTCGCCCCACCCGGAAGCGAACCAGAATAACGGCGGGAAATAACACCAAAAGTTCCGTTTGCGTTGGGTCGGATGTGTTCCCACCATGCCAAAACTCCCTGGGCATTATTTCCGGTATTGATAGCAACTTGCGCTGAGGTGAGGGAACCAATCTGGGCGCTTGTGACGGCCCCGGGGCTGTGACGGCTGTTAAAGGAAGCGGCGTTGGTGATTTCGAACAAAGTCCACCGGTTACCGTAGTTAATGTTGCCTCGGATGGCGGTGCCTTGGAAATTGTATTCTTTGGCCGGATCCAAACCAGTGAACGTGTAGGTCACGAAGCTTGCAGCGCTGGACATCTCCAATGCAGGGAAAGGATAGCCCGCCAAGTCCACAATGCCGTCGAACACCACGGAAGCGGGGCTGCCGTAGAAAGGATGACCCTGAATTGTGTTTGCAACGGCGGCACTGGTTGTGACGCTGACCTGAACCGTTAGAATGGCGCCCGAAGCCCAGTCCTTCAGGGACCCTGACTGGGACGGACCAAAGGTGGTCACGTTGGAACTGGTGCCAAGGCCCGGGATATGGTCGTTGAAAGCGGCAAAAGGAGCAGCCTGGGAGATTAATGACGTTGCCAAAGTCAGCACTAACAGGAGGCGGCAGCCAAATGAAGCAAACGGCAGCCCGTGGCGATGGATAGAAAAGTACAACATGGATTTGGTAGTTTGCCTGACCATGGCATAATCGTTGTCGGAAGTCAGCCAAAATCAGCTTCCTGTTGAAGGTGGGAGCGGTTGCCTGTAGCGTTCCCAAGGAAACCGGTTGCAACGTGAACATCGACCGGGAAAGTTCCAGGATTACATGGAAAAAAAACTCTTTTTGTTG